>NZ_JBFMIA010000030.1:0-17986 GCF_040801915.1 Jeotgalibacillus marinus | reverse complement strand
GGTTCAAGGTATTTCGTTTACGTTGCTCTCTCAAGCGACCAATTTATCATAACATCTTATCAGATATTATGTCAACAACTTTTTTATATTTATTTTTTAGTTGTTTTCTTATTAAATTGACCGTTGTTTTTCGCAACGAGGAATAATATACCATGGGTAAATTGAAGATGCAAGTATTTTATTTAAATAGATTCAAATGGTGCCACAGTCGTAACACCCTTTTGTTCGGTATATATGTAACAAGTGATTTCATACAATCGATACGTCAATTAGTAACATCATTTCTCCTAGTCTACGTTTATACAATTATCTGTAATTATTTTTTCTACATAGAGCATAGAAGTCATACCTATGTATATATTTGTTTTTTCGTTTAATCAGTCCACATTTTTGTATTTTTATAAACACATGCTTTCTTTCACCTTCACTCACATCCTACGAGAAACAATAAAAAGGTTCTAAGCACAACAAAGGAAGCAGCCACATTAGTAACTGCTTCCTTTATACAAGTAGACAAGTGCAATAGTTCCAGGGATCCCAAGAATTCCCGCAACACCTGTGGTTACAGGGTTCATTGGCACATACCAACCATAAGCTTGTCCATAGCGGTTAAGGATGAATAGCAAAGCTAGCCCAATAACCCACTTCATGCAAAATCTCCATACCCACCGCACAAAAGGTTTCACACCGATCGCAAATAGAAGCATGGCAATTATAAGTGTGCCAGCTCCCCAAATCCATATCATCCCCTACACCCCTTTTCATTTGAAGAGGTCTATATAGAAGAAAGATATGTATAGTAAGGTTATTTTATGACGATTTTCCGATTTCGCGCTTCTTTGAAAAGGTAAAAGTACTTGGCTTCTGCTAGCTTTTCAACTGCGACTATTTGCGGACTCTTTTCGAAGCTCATTTCCGCCATGTTTTTTTGGCGATGCCAATCATCTCTTGTGCTTTTCATTAGCTTGACTAAGCGATCATCAAACTCTTGTTTTAATTTTCCTTTTTTACGAAACAGCATGAAATTACGCTCCCCTATACATCACGACGCCCTTCAAGCGCTTTGGATAATGTTACTTCGTCTGCATATTCAAGGTCTCCTCCAACTGGCAGACCATGTGCAATACGCGTTACTTTGATGCCTGACGGCCTGAGTAAACGTGAGATATACATTGCCGTGGCTTCACCTTCAATGTTTGGATTCGTCGCTAAAATGACTTCCTCTACGGATTCATCTTGCAATCGTTTCAACAAATCCGGTACGTTGATGTCTTCAGGACCAATACCCTCCATTGGTGAAATTGCCCCGTGAAGCACGTGGTAAAGCCCATTATATTCTCTCATTTTTTCCATCGCTATAACGTCTTTTGGATCTTGCACAACACAAATCATACCGCGGTTCCGTTTCTGATCCTCACAAACATAGCATGGATCTTGATCAGTAATATGACCACAAACCGTACAGAAACCTAAATTTCGCTTCGCGTTGACCAAGGCTTTGGCGAAATCAAGAACAGTATCTTCTTTCATTTCTAATACAAAAAATGCCAGACGGGCCGCTGTTTTCGGCCCAATCCCTGGCAATTTCATAAAGCTGTCAATCAGCTTTGATATTGGTTCTGGATAATGCATACTTTAAGATTCCTTAAAACATTCCCGGGAGGTTCATGCCCTTAGTAAATTGGCCCATCGTTGAATTGGTCAATTCATCGGCCATTTTCATTGCTTCATTCGTTGCTGCAAGCACTAAATCTTGAAGCATTTCGATATCATCTGGATCTACAACTTCTTCTTTAATATTTACTTCTAGTACTTCTTTATGACCAGACACAGTTACAGTTACCATCCCGCCACCCGCAGTGCCTGTTAGGCGCTTTTCACCTAGTTCTTCCTGAGCTTGCGCCATTTGTTTCTGCATTTTTTGCATTTGCTTCATCATACCTTGCATATTTCCCATTCCACGCATTTGTCATTACCTCCAAATTTTTAGTCTTGAATGTCAAGCAATTCTGAGCCAACAAGTTTCCTTGCTTCTGCGATAAGTGGATCCTCTTTAGGCTTACCTTCCTCATCGGATACTTCCGACTGACCTTGATGTTGAATGAAGTCTTCTCGTATTTCGAGCCATTGTTCTTCAGGGACGCCGATGATGTTATAGAGCGAACCAGTCAACTCTTGTAAAATGGAAGGCATTGTTTCTGTAAGTTTATTATTTTCCATAGCCATTTTGCAATGGATATCATATTTAAATTTTAACACAAAAACGTCCTGAGATGCCGCTACTGGCTCCGCTTCATTTAAAAGAGCGGTCAAAGAGCGCAATTGCTGGCGATTCAGGGATTCGAGCATATCTCCCCAACGACTTTTAATTTGTGCGATATCATTTTTCGTTGCATGTTGGAGTACCTCTTTAATTCGTCCAACGGGTGCTTTGAAATCTTTCGTGCCACGTGACGTTTTTTTCGCTGGAGTAGCTGATGCTTCTGTTACTGGTGTATTTGTGATACCGTTTTGCTTCAGCTGCTTTAACTCACCCTCTAGCTGTTGAACACGCTGGATCAGCTGTTGTGAATCAGGGGTTTGTTGGACTTCAACTGGTGCAGTTTGGCGCTCCGCGTGACAAAGCTTTACAGCTACTACTTCTAGATACGTTCTGGCGTGATTCGTGAATTTCATTTCCTGCTGAGTTTTGTTTAAAATATCAATATACGAATACAGCTGGTCACTTTGCACTTCATCTGCTAACTTTCTAAAATCCTCATCAGACAACACTCGGTCCATCGATTCTTCTAAATTAGGGGCTGCCTTATAAAGAAGAAGATCGCGGCTATATAAAATCATATCCTCTATAAGGCGAATCGGGTCTTTTCCTTGCCGAAGAAGCTCATCAATCGTTTCTAGCGCCGTCGCTACATCCTGCTTTTGGATAGATTGCACAAGACGCGTCAAACGATCTTGTCCGATCGAACCAGTAACCGTCAAGGCATCTTCTAACGTCACTTGATCTTGACTAAATGAAATCGCTTGATCAAGAAGACTTAGCGCATCACGCATTCCACCTTCTGCAGCACGAGCAATGACGTGCATCGCTTTTTCTTCATAAGAAACATTGGATTCAGTGGCGATATGCATCATCCGTCCAACAATGTCTTCTGCAGTGATTCGTTTAAAATCGAAGCGTTGGCATCTGGAAATGATCGTGAGCGGAATTTTGTGCGGCTCAGTTGTTGCGAGAATAAAAATCACGTGCTTTGGCGGCTCTTCTAGTGTTTTTAGTAACGCGTTAAAAGCACCCGTTGACAGCATATGTACTTCATCGACGATGTACACCTTAAAGCGTCCTTCGTTTGGTGCATATTTTACTTTGTCTCGAATATCACGAATTTCATCGACTCCATTGTTTGATGCGGCATCAAGTTCGATGACATCAGGTAAGGAGCCGTCTGTAATGCCTTTGCAAACAGCACATTTATTACACGGTTCTCCTACTGGGGCTCGTTCACAATTGACCGCCTTTGCCAAAATCTTGGCCGCACTTGTTTTACCCGTTCCACGTGGACCAGAAAACAAATAAGCGTGTGAAATCTTCTCCTGTAAGAGGGCATTTTGCAACGTTTTAGTAACGTGTTTCTGACCGACGACATCAGCAAACTCTTGCGGACGCCACACACGATACAACGCTTGATATACCATATTTCACCCTCCTCCATTCCAACTGACTGCTTTTTTAAGTATAACTCAATCGAGCTCACGACAAAACGCTTAGCCTAAAAAAGACAAAAAAGAATATAAAAAACCACCCAAACGAGTTGAGTGGTTTTAATATGTAAAATAAACTGCCGTGCACCTTCTGTCGACTGACAGTCATAAGCGTTACTTCTGCAGTTAGCTCAGTCTAGGCAACCCCGCGGCACATGAGAGGTTCCACTTAATGCTGCTTCCTTCCGGACCTGACATAGTTCGTGAATTCTCATTGCGCAGGACCCAGACGTCAACACCACTTACAGAAGGCAGACCAAACAACGTGCGCAGCCTCGAGAAGGGATTCAGTTTCGCTAGAGCGGATTGCGAATACAGGGCACCGCTAATTCCCCACCTAGCACGGCAAAAATGAGACCAATAATCATATGCGCTTTTGACCACGCAAGACTCATTATACTATCATCAACTCTAAAAATCAATCATCATCTTGTAGACCCTTGATCAACTGTTTGCCTAAGCGCTCTTCGCTTCTTTTTTTCTGCACGTAACTGTTTGAAAAATGTAGAAAGTATCCCTCCACATTCCTCTTCCAACACGCCTTTAACAACTTCACAGCGGTGATTAAAGCGATCATCCTCTAATAAATTCATTAAGCTACCGGCGCATCCAGCCTTGGGATCCATCGCACCGTAGACAACCCGCTCGACCCGTGACAGCAAGATTGCCCCGCTACACATCGGGCACGGTTCAAGCGTGACATACAGCGTCGCTCCTTCTAACCGCCAGCTTCCGACTTTCTCACACGCTTTTTCGATCGCAAGTAGCTCAGCATGGGTCACAGCATTTTGTGTAGTTTCACGTAGGTTGTAAGCCGAGGAGATTTTCTGATCATCCTGCACAATTACCGCACCAATGGGCACTTCTTTTAAATCCCCTGCTTTTTTTGCTTCCTCAAGCGCTTGAGTCATCCAGTATCGATCCTGCTCATACATGAAATCCGTCGCCATCCTTTTCTCATTTTTTCTTTTAAATAATCATACAGTAAGATAGCGTATTGCGTAAGTGGCTCATTTACCTTGGCAAACACAAGTACAAATTTTTTTAAAAAAGGAGCATTCTATGCAAATTCATGTGGTTCAACCAGGAGAAACCCTTACTTCCATCGGAAACACGTACTCCATTCCACCTCAGACAATTACAGATTCTAACGATTTACCTAACCCTGATCGTCTCGTCCAAGGTCAAGCTCTTGTTATCCCGATTGATGGAAGGTATTACTTCGTTCAACCAGGAGAAAGTTTGTACTCCATCGCCACGCAGTTCGGGATACCTTATCAAGAGCTTGCCCAAATAAACGGAATTTCACCAGAGCAACCTTTAGCGATTGGATGGCGTTTGTATATTCCACCTATGACGAAGCAAAGCGCTGCATTTAATGCTTATGTGGAGCCTTTTGGCGACGAAGTTACGAAGGCGTTGCAAGATCGCACAAAGGAAGCCGCACCTTACTTAACGTATCTTTCTCCATTTAGCTTTAAAGTTAAGAGAGACGGCTCACTCGATGAACCTCCACTAGGACCATTACTAGATATTGCAAAGGCCAATCAAAACACCTTAATGATGGAAATCACTAATCTAGAAGAAGGCGCCTTTAGCGATGAGTTAGGTCGAATAATTTTAACCGACACAGCTGTTCAAGATCGTTTACTTGCGAACATTGTCCAAAAAGCAAAGCAATATGGATTCAGCAATATTCACTTTGATTTTGAATACTTACGTCCTGCTGACCGAGAAGCCTACGTGAAATTTTTACAAAAAGCAAAGCAACGATTCGCACAAGAAGGCTGGTCGATCGGTGCAGCACTTGCCCCAAAAACAAGTGCCACTCAAAAAGGAAAGTGGTATGAAGCCCATGATTACAAAGCGATAGGAGAAGTGGTCGATCATGTGGTCATTATGACTTACGAATGGGGATATAGTGGAGGTCCTGCCCAAGCAGTCTCACCAATAGGTCCTGTGCGTGACGTGCTCGAATATGCATTAACTGAAATGCCATCCGAAAAAATTCTGATGGGTCAAAATTTGTACGGATACGATTGGACATTGCCGTTTGAAGAAGGTTCTCAAGCACGCGCCGTCAGTCCTCAACAAGCGATTGAAATAGCCGCTACTCAAGGTGTACCCATTCAATATGATCAAGCTGTTCAAGCCCCGTTTATTGAATACACAACAAACGGCGTTGATCATATTATTTGGTTCGAAGACGCTCGCTCGATCCAAGCAAAATTCAATTTGATGAAGGAACTAAAACTTAGTGGCATGAGTTATTGGAAGTTAGGGTTGCCATTCCCACAAAACTGGTTGTTACTCAGTGATCAATTCGAAGTAGTGAAAGAATAACTGTGCAAGAGCAGGAAAGCTAGTTCGCAAATAACTTCTAAAGGCAAGATATCAGTCTCGTGCTGGCTCTTGTCTTTTTTTGGTTTTTCCCAGCTATCGCTCCCAACTCCCTTATGGTACAATAACGGTTGTCTTATTTGAACATTATACAAAGGAGGGAACGCTGATGACTACCGTTCCATTCATAACCGTTGAAGGACCTATTGGAGTCGGGAAAACCTCTCTCTCCAAAGCCATCTCATCCCATTTTGATTTTCACCTTTTAAAAGAAATCGTGGACGAAAATCCGTTTTTAAATAAATTTTATGACAACATTGACGAATGGAGCTTTCAAACTGAAATGTTCTTTCTCTGCAACCGCTATAAGCAGTTGAGCGACATCCAACGTCATTACCTCGCAAATCAGAAAGCTGTTACCGCGGATTATCATATTTTTAAAAACATTATTTTTGCAAAACGTACACTCCAACCAGAAGAATACACAAAATACCTTGAAATCTACCGCATCTTAACCTCGGATATGCCAAAGCCAAACGTTGTAGTGTATCTACACGCAAGCCTAGACACATTATTAAAACGTATCAAAATGCGCGATCGGGATTTCGAAAAAAATATGAGCCCTCTATACTTAGAGCAGCTCGCAGCAGATTACGATGAATTCATTCATCACTTTGAAAAAACACACCCAGAGATTCCTGTCCTACGAGTAAATGGGGACAATGTTGACTTCGTACATGAAGAACAAGACTTAACAACAATCCTGCAACAAATCGAAGAATCATTAATTAAAAGGAGCACTACATTATGAACGCACGCGAAAAATATGGAATTCCTTCTGACGCAGTCATTACAATCGCAGGTACAGTTGGCGTTGGAAAATCGACAATGACGACAAAACTTGCTGAAAACCTTCATTTTCGTACGTCTTTTGAGAAAGTAGACGCCAACCCTTACCTTGATAAGTTTTATAATGATTTTGAAAAATGGAGTTTTCATTTACAAGTCTATTTTCTAGCCGAACGCTTCAAAGAACAAAAACGTATGTTCGAATATGGTGGTGGGTTTATCCAAGACCGCTCAATTTACGAAGATACAGGTATTTTCGCTAAAATGCATTTTGAAAAAGGAACCATGTCTCCTGTAGATTACGAAACATATACAAGTCTATTTGAAGCAATGGTGATGACGCCGTACTTCCCGCATCCAAACCTTTTAATTTATTTAGAAGGATCACTTGATGACATTGTGGACCGTATCCAAGAACGCGGTCGACCAATGGAACAAGAAACACCGTCTGCGTATTGGGAAGAAATGCACAACCGCTATCAAAACTGGATCAACTCGTTTAACGCATGTCCCGTAATGCGCTTAAACATCAACGACTACGACCTCGTAAAAGATCCGACATCAATCGATCAGATTCTTGAACGCATTGGCTCGTTTATTCATCAGACAACACTTTTAAAAAAATAAAGAGATGATTGATAAAATAAAGACAGCCTTTCCTATTCTAGTTAGGAAAGGCTGTTTTTTTATTGTACTAAAAATTAATTAGTGACAGGAGGACTTACAAAATCTATTTTAAATATCAGAACTGGTTTCCAACATATCCCTGTATACAAAGAAAACCACCGCAATCTGCGATGGTTTTGAATCTCCAATATTTATGCGCGTTAGTTTAAAGTTAATATAATGGAGGAGGAAGAGGGATTCGAACCCCCGCGGGATTTGACTCCCCTGTCGGTTTTCAAGACCGATCCCTTCAGCCAGACTTGGGTATTCCTCCGTGTTGACAAGAATTATAATATCACGGATTTAAATTTGCGTCAACATTTTTTGAAACTTTTTATAAAAATTTTTTAATCTGGTGACGATGTTAGTGCTGCCACAGAAAATATAATCGTTAATGCATATGCAAGTACTGCTCATCCAGCGTAAAAACTGACTAAACCTGACAAGCATGCGATTGCCATCATTTGATTGAATTTTTGATCATGAAGCTCTTCAGAAATATACGTTTGCAATGGTTTACACAAAACCAATTCGGTAGTTTGCTTCTAGATGGAAATAATGAACCTCCAACCACATTTAGTTATGTCATAATTTTTTCACATTTATTTGCTATTATCAAAAAAGAGATACATATCTCTAAAAAATTTTTAACGAAAGGATTTGTTTGACAATGAATAAAAAAATGATTTCTGGAGTGCTCGCAGTAGGGATTCTCAGCTTAGGAGGCTTATCTTACGGAAATGTTTTTGCTGCTGAAAATAACAATGCAGTTGATCAAGAGCAAGACAAAGAAATGATGAAAGGAAATAAAGCCGAACGAATGGAAAGGGCCCAAGAATTAGCGAATCAATTTGGAGTAGATATAAGTGCTTTAAATCAAGAGGATGCAAAAGAAGCAATATTAGAAGCAATGAAAGCAGCAAAGGATGGAATTGAAACGAACAAAGGTGAGTTGATGAATGAAAAACAAGCTGACCGAATGGTAAAAGCTCAAGAATTAGCAGAGGAATTCGGAGTGGATATAAGTGGTTTAGATCAAGAGGATGCAAAAGAAGCAATATTAGAAGCAATGAAAGCAGCAAAGGATGGAATTGAAACGAACAAAGGTGAGTTGATGAATGAAAAACAAGCTGACCGAATGGTAAAAGCTCAAGAATTAGCAGAGGAATTCGGAGTGGATATAAGTGGTTTAGATCAAGAGGATGCAAAAGAAACAATATTAGAAGCAATGGAAGCAACAAAGGATGAAATGTAATTTTGGCCGAGACCTGTTACCCATCACAATAAACTACGCCTATTCTATATCCCTTACAGATGATTTTGGTTGCCTTGATGGCAACCTTTTTTCCTTCAGATAGATAAAATTAGGGATTGCAAAACAAAAGGGCGAATTGCTCTTAAATATTAAGTAAGAAAAGAGAGAGCTTTTAAACGTGTTATCACGTTTTCGTGACAGACGAAAAACAAAAAGTCGTAGTTATCAAAAATTGAGAACTACGACTTTTTTAAAATAATTACCGACAACATTATCGTCAAATGACAAGCGGTCACTGAATCACATTCAAATCTTCTGCGACAGAACTCAAACCGTTCTTTCACATCCGCATAAACATATCATACGTTAGGGTTGAGAATGTTAAGGGTATTACTTTGTTTCATTGAATTGTCTGCCCCTCAACAACGAAAACACCCGTAAACCCTGTCATAAAAAAAGGGATTACGGGTGTTCGCTTAGTATGAGAATTGTCTTATTTTTGGATAATTTTTTTGCCGCCCATATATGGTTGGAGAACATCTGGTATAACAATGCTACCATCTTCTTGTTGATAATTTTCAAGTATGGCTGCAACAGTACGTCCGATGGCAAGTCCACTACCATTTAGTGTGTGTACGTGTTCTGGTTTTGCGTTTGGTTCTCGACGGAAGCGGATGTTGGCACGACGCGCTTGGTAGTCTTCAAAGTTGCTGCAAGAAGAAATCTCGCGATAGCTTTCATAGCTTGGAATCCATACTTCTATGTCGTATTTTTTTGCAGCTGTAAAGCCAAGGTCTGCTGTACACATGCTCAATACACGATATGGCAACTTCAACAATTGAAGTACTTTTTCTGCATGCCCAGTTAACATTTCAAGCGTTTCATAAGAATCTTCAGGCTTCACAAAGCGGACAAGCTCTACTTTGTTAAATTGGTGTTGGCGAATGAGTCCACGTGTATCACGACCAGCAGATCCTGCTTCAGAGCGAAAGTTTGCACTGTATGCTACATACGCCTTTGGTAGTTCATCAGCACGTAAAATTTCATCACGGTGATAGTTTGTCACTGGCACTTCTGATGTTGGAATTAAGAAATAATCTTCTTTTTCGATTCGGAACGAATCTTCTTCAAATTTAGGTAGCTGACCTGTTCCAGTCATGCTCGTACGATTCACCAAGTACGGAGGAATCATTTCTTCATATCCGTGGTGATCTTGGTGTAGATCCATCATTAAGTTGATAAGTGCGCGTTCAAGTCGAGCTCCTACCCCTTTTAAGAAAACAAAACGACTGCCTGTTACCTTTGCCGCACGTTCAAAATCCAACATCCCAATATTTGTTGCGAGATCCCAATGAGGCTTTGCTTCATACGCAAAGTTCGGCAACTCTCCCCATTTTCGAATCTCAACATTGTCATCTTCCGTTTCCCCAACTGGTACACTTTCGTGAGGAATATTAGGAATAGACAAGAGAATACGCTCAAGTTTTTCCTCGACGATGCGAAGACGATCGTCGATCTCTTTAATTTCGTCACCTAAACTGCGTGTTTCTGCAATTACATCATCCGCATTTTTCTTTTCGCGCTTCATTTGAGCGATCTGTTGTGATACGACATTTCGACGGCTTTTCTTTTCTTCACTTTTCACAATCAAATCACGGCGTTCTTGATCGAGTGATTGAAAAAGATCAAAATCACCCAAATCCTCACCACGATGAGCCATTTTCGCTTTAATGTCATCAAATTCATTGCGTAATCTCTTCATATCTAACATTTTATAATCCTCCTTCGAATAAAAAATAGTAAAAACAATAAAAAACCCCCGTCCCTTTTAAAAAAGGGACGAGAGTTAATGCCCGCGTTACCACCCTGGTTGAAGATGAACAAGCCATCTTCCGCTCATGACCTAACGGCGTCGACCGGAGAAGCATACTACACAACGGGTTCAACTTCTCACTCCAGAATGGATTCACAACGTCCTTTTACCGATTCACACCACCCACCGGCTCTCTTGAAAAAGGGATCAGCTGTTACTGTTTTCTGTCATTGTTTTTACGCTTTATAATTATCGATAAAGATACCATATTCGTATCCATCTTACAATACTTTTATACAGAAACCATTGCCGATTCAACCATTTTCACAAAGTACTTCATTATACGGTGATCACCTGTTAATTCTGGATGGAATGAACAGCCTAAAAACTGACCGTCTTGTGCTAGTACAATGCGATCATTGTGTGTTGCTAAAATTTGTGTGTTCGGTCCAGCTGACACGATGTGTGGAGCACGAATAAAAACTGCATTATACGGTTCATCTAGTCCAGTTACCATCAAATCAGCTTCAAAGCTTTCTTTTTGGCGACCAAATGAATTTCGCTCAACGTTTACGTCCATCACGCCAAGGTGTGGTTCATCGTACCCCACTACTTCTTTGGCAAGTAAGATTAACCCCGCACATGTGCCGAACACCGGTTTACCCGCTTGAGCAAAGTCGCGTAATGGCTGCATAAAACCATATAGGTCTATTAAACGACGCATCGTTGTACTTTCTCCGCCTGGCATAACGAGACCATCAACAGAAGAGAGCTGTTCAGCATGTTTAATGACGATGGCTTTTGCGCCACTAGCCTCTATGGAGCGAACATGTTCCCGTACGGCTCCTTGGAGACCTAATACACCAATTGAAATCAATTTGATCAAACCTTTCTTACCAACCGCGCTCCTGCATGCGATCTTCTAATGATAGAGATGAGATCTCCATACCTTTCATTGCAGTACCAAGCTCTTTTGAAATTTTACCGATCAATTCGTAATCTTGGAAATGCGTTGTTGCTTGTACAATAGCATGTGCAAATTTTTCAGGATTATCTGATTTGAAAATTCCAGAACCAACGAATACACCATCAGCTCCAAGCTCCATCATAAGCGCTGCATCTGAAGGTGTTGCCACACCACCGGCAGCAAAATTAACGACCGGCATACGGCCTGCATTTTTAACTTCGAGTAATAACTCATACGAAGCACCTAATAGCTTTGCTTCTGTCATCAACTCATCTGGAGTCATGTTAACAACTTTACGTACTTGAGCATTTACTTTACGCAGGTGACGAACGGCTTCAACAATATTTCCTGTGCCTGGTTCACCTTTAGTACGAAGCATTGAAGCACCTTCACCAATTCGACGAGCTGCTTCACCAAGATCACGACATCCACATACAAAAGGAACTTTGTATTCACTTTTCAGCAAATGATATTCTTCATCTGCTGGCGTTAATACTTCACTTTCATCAATATAATCAACGCCCATCGCTTCTAATACGCGAGCTTCTGTAATATGTCCAATTCGTGCTTTCGCCATAACTGGGATACTTACCGCGTTCATAACCTCTTCTACAATGCGAGGGTCAGCCATACGTGCAACACCACCCGCTGCGCGAATATCAGACGGTACGCGCTCTAGCGCCATTACCGCTACTGCTCCAGCTGCCTCAGCTATTTTTGCCTGTTCTGCATTGACAACGTCCATGATGACGCCACCTTTTTGCATTTCTGCCATTCCTCGCTTTACGCGATCAGTACCTGTGTTCATCACAAAAACCTCCTTTAGAATACGTGAAACCGTTCTTTTTTAACATTTTGTTCACGGATGAACAAGATGGAATAAACTAATCCCATTATTAATAATCACTAAAAAAGCACCTCCTGTCAAGACAAGAGATGCCAATTTTCATAATTTATCAGCTTTTAAAACCATCCTTTTACAGTAGAAGTTGTCGTTTCCCACAGATTTCCGAAAAATCCTCCAACTGCACGCATACTTAAAACAAACCAGTTCGCCTTATCTACTGTTTCAGTCGCGACCACATCTACTTGTAATGATGAAGCCATGCTTTCATCTAAAAAGCCTGCATCATCCTCACCGAGCGCTATTCCAAGTTTACCAACCACATCTCCTTCTTCCACTGGAGCTGTTAGTTCACCATCTTCATTTAACTGCTCTTCATCAAGTGTCAAACTAGGTTCAAATTCCTCTTTTGTGCCCTTTCGTACAACCATTTGGATTGGATCTTTCGATTGAATCGTTACAGAATCTTCTTTCCCTTTATCTACCGCAACCGTTTCTTGGTCTTCAATCGAAAAGTTACCAGGAATCACTTCTTCTAACGTGAAATTGTCAAATCCAAAATCAAATAGATCAGCCGTTGCACCAAAACGAGCATCATACGAACCTTCACCATTTTCATTTGTCGCATTCATTACAACGGATATAAGACGCATATCATTTCGTTCCGCTGTTCCTGTGAATGTGAATCCTGCAAGATCAGTCGTTCCCGTTTTTAAGCCATCTGCACCTTCATATTCAAATACAAGCTCCGGTAACATAAAATTCCAATTTTCCATGTTGATTGCATCGTCTGTCCCTTCACGGAAAACTTTTTTCGAAATGCTTGCTGTATCAAGAACTTCGGGAAAATCCGTCATCAAAAGATGTGCGAGTTTTGCTGTCGCACGTGCAGACATCATATTTTCATCGTCTTTACCTGTACCTTCTGGGTGATAACCAAGCATATCTTCATTATTTAATCCTGAAGAGTTCACAAAATTAAAATCTTGTAAGTCCATTTCTTCCGCTTTTTCGTTCATCATTGTAACAAAATTAGCTTCAGACCCTGCAACTGTTTCTGCAATCGCAATCGTTGCAGCATTAGCCGAATAAATCACCATTGCTTCGTACAGTTCTCGAATCGAATATGACTCCTCAATTCGAAGAGGCACGTTACTTAAAGAACGATCTTTAGATAACTCAGAGATTTTATTTGTTACCTTGTATTGATCATCCCATGATACCGAGCCTTCATCGATTGCTTCTAAAAGAAGGTACTCTGTCATCATTTTTGTCATACTTGCGACTCCGAGCAACTCATCTGGATTTTCCGCGTATAACACTTTTCCAGTACTCTCTTCTATTAAGATGGCCGCATCTACATTCCAATCCGTTACCTCATTTGCATAAGTCGTATTAGTAAAAGCACCACTACCAATAAATAGAACAAACACTAACAAACTAGCGATTGAACTTCGCAACATTTTTCTTTTCACAATTTAAACCTCCAACAAATTATGTGCACTTCTATCATCTTTCGTCATTTTATCATAGTTGTTTGTCGAAAAATAGAGAGAGAATAGTACTGCCTACGTGACAAAAAAATCGGGACTTCTATTACTTAAAGAATCCTGAGAGGTTAATCTTCTCTATTAAGGAATGAACTATTCGACTTTTCATTGCTGAACAACATGGTATAAACTAACCTCATTCTAAATAAGCACTAAAGTACCCCTTATTAAGGTGATATATTACAATTCTAATTGTTTATCTCCTTTTAAAACCAACCTTTTACAGTAGAGACGGTTGTTTCGTAAAGCTTCCCGAAAAATCCTCCAACAGTCCTCATACTTAAAACAAACCCGTTTTCCTTTTCTTCACTTTCAGTCGTGACTAAAGTTTCTTCTTTCTCTTCATCTACCGCAACCATTTCTTGATCCTCAATCGTTACGTTTTCAGGAATTATATCTTCTAATGTGAAATTATTAAATCCAAAATTCAATAGGTCAGTTGTTGCACCAAAACGGGCATTAGCTGAACCCAATCCGTCGTCATCTGTCACATTCAGTACTACCGATATAAGACGCATATCATTACGTATCGCTGTTCCTGTAAATGTGTATCCCGCAAAATCAGTCATACCCGTTTTTAAGCCATCTGCGCCCTCATATTCAAATTCAAGTGATGATAACATAAAGTTGGTGTTTGTCATGTAGATCGCATCTGTCCCTTCACGAAAAACCTTGTTCGGAATACTAGCTGTATCAAGAACTTCAGGAAAATCGATCAACAGATGCTGTGCAAGTTTTGCTGTCGCTCGTGCAGACATCTCACTATCGTCAAAAAGACCTGTACCTTCTGGATGATAGCCATGCATATCTTCATTATTTAAACCTGAAGAGTTCACAAAATTAAAATCTTCTAAGCCCAATTCTTCCGCTTTTTCATTCATCATCATAACAAAATTGGCTTCAGATCCTGCAATTGTTTCTGCAATCGCAATGGCTGCTGCATTAGCCGATTTAATCACCATTGCTTCGTATAGTTCATGGATCGAATAGGCCTCCCCATTTTGAAGAGGCACGTTACTTAATGTAAGATCTTGAGAGATCTCATAGGTTTTATTTGTAACTGTATATTTATCATCCCATGATACTGAACCTTCAGCAATTGCTTCTAAAAGAAGGTACTCTGTCATCATTTTTGTCATACTTGCGATTCCAAGCAACGCATCCGGATTATCTTCGTATAACACTTTTCCAGTACTCGCTTCTATTAAGATGGCCGCATCCATATTCCAATCCGTTACTCCATTTGCATGAGTCGTATTAGCCAAAGAACCACTACCAACAACAAGAAAAAGAGCTAATACACTAGCAATTAAACTTCGTAACCTTGTTCTTTTCACAATTTATACCTCCATTAATTATGTTTACTCTACAATTTAATTATATCCTTTTATCGAAAAGTAGAAAAGAAGCATTACATAACAAAAAATCGGGACTCCCATTATTAAGGAATCCCGACAGCTACAGATCTTCTCTATTGAAGTATGTGCAGCTTTCACTTTCTGCTACATGGAATAGTTTGGTGCTTCTTTCGTAATTTGAACATCATGCGGGTGACTTTCACGAAGACCTGCGCCCGTCATGCGAACGAATTGTGCATGTTCTCGAAGCGTGTATAGGTTTTCAGACCCACAGTATCCCATTCCACTACGAATTCCTCCAACTAGTTGATAAATCGTATCAGCCAAAGGTCCTTTATAAGGTGTGCGACCTTCAATTCCTTCAGGGACTAATTTTTTTGCATCTTCTTGGAAATAACGATCTTTTGACCCTTTTTCCATTGCTCCCATGGAACCCATACCACGGTAAACTTTAAAACGACGCCCTTGGAAAATTTCCGTCTCACCAGGACTTTCTGTCGTCCCAGCAAGCAAGCTCCCAAGCATAACAGCATGTCCACCAGCAGCTAAAGCCTTCACGATATCACCAGAATATTTGATGCCACCATCGGCAATAATAGTCTTACCATGTTTACGTGCTTCTGTCGCACAATCATACACAGCTGTAATTTGAGGAACACCAACGCCTGCAACGACACGCGTTGTACAAATGGAGCCTGGTCCAATGCCTACTTTCACAACATCCGCACCAGCTTCAATCAATGCTCTCGTTGCTTCTGCTGTAGCTACGTTACCAGCAATAATTGCTACTTTAGGGAAAGATTCACGAATCAATGTAATCGTATCAAGAACACCTTGTGAGTGACCATGAGCCGTATCAATTACAAGTGCATCAGCACCAGCTTTCACAAGTTGTTCAACTCGTTTCTCTGCATCAGCTGTAACACCAACAGATGCCGCAACAAGTAAACGGCCTTTTGAATCTTTTGCAGAATTTGGGAACTCAATTACTTTTTCAATATCCTTAATAGTGATAAGTCCTTTTAAAATACCAGCTTCATCGACAAGTGGTAGCTTTTCAATTTTATACTGTTGCAAAATTTGTTCTGCTTCTTCAAGCGTTGTGCCAACCGCAGCTGTGACAAGATTTTCTTTTGTCATCACATCACTAATTTTAATGGAGTAATCCTGGATAAAACGAAGGTCTCGGTTTGTAATGATCCCAACTAACTTCTGTTCATCCATGTCATTAACAATAGGTACACCAGAAATACGATACTTGCCCATCAAATGCTCAGCGTCAAACACTTGATGATCAGGTGTTAAAAAAAATGGATCAGTAATAACACCACTTTCTGAACGCTTAACTTTTTGAACCTGCTCTGATTGGGCCTCAATGCTCATATTCTTGTGAATAACACCAAGTCCACCAGTACGAGCCATTGAAATTGCCATAGCAGCTTCTGTGACTGTATCCATACCTGCACTAATGAGTGGAACATTTAACTTAATTGTATCTGTTAATTCAACTGAAAGCTCAACATCTCGTGGCAACACTTCTGACTTCGCCGGAATCAGCAAAACATCATCAAACGTTAAGCCTTCTTTTACAAACTTAGTTTCCCACATCATTATGATTCCTCCTTGGTTCAAAAAATATTATTGTAAGGTTATCAGTCACCATACAGAGTGTCAATACGGAAAGGATAAGTTAGAATATTAAAAATTATCCGGAGGATGAAAGATATGACAACCATATTTAACTGGAACCGTTATCTCACCTACCACTCACGCCTATCCACTTCACGTTATTTAACTAACCACTATCAAAAACAAAAGCAACAACACCCCGTACAACTAGCTCACCAAACACATCCATCCTTCTGCTACCATATTGAGCATGCAGAGGCGTTTTATGTGCAATCAAATGTAGCCCCGACCATCATTCAACCACTTCTACAATTCTACGGACTCTCTCATTTAATAAAAGCATGCATCATCACAAGAGATCCATTTTATCCGTCAAATACCTCACAACTTGCACACGGGGTCTCAACTCGTAAAAAGAAAAAACATAACTATTCATTCCTTGAAGATACCGTAAAAATTCAAAAGAATGGATTATTTCCTACCTTATCTAACCTGATGTTCCACGTGAAACATCTTGAAAGCGCAACATTTACAATGAAAGAATTATTACTTTCTCTCGAAAACCAACCCAAAGAAGATTCACTAAATGCAATTCAATGTCATTTTCTTTTACTATACAACCTCAGTATGATCGCACGCTATGAAACCGAATGGTGGGGAAACTGCACCATGTACAAAGAAACCGATGACTACTCCATCATCAGAGGGTTCCTCCACCTTTCCTCTCACTTCTGTCCTCAAGCGATTTTGGAGTTTTTGGATGGGGAGGATGAAGCGTGAATTTTTGTGATTCTCATTCCTCTTATAAATCCGATTTTAGCTTACTTTCTGAGCCGCCCAGTTGGTTTCTGATCTAAATCGACTGCTTTTTACACAAAAAACCGCTCCACAATGGGAACGGTTTTTTATCATGTGCCTAGCGACGTCCTACTCTCACAGGGGGAGTCCCCCAACTA
>NZ_JBFMIA010000216.1:0-255 GCF_040801915.1 Jeotgalibacillus marinus | reverse complement strand
CCAGTGCGGGGCGCAGGTCGGCCTCCAGGCTCTCGGGGTGATGGTGCAGAACGTCGGCGTAGAACTCCCGCCAGGCCAGTTCGGTGACGAAGCGCTCGGCGTCCGGCCCTCCGTACGCCTCGAGGTCGGCCAGCAGCGAGCGTGGGTGCAGGACGCCGAACTTGAGGTACGGGGAGAGCCGGGAGGTGGCGTCGAGGTCGGGGCGGTCGCGACGGGTCGCGTACCCCGCCAGACCGTCCGCGAGGAAGGCGCGCC
>NZ_JBFMIA010000215.1:0-255 GCF_040801915.1 Jeotgalibacillus marinus | reverse complement strand
ATTTCTCGCTGCAGCCCGACGCCAACATTCCGGCTCAGCAGGTCTCGTTCGGGACCTCGGGGCACCGCGGCTCGGCCTTCGATCGAGCCTTCAACGAGTGGCACGTCCTGGCGATCAGCCAGGCAATCTGCGAGTACCGCAAGTCCAGGGGCATCAACGGTCCTTTATTCCTCGGAATAGACACCCACGCGGTCTCTCCAGCCGCTCAGGCGAGCGCACTCGAAGTGCTGGCCGCGAACGGTGTTGACGTAATGC
>NZ_JBFMIA010000214.1:0-255 GCF_040801915.1 Jeotgalibacillus marinus | reverse complement strand
CTCACCACCGTGCACGGCCCGCGCCTGCGCTTGCTCATCATTGGGGGCGGCCAACTCTCGCGCTACTTGGCCAGCATGGCGCACATGTTGGATTACCAAGTGACGGTGTGCGAGCCGCGCACCGAATACCACGAAGGCTGGGACCAAATCAGCGGCGTGACCCTGTCCACCGCCATGCCCGACGACCTGGTGCTGTCGATGAACCTGGACAGCAACAGCGCGGTGGTGGCCATCACCCACGACCCCAAGCTCGAC
>NZ_JBFMIA010000213.1:0-255 GCF_040801915.1 Jeotgalibacillus marinus | reverse complement strand
CGCGCAACAGGCCG
Organism: Jeotgalibacillus marinus; assembly: GCF_040801915.1. Lineage (NCBI taxonomy): Bacteria > Bacillati > Bacillota > Bacilli > Caryophanales > Caryophanaceae > Jeotgalibacillus > Jeotgalibacillus marinus. The sequence continues at coordinate 241 of NZ_JBFMIA010000213.1, read as the reverse complement.
TCATCACGGCCCTTGCCGCCCTCGGGGGTGAGGCACCCCTCGCCGCCGTGGCGGAGCGGCTCGGACGCACCGAGCGGAGCCTGGGACGCGTGCGCGCGGACCTCGTGGCGCGCGGCGTCATCGAGGGGCGCGAGGGGCGGCTCCGGTTCACCGTGCCCGGCTTCGCAGCGTTCGTGGTCGAGAACCACTAGTCCGCGGGGTGGGCGCGCGAGCGACGGGCGAGCCAGGAGATCACGAGACC
>NZ_JBFMIA010000002.1:0-453406 GCF_040801915.1 Jeotgalibacillus marinus | reverse complement strand
CGGAAGATTCCCTACTGCTGCCTCCCGTAGGAGTCTGGGCCGTGTCTCAGTCCCAGTGTGGCCGATCACCCTCTCAGGTCGGCTACGCATCGTCGCCTTGGTGAGCCGTTACCTCACCAACTAGCTAATGCGCCGCGGGCTCATCCGTAAGTGATAGCCGAAACCATCTTTCAACTGACTCTCAGGAGAGAGTCAGGGTTATCCGGTATTAGCCCCGGTTTCCCGGAGTTATCCCAGTCTTACGGGCAGATTGCCCACGTGTTACTCACCCGTCCGCCGCTAAGTTAGAGAAGCAAGCTTCTCTAACTCCGCTCGACTTGCATGTATTAGGCACGCCGCCAGCGTTCGTCCTGAGCCAGGATCAAACTCTCCGTAAAGTGTTTGATAAAGCTCATTTGTTTCATTTAAATCAAGAATTAACGTTGACGTTTTAGGTTGTTTAGTTTTCAAGGTTCAAGGTATTTCGTTTACGTTGCTCTCTCAAGCGACCAATTTATCATAACATTTTATCAGATATTATGTCAACAACTTTTTTTGTTTCTTTCAAGTTGTATTGTTCACGTCAAAAGCGACGCATACAAATATATCACGCTATCAATTTATATACAACCTCTTTTTAAAAAACTATTATAGTATCTTTTCATTCGAAAAAATGACTGAACGATCCCAGCCACTCGCGTTGGTTCTTATAAATAATTGTTCTGGTGTTCATTATCAATTAAAACAATAGTGGTAGGTACAGTACTCCAACTCCCTGTTAAAGGTTTGTTTATAATTCTAAGTTAAATAGGGATCGCAACTTGTTTGTTGCCACAAAGGGCATGCACGAATCCCGCAACCGGTTATTAGAAATAGAAAAAAGTGCATAGGGTGTTAAGAATAATCTCTGCATCCAGATACGCATTTAAGAAAAGTTACTTAGGCGTAATGTTTTTAAACGACTCGATCAATATACAGTTTGCGTTGGCGGGTCAAATCAATGATATCCCCCACTGGAATTGTTTTAACTATCGGGCGTGATAAATATTCTGACTGCGTATAAATGACTTCAGCCAATGTCCCATTAGATAGCTCAACCCGTGTTCCTGTCGCGAGGTTACCAATTAGCTTTTGAAGTGCTTTTACGACAACAATATCAAACTTGCCAAACTCATCCTCTAATATAGTTTCTAGTGCTTTAAATGGTGATTGCTTCGATCGATAAAGCCTTTTAGTTGTCATAGCGTGGTATACATCTGCCAATGCGATGATTTGAGAGTAAAGTGTAATATGATTGCCTTTTTCACCTTTTGGATATCCACTTCCATCTAGTCGCTCATGATGCTGATAAATAGCTCTTTTTACATCTTGTTTTAGTAAAGCGCTGTCCATGATAAATTGATAGCTGTAAACAGGATGTTTGCGAATCTCGACCTGCTCCTCTTGAGATAGTCCTGATGATTTATCCAGGAGCGATTTTGGCATTTTCGCCATACCTGTATCTGCCAGAAGCCCTGCCATCGCCATTTGAATACAGAGCCCTTGACTACAACCTAGTTTCTTAGCTAATAAACTACTAATTAAACCTACTGAAACAGAATGGTTAGATAGATAATCTTCTGCCTCAGGCAACTGATGAAGGCGGTATAAACACAGTTGATCTGAAGAGACTCTTTCGACTAGGGGTAAAATACTTTTTTTTAATGCAACAATATCAACCTTACTTCCTGCCTGCCAATTGCTAAATTCATTTTTATAGAGCACTACTGCGTCAGTATAAAGATTTTCAAAGCTTTTTGGTGCTTTTTCAGGAGCAAATCCTGTTTCTGTATCTTCACTTTTTTGATTGCTTAGTGTTTCATCGACAGCTTCAGCAAAAAATATGCTTCCATCTGCCTTTTTTGTAGACACTGCAATATGTTTAATTTGAAAAGCTTGCAGAACTTCAATATGTAGCGTAGTCAACATCGTATTCTTTCGAACAATCGGCTTACTTGTTAAACCCATGATGTTTTCGGCGATGACACAACCTTCTTCGAGATCTTTAACCCTTACCTTCATGGTTCTCACCTCACTAAAGATTTCCAGTTCTTTTTAATCATATTAACAAAAAAAAGAGAAAACAGGAATCTTTCTTCCTGCTTTCTCAAGATATTATTCTTCTGTTGATTTAGGGTCACTTGAATTAGTTTGTTCAGTTGAATCAGAACTCGTTTCTTTTTCTGAGTCATTTGTTTCCGAATCAGTTGTAGTTTCACCATCGACCATTCCTTCGATCTCTGCTTCTACATCTTCTTCTTTTTCGATCCTCGTTACAGTTGCAACAAATTCTTGGTCACCAAGGCGAATCAGTTTCACACCTTGTGTGCTTCGACCTGTTTGTGAAATGCCACTCACGTCCATACGGATTAAAACTCCTTGTACCGTGATGATCATGACGTCTTCTTCACCAGTTACAGCTTTAACAGCAACCATTTTTCCATTTTTATCGGTAATATTGCAGGTCTTAATTCCTTTACCGCCACGAGATTGTACACGGTACTCTGCTTCAGGTGTTTGTTTGCCGTACCCTTTTTCCGTTACAACAAGAATATTGTCGTTTGGCTCAAGGATTTCCATTCCTATAACGACATCATCATCCTTAAGACGAATTCCTCTTACACCTGTTGCGGTACGTCCCATTGAACGCACATCGCTTTCTGGGAAGCGGATCAGCATACCGTTTTGCGTACCGATAATCATTTCTTTTTCACCATTAGTGAATTTGACCGAAATGAGATCATCGCCTTCTTTTAAGTTGATTGCGATCAAGCCGTTTGTACGGATATTAGCAAAATCAGAAACTGGTGTCCGTTTTGAAATACCGTATTTCGTCGTAAAGAAGAAGAAAGAGTCTTCTCTAAATTCTTCGACACGAATCATCGCATTGATGTCTTCATCCTTGTCAATTTCAAGAAGGTTGATGATCGGTAAGCCTTTCGCTGTACGGCTATACTCCGGAATTTCATATCCTTTGGTACGATACACCTTCCCTTTGTTTGAGAAGAAAAGAATCGTATCATGAGTGGATGTAGTGAGAAGATGCTCAACGAAATCATCTTCATTTGTACCCATCCCTTGAATACCTCGACCGCCACGTTTTTGACTACGATATGTCGATGCTGGAAGTCTCTTAATGTATCCATTATGAGTTAAAGTGATGACCAAGTTTTCACGTGGAATAAGATCTTCATCTTCAATCATTTCTGATCCACCAGTTGTAATATCTGTACGTCGCTTGTCATTAAAGCGAGCTTTTATCTCCATTAACTCTTCGCGAATAATTTCAAGCACGCGCTCATCACTATTTAAAACAGATTTTAAATCAGCAATCAACGCTACTAATGCTTGATACTCTTCTTCGATCTTGTCACGCTCTAGTCCTGTTAATCGTTGCAGACGCATATCTAAAATTGCTTGCGCTTGCTTTTCAGAAAGAGAGAATTGCTCCATCAGCCCTGCACGTGCAGCATCAGTTGTTTGTGATCCACGAATTAGTGCGATGATCGCATCAATGTGATCGAGCGCAATACGTAAGCCTTCTAAAATATGAGCGCGCGCTTCTGCTTTGCGCAATTCAAATTCTGTTCTGCGACGAATCACAACTTTTTGATGCTCAAGGTAATGGTGTAGAGCTTCTTTTAGATTTAATACTTTCGGCTGTCCATCAACAAGTGCAAGCATATTGATTCCGAAGCTTGTTTGTAGAGCCGTTTGTTTATAAAGGTTATTTAATAATACATTCGCATTTGCATCACGACGAATATCAATAACAACTCGCATACCATTACGGTCAGATTCATCGCGAAGGTCTGTAATGCCATCAATCTTTTTGTCGCGAACAAGCTCTGCAATTTTTTCAATCAACTTCGCTTTATTAACTTGATAAGGAAGTTCATGAACGAGAATTGTTTCACGACCATTTGCTTTTTGTTCAATCTCAACTTTTGCACGTTGAATGACAGATCCTCGCCCTGTTTCATACGCACGTCTGATTCCACTACGACCAAGAATTAATGCACCTGTAGGAAAATCAGGACCTGGAATGTGTTCCATGAGCTCTGCAATTGTAATTTCAGGATGCTCACTAAATGCAAGTAACCCATCAATGACCTCACCAAGCTGATGTGGTGGAATGTTCGTTGCCATCCCAACCGCTATTCCGCTCGAACCATTGACTAAAAGGTTGGGAAAACGGGCTGGTAGAACGACTGGTTCACGCTCCGATCCATCATAGTTATCCTTGTAGTCGATCGTGTCTTTATTAATATCACGAATCAGCTCCATAGAAATTTTAGACATTCTCGCTTCTGTATAACGCATCGCAGCAGCTGCGTCACCATCGACAGAACCAAAGTTACCATGCCCCTCAATTAACATGTAGCGATAACTGAAATCCTGTGCCATACGGACCATCGTCTCATAAACAGCCGAGTCACCGTGTGGGTGATACTTACCGATTACTTCACCAACGATACGAGCTGATTTTTTAAACGCTTTATCAGATGTCATACCTAAATCATTCATCGCATATAAAATACGACGGTGTACCGGTTTTAAACCGTCTCTTGCATCAGGAAGTGCACGTGCCACAATTACACTCATCGCATAATCTAAAAATGATGTACGCATTTCCTGGCTAATATTGATTTCATGGACATTGGAGCTTGACGTTTCATCCATAGCGAGGGAAACCTCCTTCTCATTAAAAGCACAAGCGGGCGTTTATCTCCGACAGGCGTAAGGCAAACACTGAAGAAGGTGTCTTTGCATCCATCAGCGTTTGTCTTGTGACCTTTCGAGAAGCTGTCCGCTTAACTTTTACATTTTAGAATCAACAAATATCTTTCTTATTAAGAAAAAGAAAGGATAGAGCAATATCTATCCTGCTAGTTAAATATCAAGGTTTTTTACATACATCGCATTTTCTTCGATGAATTGACGTCTTGGCTCAACTTTGTCACCCATTAAAATTTCAAACGTTTCATCCGCTTCAATTGCATCCTTAAGACTAACTTGAAGCAACGTACGTGAATCTGGATTCATCGTTGTTTCCCATAGCTGATCAGGATTCATCTCTCCTAGACCTTTATATCGTTGAAGATTTGGATTTGGACTTGGTGATAATTCAGCAAGCACGTTGTTCATTTCACGTTCTGTATACGCATAACGAATCGATTTACCTTGCGTAATCTTGTAAAGCGGTGGCTGAGCGATATAAATATAGCCAGCTTCAATAATATTTCTCATATAGCGATATAAAAACGTCAACAGAAGTGTACGAATATGTGCACCGTCGACATCAGCATCTGTCATAATTACAATTTTATGATAACGAGCTTTAGCAAGATCAAAATCTTCTCCAATACCTGTTCCTAAAGCTGTAATAATGGCACGAATTTCGTTGTTAGATAAAATTTTATCGAGACGTGCTTTTTCGACATTGATGATTTTTCCTCGAAGTGGCAATATGGCTTGGAAATGACGATCACGACCTTGTTTCGCTGAACCACCTGCAGAGTCACCCTCAACAATATACAATTCACTAATTGCTGGATCGCGGGAAGAACAGTCAGCAAGCTTCCCAGGTAAACTTGATACTTCAAGTGCACCCTTACGTCTCGTTAGTTCTCGTGCTTTTTTTGCAGCAAGACGCGCGCGGGCAGCCATCAATCCTTTTTCAATGATTTGACGTGCCACCACTGGATTTTCCATCAAGAATTTATCGAAATGCTCTGAGAATAAAGAGTCCGTAATCGTACGAGCTTCTGAATTTCCAAGCTTTGTTTTGGTTTGACCTTCAAACTGAGGATCAGGATGTTTGATAGAAACGATCGCAGTCAAACCTTCACGCACGTCCTCACCTGATAGATTAGCATCTGCATCTTTTAATAAATTATTTCTAGATGCGTAATTATTGATTACACGTGTCAGAGCTGTTTTAAAACCCGACTCATGTGTTCCACCTTCATGTGTATTGATATTATTGGCAAAAGAATAAATATTGTGTGCAAATCCTTGGTTATATTGCATTGCAATTTCAATAGAGATCCCATCTCGTTCCGCTTCTAAGAAGACCGGCTCATCGTGAATAACTTCTTTTGAGCGATTTAAGTGTTCGACATATGACTTAATACCGCCTTCGTAGTGGAATCTCTTCAATCTATGCTTTCCATCTTCTTCAATCACACGTTTATCTTCAATCACTAGCGCTAGGCCACGATTTAAGAATGCAAGTTCCCGAACCCGATTTGCTAGTGTGTCGAAATCATATACCGTTGTTTCTGTGAAAATTTCTGGATCAGCTTTAAAACGTACAACCGTTCCAGTAATATCAGTTTCCCCGATGACTTTTAAATCATAGCTCGGAGTACCTTTTCTAAATTCTTGATTATGAATCTTGCCATTTAAGTGAACAAATACTTCAAGCTTTTCTGAAAGTGCGTTTACAACAGAAGCGCCAACTCCATGCAGACCTCCGGAAACCTTGTACCCACCGTCTCCAAACTTACCACCTGCGTGAAGAACTGTCATGATGACTTCAACAGCTGGGCGTCCCATTTTTTCATGAATACCAACTGGAATTCCACGGCCGTTATCTTCAACTACGATCGTATTATCTTCTTCTATGCTTATTTTAATTTCATCACAGTAACCTGCAAGAGCTTCGTCAATACTGTTATCAACGATTTCCCAAACAAGGTGATGAAGTCCTTTAGCTGCTGTTGACCCAATATACATTCCAGGTCGTTTTCTTACAGCTTCTAATCCTTCAAGTACTTGAATTTGATTTTCATCATAAGCTTGATGCTGTATTTGCGTTTCTTCTGCTGACACGCGATTCACCTACACTTTCTTTGACGATGCACATCTATGCACTTTATTTAAAAATAGGCTTGGACATTTTTTCCGTTCTTCTTTTAAGAGTGGCTGAAGACAATGGGGATAAATATACTTTGAAGTCTGTAATGACCATCGATTTACAGTTTGTTTGGCAAAGATCAACGATGCCGTTGTCGTTATCTTTCATAAACTGCTCCATAATAAGAGAAGCTTCAGCTACCTGTACATCCATTATTGCCACAAAATCATTCATTCTTATCATTGTGTCTTCTCCTATATGAACATACATTTAGTCAGCCTCCTCATATTTGCCTGATCATACTCCCTTTTTCAACAACAAACGTTGTCGCTTCCTTTAAGGTCTGGTGATCAATTCCTTCTACACTTGTTGTTGTGACGAAGGTTTGCACTTTTCCTTGAATCGTGTTGAGCAAGTGGGATTGGCGATAGTCATCAAGTTCAGATAACACATCATCTAGTAATAAAATCGGGTATTCTCCGATTTCTGCATGAATCAGTTCGATCTCAGCTAATTTAATGGATAAAGCGGTCGTACGCTGCTGGCCTTGTGAACCGAATGTTTGGACATCATGACCATTCACAAGAAACTGCAGGTCATCTCGGTGTGGCCCAATCAATGTGACACCGCGATCAATTTCTCGATCACGTAGATCTTCAAACTTTCCTCTAAAAGCCTGTTCAATCGTTTGAAAGTCGTCTTCTTCCGTCACTGAAATGGAGGGCTTGTACACCACTTCTAACGTCTCAAGGCCTCTCGATATGCCAGCATGAATGGGTTCTGCCCATTGCTGTAAGAGCTTGATAAATTGAAAGCGACGATGAATGATTTTGGCAGCACTCTCCACAAATTGATCGGTGAATACATCGAGCATCGTACGGTCATGCTGTTTTCTAGATTGGAGCTGCTTTAAATAATGATTACGTTGCCGCAGAATTTTTTGGTACAGAGAGCTGTCATGAAGGTAAACAGCTGAAATCTGCCCAATTTCCATATCAATAAAACGACGCCTTACTTGAGGGCTCCCCTTTACTAAGTGGAGATCTTCGGGCGCGAACATGACAACATTCATATGACCAATATATTGGCTTAGTTTCGATTGTTCAAGATGATTCAACTTGGCTTTTTTGCCTTTTTTTGAAATCATTAACTCTAATGGAAGTGAGCCATGATGTTTCATCACTCTACCTTTTATTTTAGCATAATCTGAATCCCATTGTATTAAATCTTTATCATTGGAGGTTCTATGGGATTTCGCCATCGCAAGGACATAGATGGACTCCATGACATTGGTCTTACCTTGAGCGTTCTCACCAAGGATGACATTAACGTTATTATCAAATTCAACCTTTAATCCATCATAATTTCGATAATGTACAAGCTCTAGCTGCTCGATATACATGTCATAACATCCTTCTACTCGTTCGACTTCACCACGTAAATACCTACCTCTGGAATTTGAATTTCGTCACCGTCTCGTAGTTTTCGTCCACGTCTTTGGTCAAGTTCTTGATTGATATACACTTCATGTTCACTTAAAAACCATTTCGCCATCCCGCCGCTTTGAATAACTTCAGCTAACTTTAAGAATTGACCAAGTGTGATATATTCCGTATTTATCCGAATTGGCTCTTTCACTTTGCTCACTACCTTCTTTTATGTCTAATATCTTATTTTAACCAATTTCCTAAATGAAAACAAAGAAAATTTAACTTATAACATATTTCTTTTTTATGGCCCATGATTAATAACAGATGCCCCCTGTTAGGGTCAAAACAGGGGGCGTTTTTTTCTTAATATGTCCTAACCGGAGTAATCAATTGTAGAATTGTATCATCTGATGTTGTGCGGAGAACAAATGGTCTCATCGCTCCAGTGAATTGAATGTTGGTTTCAGCACCTTCGAATACTTTCAAAGCATCCATCATATATTTCGCACTAAAGGAAATGTTTAACGCTTCTCCATCAGTACTTTTACGTTGAATCTCTTCCACGACCTTACCGATTTCAGGCGTATTTGATGAAATTTCAACGCCACCTTCTTCGCTGATCGATAACCTAACTACATTGTTACGTTCTTCACGTGCTAATAAAGAAGCACGGTCAATTGCTTGTAAAAACTCTTTTCCACCGATCGTTAAGGACGTTTTACTCTCAGCCGGAACCAACCTAGAAGTATCTGGATAATTTCCTTCCAACAATCGCGAGAAGAATAATACATGCTTCGCTTTGAATAACACTTGGTTTTCAGTAATGACAATTTCAAGTTCATCCGATGTATCTTCAAGAATTTTATTTAACTCATTTAAGCTTTTCCCAGGAATGACGGCTTCACTCTTGTCACCGTTTCCTCCACTGATCGGAGCTTTTCTCATGGCTAATCGATGGCTATCTGTTGCAACACAGTTTAATTCCCCATTTTCGATATGCCAGTTTACACCTGTCAAGATAGGGCGTGTTTCTGAGGTGGACACCGCAAATACCGTTTGTCGAATGATCGTTTTTAACAGGTTTGTCTCGATTTTTAATACACTATCTTCTTCAATTTGTGGGAGATGAGGATATTCTGTTACATCTAAGCCATTTAAATTAAATTCTGATTTACCGGAACGAATTACAGTTTGCAAGTGTGAGTGAACTTCGATCTCAACTGTATCCATTGGTAATTTCTTTACGATACCTTCAAAAAACTTAGCTTGAAGAACAATTCCTCCAGCTTGTTGAATATTAACAATTTCTTTTCCATCTTCTTCTTTTGGAATAAACGATTCAATTGAGATATCTGAGTCACTGCCAGTTAATGTTACACCCTCTTCGTGTGCCATGATTTTGATTCCGGTTAAAATTGGGATGGTTGTTCTTGAAGAAACAGCTTTCATGACATCGTTTACGCCATTAACCAGGCGATCACGTTGAATCTGGAATTTCATTTTTATAGCCTCCAAAATGTTTAGATTCTATTACTATATATATAGTATTTAAATCTTTTAAAATAATAGTAATAATAGTAGGTGCTGTGGATATGTGGATATGTCTGTTGATGACTTGATTTACTAACTTTTCCCCATGTGGACAAGATGTGTTTGAACGTGCACGTATTATCCACACTTACCCACATCTCAAGCTATTCTATTTTTGAAGTGTAGTTTTAATTTCTTTAACTTCTTGCTTGAGAGAAGTATCGTGCTCCAGTAAGTTAGAGATCTTTTCATGTGCATGTATAACGGTTGTATGATCACGACCGCCAAACTCCTCGCCAATCTTTGGTAAAGAGAAGTCAGTCATTTCACGGGAAAGATACATTGCGATTTGACGTGGGAATGCAATCGTTTTTGTACGCTTCTTCGCTTTAAAATCTTCTAATTTAATACTGAAATGTTCTCCCACTACTTTTTGAATGTCTAATATTTTAATGACCTTTGGTTTCGAGCTTGGCATAATATCTTTTAATGCTTCAGCTGTCAGGTCCGCATTTATATCTTTGCTGACGAGTGACGAATAAGCCACTACTCGTATAAGTGCACCTTCTAGTTCTCGAATGTTAGAATCGATTTGATTCGCAATATAAAGCATTGCTTCATTTGGAATGTCAAGTGCTTCTGCCTTTGCTTTTTTGCGTAAGATTGCAATTCGTGTTTCTAAATCTGGTGGTGTGATGTCCGTGATCAGACCCCATTCAAAACGGGAACGTAATCGATCTTCTAATGTAGGAATTTCTTTTGGTGGACGGTCACTTGAAATGACGATTTGCTTACTTTCTTCATGTAAGGTATTAAAAGTATGGAAAAATTCCTCTTGTGTTTGTTCTTTTCCAGCAAGAAACTGAATGTCATCAATTAATAGAACGTCTACATTTCGATATTTGTTGCGAAAATCGACTGCTTTATTATCACGAATCGAATTAATAAATTCATTTGTAAATTTTTCAGATGACAAATACACAACTTTTGCTGATGGATTGTGCTCCAAAACGTAATGGCCGATCGCATGCATTAAATGCGTTTTCCCTAATCCAACTCCCCCATATATAAAAAGAGGATTGTACGCTTTTGCTGGAGCTTCTGCTACCGCTAATGAAGCCGCATGTGCAAAACGGTTACCTGATCCGATAACAAACTTATCAAATGTGTATTTTGGATTTAACATGTTTTTAGACCATTCTTGCTGATCATCATCTTTGTTTGGTTTTTTCGGTTGAATCGTAATGTCAAAATCATCTTGGCCTTGGTTTCTTGGAATAATGAACTTCACAATGAGTTCCTCGCCCGTTACTTCTTTTAATACACCTGAAATCAATTGCGAATAATGGCCTTCGAGCCAATCACGTGCAAATTCATTTGGTGCCGTTATGGTAAGTGTGTCTCGCTTCAATGCGAATGCTTTCGTTGATTTGAGCCACGTTTCATAGCTGGGCTTACTGATTTTTTTTTCAATCGATTCTAATGCGCGGTTCCAGAGATCCGTGATATTTTCCAAGTATCATACCCTCCTAACGTAATTATTTTTCAAGAAAAATATTCTTTCTGCAGATTCCTTATATATATTCAACGCTATGAATAGGCGGAAAAACACAATGAATAGTTATCGACACAACTCAAAGGTTGTGGACAACATTCTCCATACATGTTTAAAAAAATATCCACAGTGTATCCACAATTGTGGATAATGTTTTGGGTGCTGTTAAGTTATTAAGAGTGAAAACACACTTATAATAGCAGAAAATCCTTTTAGGTGCAATGTCTCATTCTGTTTATCCACAATGTGTTTCACAAGTGCAAAATAATTGTCCACAAGGGGTGAAGGTGTGAAAAAGATGTCGATAGGTGTTGTGGATAATAAAAATTCCTGTCGAAAAAGAGTTCATAGTTGTCCACAGAGTCATTCTTAGTGGTTTTTGTGAGATGGGGGTGAATATTAAAATGTCGAACTGTTCATGATAAAGGATAGGCAGAAGTGTTTTGGGTGAAAATATTAATTCACTATTGAAACAAGTTTCCGACTCTGCTATGATGTAGAAGTTGTATGAAACGAACATTGACATTTGATATGTGAAATCTATATAATATTTTAGAATGTCTGTAGCTTGGTCATCGTTGAATGATCAATTAGGAGGTGTCTTATACATGAAACGTACGTTCCAACCAAATAGACGTAAAAGAAGTAAAGTACACGGATTCCGCGCGCGCATGAGCACAAAGAATGGCCGTCGAGTTCTAGCTCGTCGTCGTCAACGCGGAAGAAAAGTATTGTCTGCTTAGGACCACTGATTCCACTCAGTGGTCTTTTTTCACTTGAAAACCACTAATTTAAATAAAATGTAGGTGAAACCATGAAGAAAGAGCAGCGGATTAAAAAAAATCCTGAATTCCAACTTGTGTTTCGTCATGGATCTTCAATGGCGAATCGCCAGTTTGTTCTATATCAATTAAAGAAAAAAGATCAAGACGTTTTTCGACTAGGTTTGTCGGTTAGCAAAAAGATCGGTAATGCGGTTGTGCGAAACCAGGTAAAGCGCTATATAAGACAAGCTTTCTTAGAATTATCACCTCAACTTCATAAAGATTTTGATTATGTTGTGATTGCGAGGAAACCAGCAGCAGATATGAATTTTCACCAAACAAAGAGCAGTCTTATACATGTAATGGCGAAATCAAAGGTGCTGAAAAAAAGAGAGAGTCCTATGAATGGGTAATGAAGTGACCATTACATGAATATGAAAACGTGATACAATTACGTGTGGTATGCAGTGAATTTAAATATAGGGAGGAACATCTGAGTGAAAAAACGTATATTACCCCTTTTTATGATCGTGGGGTTTGTCATTCTTCTATCAGGTTGTATGGAGATCGGTGAACCGATCACAACTGAGAGTGAAGGGATATGGAACAGTTATTTTGTTTATCCATTGTCTTGGCTTATTACAAAGTTTGCAGATTGGACTGGGGACAATTATGGATTAGCAATCGTCATCGTGACTTTGCTTATCCGATTTGCTTTACTTCCATTGATGATTAAGCAAACAAAAAATACGAAAAAAATGCAGGAAATTCAGCCTGAAATGTTGAAGTTACGTGAAAAGTATTCATCTAAGGATGCTCAAACACAACAAAAGCTTCAACAAGAAACGATGGCGATGTTCCAAAAGAACGGTGTTAATCCATTAGCTGGATGTTTCCCGTTAATTGTTCAAATGCCGATTCTCATTGCTTTCTATCATGCGATTGTAAGAACGACTGAAATTGCTAATCATACCTTCCTTTGGTTTGATCTAGGTGAAAGTGATCCGTTATTTATCCTTCCCATAGTGGCAGGTATTACAACGTATCTTCAGCAGAGATTCATGATGGCTGGTAATCCAGCTGCGGCGAATCCGCAAATGAAAATTATGCTGTATTTAATGCCAGTGATGATCGTTGTATTTGCAATGACATTCCCAGCCGCATTATCCCTATACTGGGTTGTCGGTAACGTCTTTATGATCGTCCAAACGTTGTTGATCAATGGAACTGGCAGCAAAAAAGTTGACCATTCTGTGCAATAGACAGGAGGAGCCAAAAGTGATCGAAATCACAACGACAGGTGCTACGGTGGAACAAGCTGTTGCTGATGCATTATCGAAATTAAACATTTCGAAAGAGCAAGCGGAAGTTACAGTTATTGATCAAGGTAAAAAAGGGTTTCTAGGCTTAATTGGATCACGTCCTGCGAAAGTTAACGTGATAAAACGAAAAAATGCGATAGAAAAAGTTGATCAGTATATAAAAGATGTAAGTAAGCATATGGGTCTTGATGTGAGAACCTCGATCAATAAAGAAGGTAAAATGGTGACCTTCCAATTAGAAAGTGATAAAATTGCGCTATTAATTGGAAAAAGAGGCCAAACGCTTAATTCTCTTCAATACTTAGCTCAACTCGTCGCGAATCGGCATGCCGATCAATTTTTAACCATTATGATTGATGCTGAAAACTACCGCAAGCGCAGACAAGAAACACTAGAGTATTTAGCGAAAAAAATGGCCGATCAAGCGTTACGACTGAGACGTCCTGTAAAACTTGAACCAATGCCATCTTATGAACGTAAGATTATTCATAATACGCTTTCTGGCAGACGTGATATTGAAACAAATTCTGAAGGCATTGAGCCTCACCGCTACCTCATGATCAAAGTAAAGAAATAAGTGAAAAAGAATCCTCTTGTGTACGAGATAGAGGATTCTTTTTTATTTGAACAAATTTCATTTAAATGGGATAAAGATGAAATTTATATTTATTTTTTTCAATAAAATACAAAAATATTAAAAAGGATTTGTGGGTTGCTGTGTGCTTTCTCCAATAACATGCAAACATGTGGATAATCTTAAAACACGCAACTCAATACCACAAGTTGTGGATAAATCCAACTGATTTTCTTTTTTATAAGTGGAAAGTATGATATTCTAATAATTTAGAGTATCAATCGAAAGCGCAAGTGGCCGATGACCTGCAGGGGCTAGTCACTATGTAGCTGGATGTAGAATTGAAATTCCCCTTAGTAAGGGTTCTATAGATAGAATGTGGATAAAAAGAACAATGAGGTGATAGTAGGATGGAGTTCGATACAATTGCAGCGATCTCGACGCCGATGGGCGAAGGAGCGATTGCCATCGTCAGGTTGAGCGGGGATGATGCTTTTACCATTGCGGATCGTGTGTTTAAAGGTATGGGTGATAAGCAGCTTCAATCTGTCCCTTCCCATACTATTCATTATGGAAACATAGTTGATCCAGTAACGGCAGAGAACGTTGAGGAAGTCATGGTGTCAGTAATGCGAGGCCCTAAAACATTTACGCGAGAAGATGTGATTGAAATCAATTGCCATGGGGGATTGGTTACAGTGAATCGAGTGTTACAACTCGTATTGCGTCAAGGAGCGCGTTTAGCAGAGCCTGGTGAATTTACAAAACGTGCCTTTTTAAATGGACGCATTGATTTGTCACAAGCGGAAGCCGTAATGGATTTGATTCGTGCCAAAACTGACCGAGCAATGAATGTTGCGATGGGTCAAATGGAAGGGAAGTTGTCAAAGCTTGTTGGTTCACTGCGCCAAGAAATTTTAGAGATTTTAGCTCAGGTGGAAGTTAACATTGATTATCCAGAATACGATGACGTGGAAGAAATGACATTAAAGGTAATGATGGAGAAATCAACGTATGTGCGGGGGGAGATTCAGCGACTCTTGCAAACATCTGAGCAAGGAAAAATTTTACGTGAAGGACTTTCAACCGTTATTATTGGTCGTCCGAATGTCGGGAAATCTTCCTTATTAAATAGTCTGGTGCATGAAAACAAAGCGATTGTAACAGATGTTCCTGGGACTACACGTGACGTTATTGAAGAATACGTCAATGTTCGAGGTGTTCCATTGAAGTTAGTTGATACAGCTGGGATTCGAGAAACAGAAGATATTGTTGAACGTATTGGAGTGGAAAAGTCACGTAAAGTATTAAAAGAGGCGGACTTAATTTTACTCGTGCTAAACAATGCTGAAGAGTTATCTGAAGAAGATCGTCGTTTATTCGAAGCGGTCAAAGGAATGGATACGATCGTCATTGTAAATAAAACAGACTTACAACAGTCAATAAATATGGGGGAAGTACAAGAATTGTCAGCTAATCATCGTCTTGTTACCACTTCTTTACTGCAGGAGCAAGGGGTTGATGAGCTAGAAGAAGCAATTGCTTCTTTGTTTTTTGAGGGATCAATAGAAACAGGTGATATCACTTATGTATCAAACAGTCGACACATTGCTTTATTGCATCAGTCACTTCAATCGATAGAAGAAGCGATCGAAGGAGCTGAAATGGGGACACCAGTTGATATGGTTCAAATTGATTTGCGAAGAACATGGGAGATTCTCGGTGAAATTATCGGGGATACTGTTCAAGAAAGCTTGATCGATCAGTTGTTTTCACAATTCTGCCTTGGGAAATAAGGAGAAATAAAAGGAAGGAGAGTTCATCGTTATGGTGAAAAAATTTGAGGCAGGTTTTTTTGATGTCATCGTAGTAGGGGCTGGCCATGCTGGTGTTGAAGCGGGATTAGCTGCAGCACGCATGGGAGCCAAAACGTTAATGTTAACAATCAATTTAGATATGGTGGCCTTTATGCCATGTAATCCATCAGTCGGCGGTCCGGCAAAAGGGATTGTTGTAAGAGAAATCGATGCGCTTGGCGGACAAATGGGTCGTACAATCGACAAAACCCACATCCAAATGCGCATGCTAAATACAGGAAAAGGACCTGCTGTACGTGCCTTGCGTGCACAAGCAGACAAAGTACTTTACCAGCAAGATATGAAGGAAACGATTGAAAATGAGCCAAATATCACATTGCTACAAGCAATGATTGAAGAGCTTATTATTGAGAATGGTGAATGCACAGGCGTTATTTCAAAAACAGGTGCAACGTATCGTGCTAAAACGACAATTATCACAGCTGGAACATTTTTACGCGGTGAAGTGATTATTGGTGATTTGAAATATTCAAGTGGTCCAAATAATCAACAACCCTCGATTGGTTTAGCTGATCATCTGCGTGATCTTGGCTTTGATATCGTTCGATTTAAAACAGGGACGCCACCTCGTGTAAACAGTCAGACGATTGATTACACGAAAACTGAAATTCAACCAGGTGATGATACCCCTCGTGCATTTAGTTATGATACGACACAATTCATTACAGATCAGCTACCATGCTGGTTAACGTATACAAATGAAGAAACGCACTTAATTATTGACGAAAATTTACACCGTTCAGCTATGTATTCGGGTATGATAAAAGGAACGGGACCTCGCTATTGTCCATCAATCGAAGATAAGGTAGTTCGGTTTAACGATAAACCACGCCATCAAATCTTCCTAGAGCCAGAAGGACGTAATACGAACGAGGTTTATGTACAAGGACTTTCGACAAGCTTACCAGAAGATGTACAGCAAAAGATGCTTGAATCTATTCCTGGACTCGAAAAAGCACAAATGATGCGTGCTGGTTATGCGATCGAGTATGATGCAATTGTTCCAACGCAGTTATGGCCAACATTAGAAACAAAAAAAATTCGTAACCTTTATACAGCAGGTCAAATTAACGGTACATCAGGTTACGAAGAAGCAGCAGGTCAAGGCTTAATGGCTGGAATTAACGCAGCTCGTCGTGCATTCAATAAAGAAGAAGTAATTCTGGGTCGCTCTGATGCGTATATTGGCGTGTTAATTGATGACTTAGTGACTAAAGGAACGAATGAACCATACCGTTTACTAACATCTCGTGCTGAATATCGTTTGTTACTGCGTCATGATAATGCAGATTTACGCCTATCGGAAGTGGGACATAACATTGGTCTTGTCACTGAAGCTCGTTTTAATCGTTTCACTGCTAAAAAAGCGATGATTGAAGCGGAAATTAAACGTTTACGTGCAACCATTATCAAACCAAATGAACAAGTGCAAGCGCTAATGGAAACGATCGGTAGCAGCGGCTTAAAAGACGGAATTAGAGGATCAGACCTTTTAAGACGCCCTGAAATCACGTACAATCATATTAAAGAGCTTTCACCTTCAACGATTGAATTAACACTTGATGTAGAAGAACAAGTTGAAATTCAAATTAAATATGAAGGATATATTGAAAAATCATTGCAGCAAGTCGATAAATTAAAGAAAATGGAAAATAAAAAAATTCCAGATCGTATTGATTACGATGCGATCAATGGACTTGCGACTGAAGCACGTCAAAAGCTTCATGAAGTTCGTCCGCTTTCCATTGCGCAAGCATCCCGTATCTCAGGGGTAAATCCAGCTGATATCTCGATCTTACTTGTTTATATTGAGCAAGGTCGCATTGCAAAAGTTTCAGGTGAATGAGCTAAAGGAGACGACACATGAACATTGAGCAATTTCAACAGCTGTTAGAAAAGCAAGGCGTCGAGCTTTCTGAAAAACAGCTTAATCAATTTAATCGCTATTATGAACTGCTTGTTGAGTGGAATGAGAAAATGAACTTAACGGCAATCACTGACCATGGAGAGGTTTATTTAAAACATTTTTATGATTCAATTACTGCAAGTTTTCATGTAGACATGACACGCCCACTTTCTGTTTGTGATGTAGGAGCGGGAGCAGGATTCCCAAGTATACCACTGAAAATTTGTTTCCCGCATTTAGAGGTGTCGATTGTTGATTCTTTAAATAAACGTATTACATTTCTACATCATTTAGCAGATGAAATTGGACTAGATAAAGTCCAATTTCATCATGATCGTGCAGAAACATTCGGACAAAATAAAGCATTTCGTGAATCTTACGATCTAGTTACAGCACGCGCTGTTGCGAGATTATCGGTTTTGTCTGAGCTTTGTATGCCTCTAGTTAAAACAGGGGGCGAATTCGTTGCAATGAAAGCTGCAAATGCAGATGATGAATTGAATGATGCAAAACAAGCGATGAGAATGTTAGGTGGGGGAGATATCAATGTCCACTCATTTGAGCTTCCCATGGAACAAAGTGAACGTTCGATTATCGTAGTTCAAAAATCATTCTCAACACCAAAAAAATATCCGCGTAAACCGGGGACGCCGAACAAGTCACCGCTGTAGCTGTAATGGATAAATGTCCACCAATGTTTCACGTGAAACATTGGTGGACATTAGGGTAAGAGAGTGAGAGTTTCATAAAGGTGGTGTGTCTTGATGAAGACTCCGTTTTCACGGATCTTTGGCCTTGGTGATAAGGAAGAATTAGTTTCTCCACAAGCCTCGGAAGAAAAAGAAGAAGTTAAACAAATAGCTATTCATCAAATTCAACCTAATCGTTTTCAACCGAGAACGATTTTTGATGATGAAAAAATTGAAGAGCTAGCGAGAACCATCCATACACACGGAATTATTCAACCCATTGTCGTGCGCGAAAGTGGAGAGGAAAAGTTTGAAATTATCGCTGGGGAACGCAGATGGCGCGCAATGAAATCACTGGGCTGGGAAAAGGCTCCCGCAATCGTAAAAAATATGAGTGACACAGAAACAGCTTCTGTGGCGCTTATTGAAAATTTACAGCGTGAAGAGCTCTCACCAGTGGAAGAGGCGATGGCCTACCAAAAGCTTATACACCTCCACCATCTTACTCAAGAGGCCCTTGCACAGCGTTTAGGAAAAGGACAATCAACCATAGCGAATAAGCTTAGACTATTAAAACTTCCGGAACGAGTGCATGAAGTTTTGGTACGAAAGAAAATCACTGAGCGTCATGCCCGCGCACTTATTCCATTAAAAGATGAGGAACTACAAATTAAGATTTTAGAAGAGGTTATTGAGCAGCAGTTGAACGTTAAACAGACAGAGTTATGCGTGCAAAGACTGCTGGAAGGGCCTCAACACAAACCGAAACCGAAAAAAAGAGCGTTTAATAAAGACGTACGAATTGCCGTAAACACGATTCGTCAATCATTAACTATGATTTCTGATTCTGGCATGAATCTAGACACTGAAGAAAAAGAGTTTGATGACTATTACCAGATTACTATTAAACTACCAAAGAAAAAGAAAAAGAAATAATAGACAGACATAGAAAAAGTGAGAAGCGACTGGATCGGTCGTTTCTCACTTTTTCTATGCTTGCAACAAAAGCGAAAATGGTTCGTTGTAGCTGGATGACAATACATATCTAGTATTGTTATCCTTATTTATTTCAAAACATACCAATTAAATTAAAAAGTCTGTTAAAATAAAAACAAGAAACTCCTGGACATTATAAGTAAGGTTGTTCAACTAGACAATGTTTGACAATCTTGGACACGTACAAAGAATTCTTGGCACATAAGGATAGGTGAAAGACATGGGAAAAATTATCGCCCTCACGAACCAAAAAGGAGGCGTCGGTAAGACAACGACCTCTGTTAATTTAAGTGCATGTCTCGCATATCTTGGCAAAAAGGTATTGCTCGTAGACGTTGATCCTCAAGGAAATGCCACTAGTGGTGTTGGGATTGATAAAGGGGAAGTAGATCAATGCATTTACGATATCTTAGTAGATGATGTAGACATTAGACCCCTAATCAAAGAAACAACTGTTGAAAATCTTCATGCAATTCCTGCAACCATTTCATTAGCGGGTGCTGAGATCGAACTTGTTTCAACCATTTCAAGGGAAGTACGATTGAAAAAATCACTGCAAGAAATTAAACCAATCTATGATTATATTATTATCGATTGCCCACCGTCACTAGGCTTATTAACTATTAATGCATTAACGGCATCTGATACGTTGATTATTCCAGTGCAATGCGAATATTACGCACTTGAAGGGCTAAGTCAATTGCTGAGCACGGTTCGCCTCGTGCAAAAACATTTAAATCATCATTTATTGATTGATGGGGTATTATTAACAATGCTCGATGCAAGGACCAACCTAGGTATTCAAGTGATTGAAGAAGTGAAAAAATACTTCCAAGACAAAGTCTATAAAACAATCATTCCAAGGAATGTACGGCTGAGTGAAGCACCAAGTCATGGAGTGCCAGTCATCTTATATGATCCAAAATCAAAAGGTGCTGATGTCTATCTTGACTTGGCAAAGGAAGTGATTAAAAATGGCTAAAAGATTAGGTAAAGGACTCAACGCTTTGTTCCCTGATATGGCTCATACAAAAGATGAACAAATTCAACAGCTAGCTTTGAAAGACCTTCGACCGAATCCTTACCAACCACGAAAAATTTTTCAAAAAGATGCGATTGATGAGCTGAAAACATCCATCCAACAGCATGGTGTTTTACAGCCAATCATTGTTCGTAAAAGCATTAAAGGCTTTGAAATTGTTGCAGGAGAACGAAGGTTTCGTGCTGCAAAGGAAGCAAATCTAGATCATATTCCATCAGTCGTTCGTAAATTAACCGATCAACAGATGATGGAACTTGCTATTCTTGAAAATTTACAGCGAGAAGATTTAACACCGATTGAAGAAGCGGTTGCTTATGAAACATTGATGAACAAACTTTCTATAACGCAAGAGCAACTCGCAAAGTCACTTGGTAAAAGCCGTCCACATATTGCTAACCATGTCCGCTTGTTGGCACTGCCAGAATCAACACAAGATCTTATCACAGCCGGTGAGCTATCAATGGGGCATGGAAGAGCGTTACTTGGCCTAAAGAAAAAATCACAAATATCAGACATAGTTGACAAGATCTTAAAAGAAAAAATCAATGTCCGTCAGCTCGAACAAATGATTCAACAAATGAATAAACATACTCCACGCGATAAGAAAAAGAAACCGAATCAAAACTTATATTTTAAAGAACGTGAAGGGATGCTAAGAGAAAGATTTGGCACGAGTGTCGCAATTAAAAAAGGTAAGAAAAAAGGAAAAATCGAAATTGAATTCCTGTCAGATGATGACCTAGATCGAATTTTATCTATATTGCAGCAGGATGATCAAGAAGCATAACTTGTAAGACACACGACTCTGAGGTGGAAACTACCTTGTGGGTCGTGTTTTCCTAGCATGACTTTTACTTAAGTTAGAAAGAGGTTACTACATGGTGTTATTAGGAACGATGGTCAATGGACTGTTAATTATACTTGGTACATTGATTGGAAAATGGCTACACCGAATACCAGAACGAATGAAGGCTACTGTAATGTCTGCTATCGGACTAGTTGTTGTTGTACTAGGATTGCAAATGGGGTTGCAAAGCAATAACTATTTAATTGTCATTTTAAGCATAGTTATTGGAGCTATCTTAGGTGAATGGATGGCCTTAGATGATAAATTAAATGCAGTAGGACGATGGTTAGAGCGTAAAGTCGGAACAAGTGGGGACACAAGTATATCTCAAGGCTTTGTCACAGCAACACTTATCTTTGTTATCGGGGCAATGGCAGTGATTGGTGCATTAGATAGCGGAATTAGAGGTGATCACCAAGTTCTTTACACCAAATCAATTATTGATGGATTTACCTCCATCATTTTAGCATCTACACTCGGCATTGGCGTGATGTTTTCTGCGATTCCAGTCATACTTTACCAAGGTTCAATTGCCCTCTTTGCAACGCAAATTGATTATTTTGTTCCCTCCCAGCTAATGGATAAATTTATTATTGAAATGACGGCTACCGGTGGTTTAATGATTTTTGCCATTGGATTGAACTTAATCGGTCTAACAAAAATTCGTGTTGCAAACTTATTACCTGGTATTTTAGTCGTAGCTGCTATCGTATCTATTATTCATTGGTATGAATCTTTAAATCCTACCTTCATTCCACTATAAAAAATAACATTATTTTTAATTTAATGGATATATATATGTACTTGTATTTAAAGATGGATATTTTTTTTGCGATACAAAATATTTGAATAATGAATAGCATCAGTGATGACGGTAGCCATTTCATTGACTAAGTAAAGTCGTGTGTTTTGCAGCATTGAAAGCTCCATAAAACCGCCGATATTGACGATGCCAATCATATGAATGTCACCCACGTCAGGAAGTTTTTTATTAACGCCTGCACCTGGACGAACAGGCCCATCACCGACTTCGATAAATCCAACGTTTTGGTACTTACCAAGACAAGCATCGACTCCGATTATGAAGGCTTCTTGATGAAGCTCTTTTATCGAGTTCATTGTTTGCTCAATGTTCAATGCATGAACTGGTTCTTTTAACGTCCCATAAACATGGAAATGTGGTAGCTTTCTTTTTTCTAGTAGCGATCCAATAAGAGGACCTAGTGCGTCACCAGTAGAGCGATCAGTTCCGATGCAAACAAAGACAATTGGATGGTCAGCTTCAGGGTAGCGAAGGACGAGTTCTTTAGAAAGACGGTGAGAGGTCATCGGGTCTTCAATATGACTGCGACATGTTGTAGAAGTTAGTTGATGAGAAATCGATGGCAAGGTCATAATGGTTGCTCCTTTACTGAAGAGTGGGTATTAGTATTGACGTATTTAAATAGAAATAACTCTTTTATTCATTAATTATATGGTGCTTTTCCGTTCTTATTAAAGAATTTTAAAAATAATTCGTCTTGATTATTTCTCATCCTAGAGGAAAGTGGGTAGAATAGATAAATATGTTTTTACGACTTTGGAGGAGATGGCATTTTAATGGAGACCTTAAATGCATTTTGGGATAATTTTATAAACTACTTATCGAATGAAGATACTTGGATCGTATGGGGTGGAACCTTTATAAAAATCATATGTATTATAATAGTTGCGGGGCTTGTTGTTCGAATTGCCAAGTCAGTTATACGAAATTTGTTTAAAGTGCGATCTCGAACACCGATGCAAGTTTCCGAACGAAGAGAAATGACATTGCTTAAGCTACTTCAAAATGTTGTGGCTTATGTTGTTTATTTCGCTGCAATAATAGCAGTTTTAGATGCTCTTACGGTCGATATTACAGGCCTACTTGCAGGTGCTGGTATTTTAGGATTAGCAGTTGGGTTTGGTACACAGAGCTTAGTGCGCGATATTATAACAGGCTTCTTCATTATTTTTGAAGATCAATTCTCGGCAGGAGACTACGTACGCATTGGCGAAGCCGAAGGGTACGTTGAAGAAATTGGTCTACGCACAACGAAAATTAAAAGTTGGACGGGAGAGCTTCATATCTTTCCTAATGGTATGATCAATGACGTAACGAACTTTTCGATTCACAATAGTGTCGCGGTTGTTGATATAAGCATTGCATATGAGGAAGACATTGATCGAGCGGAGAAAGAGATTATTAGCCTACTGGATTCATTAGAAGGAAAGTATGAAGACATTCTTTTGAAACCAGAACTACTCGGTGTTCAAATGCTTGGACCTTCAGATGTCGTCATGCGAGTGATTGCTGAGACTCAACCGATGAAGCATTGGTATATAGGACGAGCATTACGTAAAGATATTAAGCATCATTTGGATCAATTAGGAATTAAAATCCCATACCCACGAATGGTAATGTACTCTAGACAGGAAGAGGCGCAAAACACTGAGGATTGACAAGCAAAAAAGGAATTAGTGAGTGAATAGGAGGAATCTAGGTGGAAGAAAAAGAATACGGTCTAAATGACGTCGTTGAAATGAAAAAACAGCATCCTTGCGGGACAAACGAGTGGAAAATCATTCGAATGGGCATGGATATTCGAATAAAATGTCAAGGTTGTTCCCACAGTGTGATGATCCCTCGAAAAGTATTCTCACGTAAGATGAAAAAAATTCTTGTGAAGCACGAAGAAGAATAACGGATGAGCACCTGCTTCTTCCTTGATTACCCGTTTTGAAGTTGATCGGTTGATTGAGGGTTGGATAGGTGCTTTTAATTTTGTTTCACGTGGAACCATTTTGCCAATTAGGTAGACTTGTGTTTTGAAGGTGAAATCTCTATAATTGTGTGAGGTTTATACGAATGTTAGTGTTTATGGACTATTTAAATAGAAGAACAATTGAGGAGTGAAGCAAATGGCTCTTACAGCCGGAATTGTTGGTTTGCCAAACGTCGGGAAATCAACATTATTTAATGCCATTACAAAAGCAGGTGCAGAAGCAGCAAATTATCCGTTCTGTACAATTGATCCAAACGTCGGGATTGTTGAAGTTCCAGATGAACGTTTAAATAAATTAACTGAGCTAGTTGAGCCGAAAAAAACGGTGCCGACAGCGTTTGAATTTACAGATATAGCAGGGATTGTTAAAGGTGCGAGTAAAGGCGAAGGACTTGGCAATAAATTTTTGTCGCACATTCGTGAAGTAGATGCAATTGTTCAAGTTGTTCGTTGTTTTGCAGACGATAATGTCACGCATGTCTCAGGAACAGTTGACCCAATTGATGATATTGAGGTCATTAACCTTGAGCTAATTTTAGCTGACCTTGAAACGGTTGAAAAACGTATTGCACGTGTTGGTAAAATGGCGAAGCAAAAAGACAAAGATTCTTTGGCTGAGTTAACTGTATTAGAGCTAGTTAAAGAAGCACTTGAGAAGAATCAACCGGCTCGTACAGTTGAAATGACAGATGAGCAGCAGCGAATTGCTCGTCATTTACACCTATTAACTAGCAAGCCAATGCTTTATGTATCAAATGTTGGCGAAGATGAAATAGCAGACACATCTAATAATGAATACGTACAACGTGTACGTGAATTCGCAGCGCAAGATAATGCAGAAGTGATCGTTGTATGTGCAAAAATTGAAGAAGAAATCGCTGTGTTAGATGACGAAGAAAAAGAGATGTTTCTTCAAGAGTTAGGGATTGAAGAATCAGGACTTGATCAACTGATTCGTGCCACCTACAATCTTCTAGGACTTGCTACGTACTTCACTGCAGGGGTACAAGAAGTTCGTGCGTGGACATTCCGACATGGTATGAAAGCACCTCAATGTGCTGGTGTTATTCACACAGATTTTGAACGAGGATTCATTCGAGCAGAAACTGTTTCCTACGACGACCTTGTAGGTAATGGATCAATGCCAGCAGCAAAAGAAGCAGGAAAAGTTCGCTTAGAAGGAAAAGAATACATCGTAAAAGACGGAGACGTTATTCACTTCCGATTTAACGTATAAGAAGAAATTAATCCAGCTCATTAATGGGAGCTGGATTTTTTAAACGTTTAAGCAGAATCGTTCTGAGTTTTTATCAAATCGAAGGTTCATTTACTTGTATTTGGTATTAACTAGTATCCTGTCCATCGAACGAAAGGCCTACGACTGAGCGTTGATGGAAGGAAATTATGCAGTGTCCGAGCTATCCATTATAAAGACCTTTGATGTATGTTTTTTCTGCTTCCACAAGGTATGAATCCGAATGAAATCGGAAAGAAAGATTATATTTATTCAAGACTTAGCTTCTGACAAAAAGATCATTAATTTGAAGGGCACGGTATTCTTTACCTGCTGGCTCTTCAGGTTTGAGATTGAGTGCCATCTTCCAATCAATGTTAATGTAAGTAAATAAGTTAATAATGAAGACATAGCTTGCCAACTTCTTTTTGTGGGTTAATGGATGTGTAAATCCAATAAACGATACTTTGATTTAGAACAAATTAAGTTGAGATGTGTTTCGTTCCCTTATTGTATTTCGTGTCCTACTATGATATACTTCTACATTGTGAGTAATAATATTATTATTCCTTGTCTTCCAACATTGGGAGGCCGCACAGACCATAAGGAGGTGAATACCGATGAATAAGTACGAAATTACGTACATTATCCGCCCAAACGTGGACGATGAGCAAAAGAAAGCTATTAATGAGCGTTTTGCTACTATCCTAACTTCTAACGGAGCGGAAATCATCGAATCAAAAGAGTGGGGTAAGCGTCGTTTTGCTTACGAAATTAACGAAATTCGTGAAGGATTTTACCACATTGTCAAGTTGACTTCTGGTTCAGAAGCTATCAATGAATTTGACCGTTTGGCTAAAATCAGCGAAGATATCGTTCGCCACATGACGATTCGTGAAGACGAAAAATAAATTGTAATTATAGAATGATACTCGATGTAACGAGTGTTTTTTGAAATACTCTGATCGAAAACAAAGGAGTTGATTCTGATGATGAATCGAGTCGTGTTAGTGGGTCGATTAACGAAGGATCCAGATTTGCGCTACACGCCAAGTGGTGTGGCAGTTGCAACCTTTACGCTTGCTGTTAATCGTGCATTTACGAACCAGCAAGGCGACCGTGAAGCGGATTTTATCAATTGTGTTGTATGGCGCCGTCCAGCGGAGAACGTGGCTAACTTTTTGAAAAAAGGAAGCCTCGCCGGAGTTGATGGTCGTGTTCAAACACGAAGCTATGACAACCAAGAAGGAAAACGCGTGTATGTAACGGAAGTTAATGCAGAAAGCGTCCAATTCCTAGAACCGAAAAATGCAACATCAAGCCAATCTGGTGGTAATTACAGTGGGAACCAAGGTAACCAGGATTACAGAGGTAATCAAGGAAACTATGGCAACCAAGGTAATAACTTCGGTCAGAATCAACCTCAAGAAAAAAACCAGAACAACCAAAATTATTCAAGAGTGGACAAGGACCCATTCTCAAATGACGGACAACCAATCGACATTTCAGATGATGATTTACCATTCTAGAATGTAATCCTATACCAATCTAATGTAGTAAGGAGGGGAATCACATGGCAGGAGGACGCAGAGGCGGTAAGCGTCGTAAAAAGGTGTGTTACTTCACATCAAACGGCATTACAAGCATTGATTATAAAGATGTAGATCTTCTTAGAAAGTTTATTTCTGAGCGTGGAAAGATTTTACCACGTCGTGTAACTGGAACTAGCGCTAAATATCAACGTATGTTGACAATCGCGATTAAACGTTCACGTACAATGGCATTGCTACCATTCGTTACAGGCGAATAATGCATGCTTGCAGTCGTCAGTCCCCTGGACTGGCGGCTGTTTTATTGTTGTAATAATTATAGGGAACATCATAAACCATCAAACCACTTCTGTAATAGCAGAAGTGGTTGATGGTTTATTTCACGTGTGATGAGGATACGTTCTTCATTTCATCTTTACGTATTTTATAGAACCATTACGGATAAACATTGGTTGTTTTGATGGTGTTTAGGAAAATTCCACATATGATAAAAAGGTAGATTGAACAATTTTTTCTACTGAAAACTCATGTTTAGTAGAGCGAAAAGAGATTTTACTAAGCGGGGAATGATAGCGATTGTAAAGCATTTGTATATTCAGTCATAGTACAAAAGAACCTTAAAATGGTTTCATTATCGTTTTTCTTTTGTGAAAAATCGATAAAATTCTTCAAATTTTCTTTCTATAACCGATCTACTATTTATACAGATGTTGCTTATTTAAGGGGAAATGGTAGTTAGTAGATGATAGATAAGTACATAATCCCCTTATTTCGTGGTGAGTAAAGACTGAAATAGATCAGATGAGGTGAGCAAATTGAAGAAATTCTTTCAAACGATTCGAATGAAGCTAGTTTTAGCGACTTCGATCGTATTAGTGGTGTCGTTTGCTGTACTACTGGGCTTAACGGGCTGGCAGTTAAATGATCGCACACTAGAAAATGTACACTCTCAAGCAGAAGGAGTTGTTGGGGAGTTAAACCAATCTACTGAACTGTTCCTTAGTCAGTACGGAAGAAGTATCGAACAAATTGCGGTAACGGAAACGACACTAGATTTTATAGGGGACAAGTTAGAAGAGGAAGCGACAGATTCTACGCAAACGTTGGAACAGCTACTTGAAGATTATTTAACACTTTATGAAGATGCGTCGTCTATTTATGTAGCTGTAAATAACGGTGATCTTTTAATCGTACCAGAAGCTGATTTACCAGCTGATTTTGATGCGAGAACACGTGATTGGTACATCAATTCATTAGAAAATTCTGGAGAAGTACAGTGGCTCGAACCTTACTTAGATGAGGCAACGGGGTCTTATGTTATTACAGCTTCGCGAGGTATTGAAGCGAACGGTGAACTACTTGGCGTTATTGGTGTGGATGTAACACTGGCGGATTTAACAACTAAATTGTCAGAAGCTCAAATTGGTTATGATGGTTATCCATTTGTACTTTCTTCACAGGGTGTAGCGATTGTCCACCCAACTTTACAAAGTGAAAATTTGATGGAACAATATGACTTTATTCAAGAGATGTTTAATCAAGAAGCATCAGGTGGTTCAATTACATATGAGCTCGATGGGTCGGAAAAGCTTCTCGTTTATACAACCTCAGAAGACACGGATTGGAAAATGGGTGTTGCATTTGAACAAAGTGAGATTAACAAAGAATTCCAATCCGTTCTTATAATGTTAACTGCATTTGGTTTAGGAACACTGGTTCTAACTGGAATTACAATGGCGATCGTGGCTGGTCGATTTACTAAACCAATTACTGAACTTCGTGAGACGGTTCGCCAAGTATCAGATGGGAATTTAATGGTAAGGGCTAAATCAAACACAACTGATGAAATTGGTGATCTTTCTACACAATTTAATGCAATGGTGGATCAGATGAATAGCATTATCACTGTTGTAAAAACGTCGGTAGAAGAAGTGCGTGGTTCATCAGAAGGGTTAAGCGCGGTAGCTGAAGAAACGAATGCATCGAGTGAACAAGTAGCGGTTGCTGTAACAGATATAGCTGAAGGTGCGACACAATCAGCAGTTGAAGCAGATGAAGCAAACCGTCAATCAAACCGCTTAGGCGATCAAATCAATATCATTTCAGAGCAATCGAAGCAAATGTCCGATGTTGCTAGTGAAGTGGGCGAAGTGAACCAAGTGGGCTTAAATCAAGTGAAAAAACTTCAAGATTACCATGCTTCTTCCGCTGGTTTTATCCAATCAATGGAAGTAGTTATCAAAGATCTGGAGACAAAGGTTCAAACGATTGAAAGTGTCATGTCTACTATTACAGACATTTCCTCTCAAACGAATTTACTTGCACTCAATGCATCGATTGAAGCGGCAAGAGCAGGAGAGCACGGTAAAGGATTTGCGGTCGTTGCGGATGAAGTAAGGAAGCTTGCTGAGCAATCCGTACGTGCAACGGATGAAGTGAAGCAAACAATTATCGATATTCAAGAAAGTTCAAAACGTGCGGTAAGCGAAATGGGACGAACGAAAGAAACATTTGATGACCAATCGGAAGTAGTTGAACACACAAATGAAATCTTTATACGTATGTCCGACTTTATGACGACGATGGAATCTTCTATTTTGTCTGTATACAGTGAAATAAAAGATGTATCAAGCGGTAAAGATGTTGTGACACGTGTTATTCAAGAAATGGCTGCAATGGCTGAAGAAACAGCAGCGTCTTGTCAGCAAGTGGCTGCATCAACAGACGAGCAAGTACGAGCGATCCAAACGGTAACGGAATCAGCGGAGCGTTTAAGTGAGCTTAGTGAAGATCTTAAACAAGTCGTGAATCGTTTCAAATTATCACAATAATAGTGTTAGGAGAAAAGCCCCCATTACCTGCTTGGTGTAGGTAGTGGGGTTTTTCGTTTTGATCAGACAGGCTGAAATTTGATTTGTTTGTAGAAGTACAGAGATTAACAGGAGGTGTCTCCGTTATATAATAATGTGAAGGGGTTTTTATCCAGTTATATTAAACCTGCTCGAAATAGTTGAATGGTGGACGAATGACCGATAGAATTAACGTGATACTATTTTCACGTGTTCGTGTGAATACTGGTGAAATAGAAGAATTTGATAGAGGTGACCGTATGAATCATTCGAGAACCAGAAGTCTGACAGAAGGCGCGCTGTTAGTAGCGTTTTTTGCAGTATTGCTCTTAATTTCGATATATGTTCCAATTTTATGGATTGTGTCGAGTATGTTTTTAGTTTTACCATTTATCGTGTATAGCGCAAAATATTCATTTAAATCATCTTTGTTAATGATCGCTGCAAGTATTGGTGTTTCTGCCATTATTGGTACGTTACTGTCGGTCCCGTTAGCAATTGCCTATGGTACGACAGGTGTTGTAATGGGTTGGATGATCAAAGAGAAAAAGAGCAAATTTAACATATTTATGGCTTCCACACTCATATTTATGGTAAATGCGATTGTTCAATATGTGATTTCTGTGCTGTTCTTTGAAATTAATTTTATTGAAGAAACGTTTTCTGCAATGAATGATAGTATGCTTGAAATATTTAGGGTCGCTAAATCTTTAGGATGGGATGTGTCATGGTTCGAGAGCACGTGGTCTACAAATGTGGCGGTGATGGAATCACTTATCCCTACGCTTCTTGTTTTTTCGGTTGCTCTATTGATTTGGGGAATGATTGCGATCAATTTCCCTATTGTGAAACGACTGAAAATAGATGTGCCAATTTTTCAACCGTTTCGCGAGCTATCGCTACCCAAAAGTGTGATATGGTACTATTTAATCACTATACTCTTAACACTTATTAGTTCACCAGAACCAGGAAGTATGTTTGCCCTGGCAGTGGTCAATCTTCAGATGGGACTTGAGTTGTTGATGATCCTGCAAGGAATATCCTTTATCCATTTTTATGGTCATTTAAAAAAATGGAGCAAGTCACGTTTAGTACTCATTACGATGTTTGCGATTGTGTTGACGCCTTTCACCCGCATTTTAGGTATAATAGACTTAGGTTTTGATTTGCGACAGCGTCTGCAACAAAACAAAAAGTAGTGTAGGTGCTAAAAGACCTTTTTAAAAAGACGTACCCGATGATTAAGTGTGGGTATATGATAAAAACTTAACACTAGTAAGGCGGATCAAATCCGTTTTGGGAGCTGAAAGCATGCCAACTTATTTTCAACATCGAGTAATGCGAAGGTTGTTAACCGGGCTTTCAATCTCATTCGTACTTCTTGTTGTGACGTTTGCATTTTTTAACTGGTGGATCACACTCGTTGGACTTATTGTCATAACCCCATTCCTTTGGTTCTCTTTTTCATACGAGAAGCGCTTTTTTGAAGATACAGAGCAATATATTTCAACGCTATCGTATCGAATTAAGCGGGTAGGGGAAGAAGCACTGATGGAGATGCCTGTAGGGATTCTTCTATTTAACGATGACTTTTTGGTCGAGTGGGCAAATCCGTACCTTTCCTCTTTTGTAGAAGGAGGTGCGATGATTGGACGCTCGCTCTACGACGTTGCGGATGTGTTAATTCCTATTGTGAAAAAAGAAGGACAAACGGAAGAAACGATTTCATGGCAAGGTCGAATGTTTCGTATTGTTCCAAAACAAGAGGAGAAACTGTTGTACTTTTTCGACGTAACCGAGCAGTCAGAGGTAGAGCAGCGATATGAGGCAGACCGAACCGTATTATCTGTAATTTTCCTAGATAACTATGATGAGTTGACACAGGGGATGGATGATTCTGCACGTAGTAATATCAATAGTTCTGTCACAGCGCTTTTAAATCAATGGGCGAATGACAATAAAATATTTGTTAAACGGATTTCGTCTGATCGATTTATGGCCGTCATGAACGAAGAGATTTTACGCGAACTTGAAGAGAAGAAATTCACCATTTTAGATGAGATTCGTGAAATGACTTCAAAGCACAACGTTCCATTGACAATTAGTATCGGAATTGGTTCTGGTGCAGAAAGCTTACCAGAACTCGGTGCCCAAGCTCAATCTAGCTTAGATCTTGCACTAGGACGTGGCGGGGACCAAGTTGCAATCAAACAACAAAACGGGAAAGTAAAGTTTTATGGAGGCAAGACCAATCCAATGGAAAAAACAACGCGGGTGCGCGCACGTGTCATTTCACATGCACTACGAGAGTTTATCATTGGCAGTGACAAGGTGATTGTTATGGGACACAAACGTCCAGATATGGATGCCATTGGTGCAGCGATTGGAATTCGTAAAATTGCACAAATGAATCATCGCGAGGGCTATGTTACACTTGATTTTGCTGAAATTGATAATAGTGTAAAACGATTGATGGATGAAATTAAAGGTAAGCCTGATCTATACTCTCATATGGTAACGCCAGAACAAGCGATGGAGATAGCGACAGATGACACACTTTTAGTAATAGTTGATACGCATAAGCCGAGCCTTGTGATTGATGAACGTCTTTTAAATAGAGTCGAAAAAGTTGTCGTCATCGATCATCATAGGCGCGGTGAAGAATTTATTGCCAATCCGCTGTTGGTTTATATGGAGCCATATGCTTCTTCTACAGCTGAGCTTGTTACAGAGCTTTTAGATTACCAACCAAAAAATGAAAAAATCACAATGCTTGAAGCAACTGCACTACTTGCTGGTATAATTGTAGATACGAACAGCTTTACGCTAAGAACGGGGTCACGTACGTTCGACGCGGCATCGTACTTACGGACTCAAGGTGCTGATACAGTACTTGTGCAGCAATTCTTACGAGAAGATGTGACAACATACCTGGAGCGAGCGCGTCTTGTTGAAACGGTTACTTTTTACAAGCATGGAATGGCGATAGCTATAGGTGAAGATGATCGTATTCATGACTCTGTAATTATTGCACAAGCGGCTGATACACTTCTTTCCATGGAAGATGTTGCGGCATCGTTTGTGGTTGCAATAAGAGAAGAAAATGTTGTTGGTATTAGTGCGCGGTCGCATGGTACTGTAAATGTACAATTGATTATGGAAAAATTAGATGGGGGAGGACATCTAACAAATGCAGCTACCCAGCTATATGACACAACCATTGAGGAAGCTGTTGAGCGACTTAAGCTTACGATCAGTGAACACGTTGAAGGGGGTACGGAAGAACAATGAAAGTAATTTTTTTAAGCGATGTAAAAGGTAAGGGTAAAAAAGGTGACATAAAAAATGTAGCAGACGGATACGCCAACTATTTGTTGAAAAACAACTTAGCGGTGGAAGCGAGTGCTGGGAACGTCAATCATCTTGATGCACAAAAAAAGAAAAAAGAAAAAGCGGCTGAAAGTGAGCTTCAAGATGCCAAGGATCTTCAACAAACAATTGAAGCTTTGACCGTTGAGCTTTCCGCAAAATCAGGTGAAGGCGGTCGTTTATTTGGTTCGATCACGTCTAAACAAATCGCTGAAGAACTTAAAAAGCGTCACAAAATCAAAATCGACAAACGTAAAATCGAAATGAGCGATGCGATCCGCGTACTTGGTGTCACAAACGTGCCAGTTAAGTTGCACCACGAAGTGACTGCAACGATGAAAATTCATGTAGCCGAGGAAAGATAAGGAGAAGGGTCAAATGAGGTCCTTTTCATGCTATACTAGAAAAAAATGTGATCATGTGAGATCACATTTTTTTTCGATCAAAACCCTTTTAAAGAGAAGAGGGAGGAATAACGACAATGAGTGAACAATTTGCGGATCGCATTCCGCCTCAAAATATAGAAGCAGAGCAGGCTGTTATTGGTGCGATTTTTTTAGAACCTCAAGTTTTGATTTCAGCTGCTGAAATTTTAATGCCAGATGATTTTTATCGTAGCTCGCATCAAAAGATTTTTGAAATTATGATGCGCCTTAGTGATAAAGGAAGTGCGATTGATTTAATCACTGTGACAGAGGAACTTGCCGCATTAAAAGAATTAGAAGATGTGGGCGGCGTATCTTATTTAAGCGACCTAGCAGCTTCTGTTCCGACTGCAGCCAATCTTGAATACTATGCACGTATTGTAGAGGAAAAGTCCTTGCTGAGACGCTTAATTCGTACGGCAACGACCATTGCTCAAGATGGCTATGCAAGAGAAGATGAAGTTGAAAATCTACTTGGTGAAGCAGAACGAAACATCATGGAAGTGGCCAATCGTAAAAATACGAGTGCCTTCCATTCGATGAAAGATGTGCTCGTTCGAACATACGATAATATCGAAATGTTAAATAGCCAAAAAGGTGATGTGACGGGTATCGCAACTGGCTTTAATGAGCTAGATCGTATGACTGCGGGCTTTCAGCGTAACGATTTAATTATTGTTGCTGCACGTCCGTCGGTTGGTAAAACCGCGTTCGCCCTTAATATTGCTCAAAATGTTGCTACCAAAACAGGTGAGAATGTTGCCATCTTTAGCTTAGAGATGGGGGCAGAGCAACTCGTCATGCGTATGCTATGTGCAGAAGGCAATATTAACGCACAAAATCTTCGTACAGGTGCTTTAACGGATGAAGACTGGCGTAAACTGACCATGGCAATGGGAAGTCTTTCGAATGCAGGAATTTACATTGATGATACTCCTGGCGTTCGCGTACAGGATATCCGAGCGAAATGCCGGCGTTTAAAGCAAGAGCACGGATTAGGTATGATTTTAATTGATTATATGCAGCTCATTCATGGTAACGGAAAACCAGGAGAAAACCGTCAGCAGGAAGTTTCCGAAATTTCTCGTTCACTAAAAGGATTGGCTCGTGAGCTCGAACTACCAGTCATCGCTTTATCTCAGCTTTCCCGTGGAGTTGAAACGCGACAGGACAAGCGTCCAATGATGTCCGATTTACGTGAATCAGGAAGTATTGAGCAAGATGCCGATATCGTAGCTTTCCTTTACCGGGATGATTATTACGATAAAGAAAGTGAAAATCAAAATACAATTGAAATTATCATTGCCAAACAGCGTAATGGTCCTGTAGGAACCGTCTCTCTAGCCTTCATTAAAGAATACAATAAATTCGTCAACCTTGAACGGCGCCTTGAGGACTCAGGTATGCCGCCTGGTGCGTAAACGAGCGAACAGCTTTGCATGCTGTTCGCTCGTTTTTTTATAGAAACGTTGATGTGGATCGTCCCATTTAATGAATGAAAGTACTTTTTTATCTTATTATACGAATATATTATAATATTATCTCCTTAATGTTCGTCTTTTGGTTGACGAGGGCACAAGACATTGATACACTAATCTTGTTTGAAAAATAGGGTGTAGTTAGCCTAACGGAGGTGCATTTCATGTCTTCAGTCGTAGTTGTGGGCACACAGTGGGGAGACGAGGGGAAAGGTAAGATTACAGACTTTCTCTCGGAACATGCAGAAGTAATTGCGCGTTACCAAGGCGGTAATAACGCAGGACACACAATTAAATTTGACGGTGAAACGTATAAGCTTCATTTAATTCCATCAGGTATTTTTTATAAAGATAAAATTTCAGTGATCGGAAATGGCATGGTGATCGATCCAAAAGCGCTAGTAGCAGAGCTTAAGTATTTGCATGATCGCGGCGTGTCTACAGAAAACTTGCGTATTAGTAACCGCGCACATGTTATCTTGCCTTACCACTTAAAGCTAGATGAAGTGGAAGAAGAACGTAAAGGTGATAACAAAATCGGAACAACGAAAAAAGGCATTGGTCCAGCTTACATGGACAAGGCTGCTCGTATGGGTATTCGTATGGCAGACCTTTTAGATCGTGAAACGTTTGAAGAAAAGTTAACGAATAACTTAGTTGAAAAAAATCGTATGCTTGAACGTTTTTATGAAGTAGAGGGCTTTAAAATGGAAGATATTTTTGAAGAATATTACGAGTATGGCCAGCAGGTTGCGAAATATGTATGCGATACATCAGTCGTGTTAAATGACGCTTTAGATGAGGCCCGTCGTGTATTGTTTGAAGGCGCACAAGGCGTTATGCTAGACATCGACCAAGGTACATATCCGTTTGTAACATCGTCAAACCCAGTTGCGGGTGGCGTAACGATCGGTTCTGGTGTTGGTCCGTCAAAAATTAATCACGTAGTAGGTGTTTCAAAAGCTTATACAACTCGTGTTGGAGATGGTCCATTCCCAACAGAGCTTAACGATGAAATTGGGCAAAAAATCCGTGAAGTTGGCCGTGAATATGGCACAACAACAGGTCGTCCACGCCGTGTTGGCTGGTTTGATAGTGTCGTTGTGCGCCATGCGCGTCGCGTAAGTGGTTTAACCGACCTTTCATTAAATTCAATCGACGTTTTAACAGGCATTCCAACGTTGAAAATTTGTACCGCTTATCGTTTAGACGACGAGATCATCACAGAATACCCAGCAAACCTTCGTACACTTGCTAAATGTGAGCCAGTTTATGAAGAGTTACCAGGTTGGGAAGAGGATGTTACAGGCTGCCGTACACTAGATGAGCTGCCTGAAAACGCGCGTCACTACCTTGAACGTGTGTCACAACTGACAGGTATTCCATTGTCTATTTTCTCAGTAGGACCTGACCGCACGCAAACAAACGTTATTAGCAGTGTTTGGCGTTAATAAGTGTATGAATGAACCAGATCAGCGTTTACGTTGGTCTGATTTTTTTGTTTTTGAGATCCAGCAAGTTAATAACAATTCACAATAATAAACTAAATAAAAAAAGGTTCGGCTCCTACTCCAAAAGGAGTGGTAGCCGAACCTTTTTTCTCTGCCCATCAGACAATGATTATTTTTAAGAAAGTTTAGTGGATTGCTGTTTTCTTAAATCGACCACCGCGAACTTCCGCGATGCTACCGACTGCAAGGAAAGCGGTGGCATCGATGTCTTCCACAATGCTTTTTAGTTTGGCTTCTTCCAAGCGCGTAATAACGCAGAAAATCACTTTTTTATCGGATCCCGTGTATGCACCTTCTCCGTTTAAATAAGTAACGCCACGGCCTAATCGATCTATAATAGCCTTCCCGATTTCTTCATATATCCAAGCTGACTTCGACTCATCGATGCCTTGAATAACAATATCGATGGTTTTAAATGCGATAAAATACGCCATTGCCGAGTACATTGCACGGTCCCATTCAAAGACAAAACCAGCCAAGATAAAGATAAAAAAGTTAAAAAACATAATAATTTCGCCAACAGAGAAGGGACTGTTTTTATTAAATAGAATCGCTAAAATTTCGGTACCATCAAGTGATCCTCCATTTCGAATCACAATTCCAACACCAATTCCTAAAGTAATACCTCCAAATACGGTTGCTAACAAAAGATCATCCGTGAAGCGGGGAAAAGAATGCAATAAAAATGTTGCTATAGATAAAACGGTGATGCCTAGTAACGTAGATAGTGCAAAGGTTTTACCAATTTGTTTATAACCTAAAAAAAAGAAAGGAATATTTAGTAAGAAAATAAAGAATCCAAGCTTCCAACCACTCAAATATGAAAGAATAATGGAAATACCGACAATTCCTCCGTCCAAAATTTGATTTGGTACGAGGAAGAGTTCGATACCAATGGCCATTAGGATAGCACCCAGAGTAATGAATGAAGCTCGTTTTATGATTACTTTTATTGAAGATGTTTTATGCTGATTTCGTTGTGGGGTGAGTGGGAGTATTCTTCTTTTAGATGGTTTTTTCTTTTTGGGCAATGTGTTTCCCTCCATAAATCGTTCTCAATTACCTTCTATTATACTAGGAAAGAAAGCAGAATACACTTTAACGAACTGTTCATCTGTCTATGTTGGAGAAAAAACGGGAAATTATTCCGTCTTATAAATCACTTTTAATTTTTCAAAGGTTGAGTCGTGACAGATAACGTACAGCATGTCTTCCTGATTGAGCGGCTTGCGAATAGATTCTCGGAAATCCATATCTTCATTTACAGCAATTAAAACCGCGCCATCATCTAACAGTTTTTGAGAAGCATCACGGTATGTATTCCAAGACTTAGACGCTTTAATAACGTGAATGTTATTACCAAACTTTTTACTTAAAAGTTGACGAAATATTGTTGTTGTTCCAGGTTGAAGAGTTGCTTTTGCCATTAAAAGTGAGACAGAGTCATCAGATAATATAAAATCATCAACACGTATATGATTGAATTTTTTAATGTGCCGCTCTTCACTAATTTCAACAACTGTTTGAATGTCTGCATTATGCTGGATAGAGAGTGCCTCGACAGCTGACGCGATTAAAAGACTTTTCCCGTCTTTTAACACTGGCTCCTCTATTACCGGATCTGAAAAAATCGCTACACGTTGTGATTCAAGAATATTTGCCTTCAATAATGTTTTCTCATCGGTCGGATCTCCTTGAATGAAATGAACTTGATCAAGTGTAATAGGTGCTTCTTTTATACTTTCAATTAACACGATGGATGCTTTGGGGTCATGATTAAAAACCTCTATCATCGCTTGTTCTGTTTTTTTTGACCAGCCAATATAAACGAAATGATCTGTTTTTCTAAACAAAAGACGTCCCTCCTTCTTCAGCCGCTGATAGGTACTCGCAGCTTCAACAATTTTTCCGATCAGAACACCAATTAAACCAATTCCAAAAATGAACAAGAAGATACCGACAAGTCGACCACCTATTGTCGTTGGAAAAAAGTCCCCGTAACCAACGGTTGTTAACGTGGTCATAGTCCACCAAAAACTATCAAATAAATTCGGGAACGTTTCGGGTTCAATCATATGTACAGAAAATGTACCAAATAAGATCATTATCATCGATAGAATAACAATCACACGAAAATGCATCTGAGATAACTGCTTCCATAATCTAAAAAATATGTGCATGTCCTATCCCTCCTTTGCTATATCGATTGTAATGAATAGTATAAACGATTTATTGATACATTTGGAAAATCACTAGATGTTTTTTATGAAACAGGTTAATATGATAATAATTATTAGAAAAATCATTCTTATTGTAATACGGATTCTTCCATCTTGCCTTGAGATTCGCAAATATCTCACGAAAGTAAGTATGTTATAAAATGGATAAAAATTGAAATTCACCTGACCAAAAATAAATGTGGGAAGTGACGAACAGTGTAAATCGAATGGAAATTGTTCGATTAAAATCGCAGGGATGTTTTTAAAATATCTTTTAATTGCTTGTTACCTCGTTTAATTGAAGAGCACATAATTATACGGAAGGAGCAGATGCGGCCAGTACGCTGCTCGGACCACTTTTGTTGTGCTTAGTCCTATCAACATTTGGGGCGGCTGTCACATTAGGGATTGATGTATTAACATTTTTACTGTCTTTTTTAAGTTTTTCAAGTTTAAAGGTTCATTTAAAAACAACAGAAACCCACGAGTGATTACGCCAGATGATGTTTTAGCTGGTGGCCCTTTTAGGGCGATTTACATTCATAAAGGCACTAGACTTTGCTAAATGGATTGATGCGTTACATCAGTCACTTAGTTCTATTACTCGTAAATAGTCTTTACTCTTTTAACCATAAGAAATTAAATAAAGCGTTGCCTTATTATGGAGTGAAATAATAAATGTAAGGAGGCACAAACGAGTGTAGAAACTACCCTTAATCAATCAAAAAAATTGATTTAAATGGGGTAGTAAAAATGAAGAGTCAATCCTTTCGTTTTCTAATGATGGGCCAATCACTGGCGAATTTAGGCGATGTGCTTTACATCGTCGGGCTCATCTCGATTTTATATGAAGTGTCAGAATCTCCATTTATACTGGCACTCTTTCCGTTTATCAATATGTTTGGCCGGTTTAGCAGTGGGGTGATGGCTCCGTTATTGCTTGATCAATATCGATTGAAATCACTTCTCGTTTTTTCGCAAGTGAGTAAAACGATTTTTCTTTTTTTCCTTCTGTTGATGATTATGCTCCAAGGTGTTCCGCATATCATCGGTGTATTAGCGTTTGTCCTTGTTATCGCTTTTTTAGATGGGTGGGCACTTCCCGCCAGTCACTCGATGTTGCCAAGGTTAGTAGAAAAATCAGAACTCGTCAAAGCCAATAGTTTTTTCGCCGTGGTCAACAATACAATTCAAATAGGCGGATGGGCACTTGGTGGTGTGATGGTAGTGTTAATTGGCGGACAACAGGTGATATGGTTGACCTTTGTACTATTTGTTCTTTCGATCCTACTGCTAGTTAAGCTTGTCGATCCTAGCCCGTTTCACGTAGAAAAAGTAGCAGGTAGAGTGGGGAAATCGATAAAAGAAGGATGGAATACGATTTGGAAAAATCCATTGTTTCGAAGTATTCATGTGGTGATATTTTTTGAGGCACTTGCAAATGTAGTGTGGATCGCATCAATCTTGTTAGTCTTTGTTTCTGAAATACTTCAAGAATCCGAAGCTTGGTGGGGTTACGTCAACACTTCATTCTTTGTTGGAATGGTTGTAGGGGGTGTTATTTGCTCTCGATTTGCAAATTCAATTGAACTCCATTTGAAAAAACTTCTGATCATCTTTTCATTTGGCACTAGTATCGTCACACTTCTATTTGGTTTTAACACGATCGCTTGGTTCTCTCTAGGTTTTGCCGTGCTGAACGGTATCTTTGATCAAATAAAAGGGGTTGCAGTCAATACGTATCTTCAAAAAGGTGCGACAGCAGAAGAATTGCCTAAAATATACGCTGCTCAAGGAGCGTTGATTGCACTAGTATTTGGTGTATCTTCACTCTTCTTCGGTGGAGTCGCAGAAATTTTGGGTGTAAGAATTGCCTTTTTGATTTCAGGGCTATTGCTACTCGTTGCAGCGATATATGTTGCAGTGCATCATCATCAATTTTCTGAGTCTCTCCTTGATAAATCATAGGAGTAATTGAACGATAAAAGTCAAAAACGCTTGGATAAGTACTTTTATCCAAGCGTTTTAGGAAGGTATCGGGTTTGTTATACGAAGGTGGTATTCATTGAATAGCACTTCACTTCCATTAAACGCAGTTGATCTAACATTATCTTATTTATCATTTTTTAATTAATTCCATTTATTTTATGTGGTTTTATACCAAATCTAGTTAGTAAATAATGAAGCGATATTATTTTTCTTGTTTTTTCGACATTTTTTCAAAAAAAGATTGTCATAGTAAAAAGAATTATGATATATTTAGACTCGTTGTTACATAAGTGTTTCAAAACGGCCCGTTGGTCAAGCGGTTAAGACACCGCCCTTTCACGGCGGTAACACGGGTTCGAATCCCGTACGGGTCACCATTTTAATTGTGCAATATGTAATTTCCAAATGATCTTTAAGGGTTATGAGAAGCAAGAATGTCAAGGAAGTGAATTGATGAACACCGGAGCGCACTAGTTGCGTGAGGATGTGAAGAGATGAAACTGACGAAGAGATTCGCCGCTTATCATAAGCCGATCAGTTTTGCCAAGTTTATTTTTGAGGGTTATGAGAAGCAAGAATGTCAAGGAAGTGAATTGATGAACACCGGAGCGCACTAGTGTGCGTGAGGATGTGAAGAGATGAAACTGACGAAGAGATTCGCCGCTTATCATAGGCCGAATATCAAGGCTTTGTAGCTCAGTTGGTAGAGCAATGGACTGAAAATCCATGTGTCGGCGGTTCGATTCCGTCCAAAGCCATCAAGATATGTTGCAATTGCGGCGTATCTTTTTTTATGCAAAAAATAAGGATACTTCCTATTGATGTAACAGAAACATGACAACAAGATGACAATATCCCACTAGCACC
Organism: Jeotgalibacillus marinus; assembly: GCF_040801915.1. Taxonomy (NCBI): domain Bacteria; kingdom Bacillati; phylum Bacillota; class Bacilli; order Caryophanales; family Caryophanaceae; genus Jeotgalibacillus; species Jeotgalibacillus marinus. The sequence goes on along the minus strand of NZ_JBFMIA010000002.1, from coordinate 411,699 downwards.
TCTGAATCTTCACAAACTACTACCAAAATTAATCAACCCAGACCTCCTTTTATCAACAATCTCTTTCCGTTTTTTCCAACAAAATCCCATAATACTACAATTCTTTTACAGTTGTACAACGAGTCTTATTTTAGCAAAAACGTATGGTACATTTGGATGGCGTAAAAAATGCAGAACATGACCTTGTACTTTCAATAGACAAGGATTGTGCTAATAAACAAACATACATTTATGGTGTGTGGGAGGAGTAACGAATGAACAACGATAAACAAGTGAATCAAAAAAGGTTCATTTGCACATATACATCAAAAATAGTAAAAACATTTGTAGTAGGAACTCTTTTATCGGCAATTGTTTTAGTGAATGGAGCTGAAGCAAGTAGTGAGAAAGAAGAAGAGCTTACTGAAATGAACCACGTATATGCTGGAGAAGAATATGTGGGTGCAGTGTCAGATCAAAGTTCTATTCAAGAGTGGGTTAAAGAGCAGGAAAAAGACATCAAAAAGAAATTTGATGTATCAAACCTCTCATCATTAGAAAACGATATTACTATGATTCCAGAGAAAGTATTTAATCCGAATACGAGAGATGAAGAAGTGTTAAGCATGATCCAAGAAAAAGCTTCCTTCCAAACAGAAGCAAAAGCTGTTGAGCTTAATGGAAAAAGGGTTGCTTATTTATCGAGTGATGAAGAGGTTGAAGAAATGCTTCGTCAAATCAAGTTAAGTGCTGTTTCAGAAGAAGAGCTTGAGACGTTTGAAAAACAATCTACTTCGAACTTAAAGATAGATGAAACTAGAATCACAGAAATAACGGTTGAAGGATACGAAGACGCGGAATATGCTCTGATCGATCCAGCAAATCTTACAACCCCTGAAGAAGCTGCGAAACTATTATTAAAAGGTCAAAAACAAGAAGTCTCTTATAGAATAGCTGAAGAGGATACAATTGAAAGTATCACAGAAGAACACAATATGAAAATTGAAGAATTATTAAAATTGAACCCTGATTTATTGGAAGATGATGAATTGACTCCAAAAGAGGAACTGAAGGTGAAAAAGCACATCGCAGGTTTCTCGGTAAACGTGGAAAAAGAACAACGAGTTAAAGAGGCAATCCAATTTGATGAGGAAATTGTCGAAGATGACGAGCTTTTAAAAGGAGATACGAAAGTTAAGAAAAAAGGAAAAAATGGTGAACGTGTTTATACACTTCAAACAAGTGAGAAGAATGGCGAGCAAGTATCAGAGTCAAAGGCTGATGAAAAAGTGACAAAAGATCCTAGGGATCAAATTGTTGAGGTAGGAACGAAAGAAATTCCTTCGCGTGGAACGGGCTCTTTTGTGTGGCCAACGAATGGTGGTTATATTTCTAGTGAACAAGGCCCTCGTTGGGGAAAAAATCATAAAGGAATTGACATTGCACGTCCAGATAATTACACAATCAATAATGTTGATAATGGGACGGTTGTATCAGCAGGTTTGGATGGGGACTACGGTAACAAGGTAGTTGTCGATCACGATAATGGTTTACGAACGGTGTATGCACATTTAAGTAAAATTCATGTATCACCTGGACAAGTTGTATCACAAGGGGATTCACTTGGAATTATGGGAGAGACAGGGTTTGCTACTGGCATTCACTTGCATTTCGAAGTGTATTCCAACGGTGCACTTGTGAATCCAATGGATTATTTGTAAAGAACGATTGCCTCTGGCTCACTATGGGTCAGGGGTTTTTTTAAAACTAAGCACGAAAAATGTCGAAAAATATTTCCGAGGAAATGAATTATTTTTAATCTGAAATGTGAAAAAGCTATGTTTTGCGTGTGTATGCTTGTCGGATCTGACCAGCTACTTGCGCTTTTGATTTCACCAAATAAGTGAATAATATGCTATAACATGATACATTATCTATACACGTGTAGAAACGTTTAATCGAATTGAACGAAAGTTTTTTAAAATAGATGATTGATAAAGGAGAATAGTGATATGGAAAAAAAAATTCTAGTCGTCGATGATGAAAAGCCAATTGCAGATATTCTTCAGTTTAATTTAAAGAAAGAAGGCTACGAAGTTCACTGTGCTTATGATGGTGATGAAGCGCTTGTGAAAATTGAAGAAGTAAAGCCGGACCTGGTTTTGCTTGATATCATGTTACCGATCCGTGATGGAATGGAAGTGTGTCGTGAGGTTCGTAAAAAGTATGATATGCCAATCATTATGTTAACAGCAAAGGATTCCGAGATTGATAAGGTTCTTGGTCTTGAATTGGGTGCAGATGATTATGTAACAAAACCGTTTAGTACACGTGAGTTAGTAGCGCGTGTGAAGGCAAACTTGCGTCGTCATCAAGCTTTAAAAGGGCAACTGGAAGAAGAGGGCGTAACGAATGAAGTGTCAGTTGGTGCGATAACGATTCACCCAGATGCGTACATGGTTTCTAAACGCGGAGATACAATTGAGCTTACTCATCGAGAGTTCGAATTACTTCATTATTTATCGAAGCATATCGGTCAAGTAATGACACGCGAACACCTACTGCAAACCGTATGGGGCTACGATTATTATGGCGATGTACGTACGGTGGATGTTACCGTTCGTCGTTTGCGTGAAAAAATTGAAGATAATCCAAGTCATCCCGTGTGGATCGTTACACGACGTGGCGTAGGGTATTATTTGAGAAATCCGGATCAGGAGTAATGTGAATGAGGAAAGTTGGTTTTTTTCGATCGATCCACTTCAAATTTGTATTGATATATGTATTACTGATCGCACTTGGAATGCAAATTATTAGTGTGTATTTTGCTAGAAATCTTGAAGAGACACTCGTTTATAACTTTCAACAGTCAATTCAAGAGCGGATCAATCCTCTTGAATACACTGTTAGAGAAGAAATTCTTGCTGATATTAAAGGGACAAGGTCTGAGGATGATCTAGAGTTGACTGAATCGATTCGTGTATTGTTACAAGGTTTAAACTCGGATGATGTTCAGGAAGTTCAGGTAATCGATGCAAGAAATAGAATACTAGGTACCTCTGATCAAAATAACCAATCAATTGTTGGTCAACCAACAACTGAAGAGGTGGTTAAGTACGCCTTATCGGGTGATGAATTGACAGGGGCAGATACTAATCAAATTTTTGTTGAACTTAACGGAGACAGGATTTGGGTTCTTACATCCCCGATCAAGTCTCCTGGTGGGGATGTCATTGGGGCGATTTACATTGTTTCTAGGATTGAAAATGTGTTCGAACAAATGGATGAAATCAATGGTATTTTATCTGCAGGAACAGTTATTTCGATCGTTATAACAGCCATATTAGGCGTGCTGCTGGCCCAGACAATTATCCGACCTATTTCAGATATGAGAAAGCAAGCACTAGTGATGTCTAAAGGAAACTTTTCGAGGCAAGTTAAAGTGTATGGCTATGATGAGATTGGTCAACTTGCCATTACGTTCAATAACTTAACGAAGCAGCTACAAGAAGCACAAGCAACTACTGAAGGAGAGCGTCGCAAACTTTCATCTGTGCTTTCGTACATGACAGATGGAGTAATAGCGACTGATCGTAAGGGGCGCGTCATTTTAATCAATGACTCAGCAGCGGGAATGCTAAATGTTTCACGTGAAACAGTGCTCTCACAGGAAATAACAGACCTCCTTGGCGTTGGGGAAGTGTATTCGTTTGATGACTTACTGAGCCAACAAGATTCAGTCATTCTCGATTTCAGTACATCAGGTCACCCATATGTTTTGCGTGCAAACTTCTCGATCATTCAAAAAGAAACCGGGTTTGTAAATGGTCTGATTGCCGTACTGCATGATATTACAGAGCAGGAAAAAATTGATGCAGAACGTCGAGAATTCGTAGCAAATGTATCACATGAGCTTAGAACACCACTTACGACCATGCGTAGCTATTTAGAAGCACTTGCTGAAGGAGCGTGGAAGGATCAAGAGATCGCCCCTCAATTTTTAAATGTAACGCAGACGGAAACAGAGCGGATGATTCGACTTGTTAACGATCTATTACAGCTATCGAAAATGGACAGCAAAGATTACCGTCTAAATAAAGATTGGGTTAATTTTAACGATTTTTATCAGCGGATCATTGACCGTTTTGAAATGGGACGATCACAAAGCGTAACATTTAAAACGAAGCTTCCAAATGAACTACTCTATGTCGAAATTGATACCGACAAAATGACGCAGGTGTTAGATAATATTATTTCTAATGCATTGAAATATTCTCCTGAAGGTGGACAACTACGCTTTAAGGTTGAAAAGAATGAGAAAGAAGGAGAGATTGTGATTAGTGTCTCTGACCAAGGAGTAGGAATTCCACGCGAAAATTTAAAGAATATTTTCGAACGTTTCTACAGAGTCGATAAAGCACGCGCAAGAAAGCTTGGTGGAACAGGACTTGGGCTTGCCATCTCCAAAGAAATGATCACAGCACACGGTGGACGAATTTGGGCATCGAGTATAGAGGGTAAAGGGACAACGGTATACTTTACTCTTCCATATGATTCAACAAATGAGGATGAATGGTCATGACTATTGATTTGTTTAAATCTATACTGTTAATGCTACTTGTTGTACTAAGTGGCCTGTTGACGTGGAATGTTTGGTCGTATCAACCTACCTACGATACAATAAAGTCAACAACCGCAGTAGACGTTTCCATTAATGAAATCAGATCTACATCCCAACTGATTAAGCCGAGTCGTTTTCTTGTTCATGGGTCCGAATCTGATTCAAATTACGGAACCTCCAGTGAAACCGAAATCGATAAACTGATCTCAATTATAGAAAACCCGACATTCTTTAATGTAAAACCCCTTGCTTTGTCAGAAGAGGAATTTAAGGATTTGGTTCACGGAGTCAATCGCCTTGAAGTTATTTTTCCATCAGAAGTGCCTTTCACTTCGTATGGTGAAGTGTTGGAGTTTGGAGATAGTATCCTTCCTGCGACAACGTTTGATCGAATAGTTGTCGAATGGAATGAAGAGGAAACGTCGACGTTTAGTGTTTACTTCGTTTCGTATGATGCAAGAGTTGTATATGAAGCAAAAGTAGAGGAGTTAGAGGAATTACAGGAGTTATTTAATTTAAACATCGTTTCCACGACGTCAGGGTACCAAAGCTATTTTCCATACGACACGGGTGATCGTATACTTTTTTTACCTGAAATTAGAAAAGAAGAGTTTCAATATAAATATGTAATGGAGAGAATTGATTCAACTAGATTTCGGGACGCACTTTTCCCTGACCAAGGAGAAGTAAATACCAATACAAATATTTTAGGAAATGAAACTGAAACGCTGTATATTGATCGTTCAAGCTTAATGAAAGTAGACTCTTTAAACAATACATTAAATTACGTGAACCCCTCAGCCGAAACATCCGAAACATCCGAAACATCCGAAACATCCGAAACATCCGAAACATCCGTTGTTGGAGATGCCAGTGAGTTATTTCAAAAAAGTCATCGGTTTGTCAATGAACACGCTGGATGGGTGAACGACTATTATTTATATGATCTTGATGCATCTAATCAAAAGATCACATTCCGTCTTTATGTTAAGGGTCTGCCAGTGTTTAATGAACAAGGTGCTGCACAAATTGATCAAGAGTGGGGAGAGAAAAGGATTTATAAGTATGATCGTTCGTTTATGATATTAGACGATTATGTGCCTGCTGGAGATACAAAAGAAATGCAATCTGGGTATGAAGTTAAAGAGACGCTGGAAATGCAGGAAGATTATGATCCTAAACTGTTAGAAGATATTACGGTTGCTTATCGTATGACCAGGGATTCCAAAAACGGTGTCTTGTATGAGCTTGAACCGATGTGGTTCTATCGATACAAGGGTAACTGGCAACCTGTTCCGTTTGATGGAGGGGGAGATTTGGATGGATTGGAGTAAAGCAACAACAATCTTTATCGTCGTGTTTTTGATTTTGAACGTTTTTTTGTTCACGGAGTTCATAAAAAAATGGGAAACTAGCCAGTATGCACAAAGAGAAGAACAAACATTGGAACAACAAATCAAGAAAGAGAACATATCTTTAACTCAAATTCCTTCAGAAAAGGATGAGTATCCTTATTTAAATGCGAGAGTGCATGAATTTTCAGCTGATGAAGAGAGTTCGTTAATGGATCAGTCAGCTTCCACCATAGTCAGAAATAACAAACAGGAAAAAAAGCTTCTAGTTTTCCTCAATGATGATTCAATCGCCGTGGAAGACCCAGAAAACCCAGAAGAACTTAAATCCTATTTAGAAGAGTTTGTTATAGGCGGCGAAGAATATAAATTTTTGGAGTATCAAGAAGATCCGAAGCGCCTAATTTACCATCAAGTTTATAAAGATATGGATCTATATCATAATATAAATGGACGTCTAGTTTTTTATTTAAATGAAAAGGCAGCGGTTGATTCTTACGAGCAAACGATGTTAACTTCAATAGAAGAGTTTGCTGAAGTTCAAGAACTGATTCCACCAAGTCAAGCACTTGAGGCATTGTATCGTAAGAGTTTAGTAGAACCAGATTCTAAGGTGGACGTAGAACTAGGGTATTACACATTCATCCATTTAGCTGAATCAAATCCTGAGACTCAAGTCTTATCCCCTACCGGGCGTTTGGAAGAAAATGTAGATGGCAGTGTATTTAAGATCGATGGAGAAAATACTTCTGAGACTCAAGTCTTAACCCCTACTTGGCGTTTGGACATTGAACAAAAAAATGGTGAACAAGTCATTCATTATGTCAATGCAGTAGATGGAAGTGTATTTGAGATCAATGAAGAAAATGAAGCGGCAGTGGAGTGAAATGATATGACGATGCACATGAGTGTGCTCGCGAGCGGGAGTACGGGTAATGCGATCTATGTGGAGACCGAGGAACATTCGTTTCTTGTGGATGCAGGGTTGAGTGGCAAGCAAATGGAGCTGTTGTTCCAACAAATAGGCCGCTCAATGAAAGATTTGAGCGGTTTATTGGTCACACATGAGCATAGCGATCACATAAAAGGACTGGGGATTGTTGCGCGTCGATATAATTTGCCTGTTTTTGCTAACGAAAAGACGTGGGCAGCAATGGAACAATCAATCGGAAAAATTGATTCAGAGCAAAAATTCATCTTTCCGATGGAGTCGGTAAAGACGTTCGGTAGTCTTGATATTGAATCATTTGGCGTGTCACATGACGCTGCTGAACCAATGTTTTACGTCTTTCATCAAAATGGAAAAAAGCTTGTTTTGGTAACGGACACAGGTTATGTTAGCGATCGGATGAAAGGGATTATTGAAGGGGCCGACGCGTATGTGTTTGAGAGCAACCACGACGTAGGTATGCTTCGAATGTGCCGGTATCCGTGGAGCATTAAACGTCGTATTTTGAGCGATGTAGGCCACGTATCCAACGAAGATGCCGCATTTGCTATGAGTGATGTGGTTCGAGATAACACGAAGAGAATTTATTTAGCTCATTTATCAAAAGACAACAACATGAAAGACTTGGCTCGAATGAGTGTTATGCAAACCTTACAGGAACGCGGGCATATCGTCGGTGAACAGTTTGATTTGTATGATACTGATGAGAAAAAGCCAACTGAATTATATGCTATTTAATTGAAAATGCCACAATCTAATTGATAGATTGTGGTTTTTGCGTGGTGGAAATGAATTATTTGTGAATATCAGTTATGATAGAGGGAAATAATAATATAATGAGTATTTTGAATTTTGTTTCTATCGAAAGGAGAGAAACCATGATTAAACAAATTCTTGCACTCATTTTAGTTGCGGGGTTAATAATTATTTTAATTATTAACGTTGTAGACGATAAACAATTGAGTGAAGATGAATTAGCGTACCAACGGGAAAGGCCATCTGACAATTCCTCGGCTCAAGTCGTTACTTCTGGGGCAGTGGTCAAAGAAGGTCAAGTGGCACCGGATTTTCAAACAACGACTTTAGATGGAAGCGTTGTTTCGTTAAGTGACTATCACGGAAAAAAAATCATGTTGAATTTCTGGGCTTCATGGTGCGGACCTTGTATAGCTGAAATGCCGCATATGCAGGAATACTACGAGGACGAAGCCGATAAGGACAACGTTGAGATTTTGGCTGTGAATTTAACGAGTGTAGAAAATGGCATCGGTCGAGTTGAGTCGTTTGTAGAAGATTTTGGCCTAACATTTCCTATCCTTATGGACGACGAAACTGGCCAGCTGGGTAACCAGTTTCAAGCCTTCGCTATACCAACAACCTATATTCTGGATGAAGATGGAATAATCATGAAAAAAATCATTGGTGAGATGGATCGAGAGATGATTTCGAATTTGATGAAGGAGTAGTGGCGACAACTGTCCCTCTAAAATTGAAACAAAAAAGTAAGGTAATTTCACTTGACCTCAACATTTGACGTAGAAAAGACCACAATCTAATTAGTAGAATGTGGTTTTTTGTGTGTTGGAATTGAATTTTTTGTGAAAATGAGCGTTTGTGTACGTTATGCTTGCGAAATATGATTATGATAGAGGGTGAGATTATATAGATTAATATTTTGAATCACGTTTTCTATAACGAAAGGGGATGTAACCATGATTAAACGAATTCTCGCGCTCATTTTAGTTGTAGGGTTAATAATTACTTTAATCGTAAATGTTGTAAACGATAAACAAGAGAGACAAGAGGAATTAGCGCGCCAACAGGAATATGCAGTGATGCCATCTGACAATTCCTCGGCTCAAGTTGTTACCTCTGGAGGAGCACTCAAAGAGGGTCAAGCAGCACCAGACTTTCAAACAACAACTTTGGATGGAAGCATTGTTTCATTAAGTGATTATCGCGGAAAAAAAATTATCTTGAATTTATGGGCTACGTGGTGTGGCCCTTGTATAGAAGAGATGCCGCATATACAGGAATATTATGAGGAAGAAGCTGATAAGGATAACGTTGAGGTGTTGGCGGTGAATTTAACGAATATGGACAACGGTATTGACCGAGTTGAATCGTTTGTAGAAGATTATGGCCTAACATTTCCTATCCTTATGGACGAATCTGGCCAGCTAGGTGATCAGTTTCAAGCCATCGCTATACCAACCACCTATATCCTGGATGAAGACGGCCTGATCACAAAAAAACTTATGGGTCCGATGGATCGAGAGATGATTTCGAGTATGATGAAGGAGTAGTGAGGACAGCGAGAGAGGGGACGATTTAAGATCTGAAAAGGATGGTTAGCCCTATCATCCAAACCTGGAAAAAAGATCGCTGTGGACGGTCTTTTTTTCAATCAACTTATTAAAAAATACTAAAATCCCATTCAGTAGAAATTTGTCGTAATAACATTGTGCCTGCAGTGCTGTTCCCATTCGCATCAATTGCCGGACCAAACACTGCAATGCCGCATCCTTTACGAAATGCTTTTTCATCAGAATGCCATTTAGGTGGAACGGCAGCAATAATTCCACCAGATACGCCACTTTTTGCTGGTATCCCAACGTGCGCTGCGAATTTGCCTGATGAATTGTACATGCCGCATGTTACCATCAAGACTTTTGCGATGCGAGCCACATCATTGCTGAATATTTGTCTTTCGGTAATTGGGTCGTAACCGTCGTGTGCAATGACAAGACCAATTTTTGCTAAATCCTCTAATCCAATGCAAATTGAACATTGGCGAATGTAAATATCAAGCGCCTCTTCCACATCCAAATCAAGTAGGTTTGACTCTTTTAAGTAATAAGCTAGTGCTCGATTTCGGTGAGCTGTTTTCCACTCCGACTGGTATACGTCCTCATCTAAATGCAGTCGATGACCAATCATGCCTTCAACAAAGGCAATGAATCGCTCGTATTTTTCATCAACAGTATCACCAGGTAACATAGAGGACACCGTAATTGCACCGGCATTGATGAGCGGATTAAATGGTTTACCAGGACGATGAATTTCAAATGGGATAATTGAATTAAACGATTCACCCGTAGGCTCCACATCCACTTTATCCAACACAAAATCCAATCCTTTAAAATGGCATAACGCGATAAAACTGATGATCTTCGAAATGCTTTGAAGTGTAAAAGTAACTTCGGTATCGCCCGCTTTATACGTATCTCCATCAAAATCCATAATACAGATTCCAAGTTGGTTCTTATCTTGTTCGGCGAGAGCCGGAATGTATTTTGCTGTTTCACCAAGCATCGTGTGGGAGTGGTTTTCCTCAACCCACTGCTGTAAACATTCCAATACCTCTTCAATTTTCATATCGTACGCTCTCCTTTTACTTCAATAAGTTGCCTCCATCATGGAGGGTTAGTGAGGAGTTGTCAAGGGAGAGACGTTAAGAGGGGAATAAAAAGCACTGATCATAAAATATGATCAGTGCATACTGGTTACTTGTTTGAAATGATTATGACCGCACCACAATGAGAGATGGGGTGAAATTCGCATAGGCAGACGTCTTTCAATGCAGAATATAGTTCATTAAATGCAAAATAAAACTCGTCATCATCCCAATAAGAAATGTTCTTTTCCCTACATAAATCAAGATCGTCACGTGTTAAAAAAGCAATATCTCCTATAAAAATTTTCCCTGTTTCTGAAAGAAAGGGGAGTAAATATTGGATAAAAGATATTTTTTCTCTATCAGTGAGATGATGCAGTGCATACGTACTTACAATAGAGTCATATTTTTTGGAATGAACATTACTTGGAAGATCGTTTGTAAAATCCCATTCAATTAGTTGAGCATTAGGCATTTTAGCCTGTGCGATGGCAATCATTTGTGTCGAAAAATCAACCCCATCTAGTCGATGTCCATGTTCATATAGCTTTGTAGTTAAAATCCCCGTGCCGAATCCAATATCTAGAACAGTTGATTTCTTTTTTTGCATCACTTCATTAAAAATCGTATTTAAAATCGTTTTGTAACCAGCAAACGGATATAAATCATTTTCTGCATTTACCTGAACCGTTTGATCGTAATCATTTGCCCATAAATCGAATCCTTGTTTGTTTAGCATGAATGCCCTCCTAATTGTCAAACGAGCGATCGAGCATTCAGCTTAATAAGTTGAATCGCTCGATTAGCTGTTCTTTATTTCTCCACTGTTTTTGAAATGGATGATGTTAACGTTTTTCATCTCAAATCGCCACCTTTCATAAGTATATTAATTATAGCATGAATTTTCTGTATAATAGATTGAAAAGATAACCTTAATCGACAAATGGATAAAAATTTCTTTGTAATTTTAATTGTTTTTCATCTAATTTTCATCTTGGGTCCTTATACTATGAACTATAGAAAATCGTAAAAGAAAGGATGATAAATAAATGGGTTATTACGACGATCATGAAGAAAGAGAAACGAGATCAAAAAAAGGTAGCAAGGGAGGGTATTTCGTATCAAGTTTATCTGGTCTTATCATTGGTGCGCTTGTAGTTGTGCTGGCATTACCGATGATTTCAGATTACATTTTTACTCCATCAAATAATGATACATTAGGCCAAATGGACGAAAACGGATCACTGCCACAAACTGAAAATGTTTCGTATGATGTCACATCTGATGTCACACAAGCAGTTGAACGAGCGGGTGACGCAGTGGTTGGCATTACCAACCTCCAAAGTGGTGGTAACATGTTTAACCAAGACCAAGAGTCACGAGAAGCTGGAACTGGCTCTGGTGTCATTTATAAAAAAGAAGGTGGCAGTGCATTTATCGTGACGAACAATCATGTCATTGAAGGTGCGGAGGAAGTAGAAGTTACACTTACTGATGGTACGAAGCTTCAAGCGGAAGTTCGCGGAGGCGACCCTTTGACAGACCTAGCTGTACTAGAAGTTGATGGAACTGATATTGAAACGGTTGCTGAATTCGGTACTTCTTCTTCATTAACACCAGGTGAACCGGCTATTGCAATTGGGAATCCACTTGGACTGCAATTCTCAGGATCTGTTACAACAGGTGTCATATCAGGTGTTGAACGTACAATTCCAGTGGACAGTAACCAAGACGGTCAAGTCGATTGGCAAACAGAAGTTATCCAAACAGATGCTGCAATTAACCCTGGTAATAGTGGGGGTGCACTTGTAAATATCGAAGGACAGGTTATTGGCATTAACTCCATGAAAATTGCTGAATCATCCGTAGAAGGAATTGGACTTGCCATCCCAATTGACATGGCAGTGCCAGTCATAGAAGACCTTGAGACAAAAGGTGAGCTACAACGTCCAACAATGGGAGTACAGCTCATTGACCTTGCAAATGTACCAACTATGTATCGGGGAGCCGAGCAATTGAAACTACCTGAAGAAGTGACATCAGGTGTTGTTGTCGATAATGTCGTACAAAACTCGTCTGCAGACAAAGCAGGTCTTCAAAGCATGGATGTGATCGTCGAAATGGATGGTCAAAAAATCGATAACATGATCGAACTACGTAAGCACCTTTACACTGAAAAAAATGTCGGAGATGACATGCAAGTGAAAGTGTACAGAAACGGTGAATTGCAAGAGTACACCCTCACCCTTATAGATGATGCACAATTGTAAAGGGTGAGTTCACATATATTGCAGGCAGGAACCTTAATGGATTCCTGTCTCTTTTTTTGATTAAAGGATCCTGTGGCTCCAGGGAACAAAAAAACCGTACGTACACGATTACGTTCGATTAGAAATAAAGAGGGTGAATTAACGAAAAAGTAAAATATGCTACAATAAATGAAATTTAAAAATGAAGGAGCTAGTAAAGATGAAGATTTATTGTTGCAAGGAACATATTGAACTTGCAATCGATGTGTTTGTGGATGAGCAAGAAACATTTCCTATTTTAAATACAGTGGATAACTTGCAGGTTTTGTCCACAACTTGTGAATATTGTCGAAAGCAACCGGTATATCTTGTGGCGAACGAATGATCTCATACGACATGTGGATAGAGAATGTGGATATGTGCATAACTTTTGTGGATAAAGTGTTTATAGGAGTGGAATAACTTTTTTCGACAAACCTTGAAATAGATAAGATTCTTGTGAATAATGCACCTGAAAAAGACAGAAAGCGGATGGCAACAAGTATAATTAAGCCTTTCTTCGACAAAAAAATGATATCGCTTTCAATAATGTAGTGCTATATCAGACGGAATTCGATATCCACAATGTGAATAACAAAAGCAGGGTGGCAAAGTATAAGACGACCACGGCATAAGTTTGCATGAGTGTGTTTCAGGTCAATGCCCACTGAACGAGCGAAAAAGCCAAGTGATACCATCGCTTGGCTTTTCGTATACCCATCATTTTGTATTCTTCTAGATAGAACAAATCGTTTTGCGATGTGCCTCGTTATCTGGACGACAGAATGGACCCGTTTGTCGTTGTTAATTTAATCAAGTGGGGACAAGATCTTGTAATTGAGGAGGTGGTTCTTAGACTTTTTGATACGAAAAAATGATCAAAATCCCTCAGTGACTCCCGTTTCCTGTACAATAAACACATACCAAACACGGAGGACACACCATGAAAATATCTATCATTACAGTCGGCAAACTCAAAGAAAAATACCTAAAACAAGGCATCGCCGAATACACTAAACGCCTCGGCGCATACGCCACCATCGACCTTATCGAAGTCCCAGACGAAAAAGCACCTGAAAACTTGAGCGAAGCCGACATGACCATCGTTAAACAAAAAGAAGGCGAACGGATTCTATCCAAAATCAGCCCAGACACCCACGTCATCACCCTCGAAATAGGAGGAAAACAGCTCACCTCCGAGCAACTTGCCAAACAACTTGACCAGCTCGCCACCTACGGAAAAAGTAAAATTGCTTTTGTCATTGGAGGATCACTAGGGTTAAGTGAAAGAGTAATGAAGCGAAGCGACTTTGCATTGTCATTTTCAAAAATGACCTTTCCTCATCAATTGATGAAGTTGGTGTTGTTGGAGCAAGTTTATCGGGCGTTTCGGATTAATAGGGGTGAACCGTACCATAAGTAAGTGAGGTTTTTTATAATTTTTCTACCATAATGGTAATTAGGATAGTATGTAGCAGATAGACGCTAAATACTATCCTTTTTTATTTAGCGACTACAGGCTCAATATGTTATTCAAAAAAACATCAGAAATAGAGTTGGTAGTAAAAATCTACATTAAGAGAATAGGAATACAAAGCTATCAAACTCCATTACTGGGAAGTATACGTCATTAAAAGAAAAAGGGCATGTGTAAAAAATGGAGGGGTCAGTATGTACAATTATAACGTAGATGATTTTAGAGTTTTTATGTTAACGCAATACGGCATTGAAATTGACGAGAAATTGGTAGGAGAAGAATCGGTTCTTTTACATAAAGATGAGTTGGACGACAACCTTGTGTCAGAGCAGCTGTTGGATGCTACATCTGAGAAGGTTGTAGTTAATACCTGTGTATATGAAACAGAAGAAAATGAGTGGATGTTTTGTGTGGCGTTAGACGCTGATACGAATCATCTACTCTTTTTAATTTGCCTGAAAGATGGGGAAAGGGTGTATGGGGAGATATTAAAAGATGGTGTGCCTCTTTTAAAGAGCAGGAGTCAGAGGATATAAAGTAAATCAACCAAACCAATTATAAAAGGATATAGATGTTTAACTACCGACATCAATATCCTTTTTCTATTTTCAAAAGGGTGTTGATTTCATGACATTTAGTTTATTGGGACTAGGATTTGATGAGCTTTCTAAATTAACGTTGACCTAAAGTGTTTAATAGTTCTTCAGCGTCTTTCCCTTTGCGTAGGTAGATGATCAATGTGTCACCATCCACTTGTACATGAGATACTACTGCAGCATAGCCTTGTTTAAGGTGATGAGCAATTTCTGATGATTTTCCATCTTGCACTTTAATATGATGAACCGACAGGTCATTGTCAAAAGACGTTACATGATCCTGAACCAATTCTGTTGCTTTGTTTTGATGGATTTGTTTTTTTGTGCGACTGACGTATTTGTACACTCCTTCTCTTTTCTCAATACCCAAATATTTAAAATCTCGTGTCAAGGTGGCTTGACTTAAATTCAGTTGATGTTCTCTTTCTAAAATGTCCTTTAACTGATCCATATTCACAAAGTTGTTTTCTTCAATCAAAGTGAATAAGGAACTAGATATGAATAAAGACAATAGCTGTAACAGCTATTGTCTTTTTTTAGTTCACTTTTAAGGTAAGGGGGTAAGTATGGATAAAATAAAAATTAGTTTCAAGGGTTTTAAAGCTATTTTAATAGAGAATAATTGAAATATGAATAAAAAATACTATCAAAATGGAGTGATCTTTATGTTAACAGGGTGGACAGAACGGGCAAATGCAATAGATCAATATATCGATAATGGTGGAAAATCCTCTATTAGTTCAAAGCAAATGCTTTTGTTTATGGGACAACCACAGGAATTGCCGGTATACAAGATCCCGATTTCCTTACTCAGCTTCAATGTTGATAATGGACGCTTTGCCGCAGAGAAACGCTTGAAGGAGCAGGAGATCGGTTTCGAATTAGATAATCGTAACCCTGCCCATGAATCTTATTTTATAGACCTTTTGATTCCTAAGAATGCCAAATCCGAACGTCTTTTAAATGACTTGGAGAGTTACGGTCAGCTAAGTCCTGGCGTTATAACGCAAGATGGCTTTCTGGTGGACGCAAATCGTCGATTAGCCTGTATGAAACGTCTCAACGAAAAATCCCCACGTTCATGCTATCAGTATTTGCTGGTTCACCGGCTTCCGGCGAATGTGCCTGCAAAAGAAATCTATAAGTTGGAAGTCCAATTCCAGATTAAAACTGATTTAAAGGAAGAATATAACCCTATAAATGATTTATTAAAGATTAAAGAAGGATTGGAGCACATGAGTGAGCAGGAGCTACTTGAAACACTGGACTGGAAACCTAAAAAACTTAAAGAATATCAAGACCGCCTTGATTTAGTCGATGGTTTTTTGCATTCTATCGACCAGCCGGAGAACTATACGATCTTACTGAATTTAAACGAGCATTTTGTTGAGATTCAAAAGGAAATCGCCGCGCTGAAGAAGCTTGGGTTCAATCCTTTCGAAAATGAGAAAGTGATTGACATTATGTACCGTATACTTGAAGTGAATTTAGATAAAGACTTTGACAAAACGATTACCCAACGTGACCATATCCGGAATCTCAGAGAGGCATTCGTCGACGACAAGATATTTAAGGTGCTTACGAAAAATATGTTCAAACAGGACAATGCTACTTCTGAAGAAATTTTCAACGACGTAACAGCTGCTGCGGAAATGTCTAGAATGCAGCGTAACAACGATCGTTCAGAAGAACTACTAAAGAAAGCAATCAATCTACTGACACAGATTCAGGACGATAGCGATGCTTTTGCTAAGAAGGATTTTAAAGTCTTATTTGAGGAGCTAGATGAACTAGTTTCCACAATAAAGGAAAAAGTGAAGGAGTAATTTTCAATGGTGAAAATCGAATACGACTGGAATTTGCTAACTGTTGATGTAACCAGGTGCCCTGAGTTGTATGTTGGTCAATATTCACTTATGTTTCGGGAGCAAGGATTTGTGAAAAGTGAGTTTTCGAAAAATTATGTTATGGATGACCTAATTAAAATTAGAAGTACTGTTGAAGATCTAAAGTCATTCTTTAGGAGAAAAAAAATCCCTTTTCAGGTCAGCGGAAATGTTGATCTTCTTAGCAAAAAGATTGGTGATGAAAAGCAGATCTTTGAAGATGCATCCAAACTGGGACTAGCTGTGAAAGAGGAAACGGGTGATGTTGAAGCACTTATTTTACCTGGGTTTAAGAGGGAATTAAAATCCTATCAAAAGAAAGCGGTTCGTCATATGCTAGCTGTTAAGAATACCGCCAACTTTTCTGTACCGGGTAGCGGGAAAACAACGATGCTATATGCTGGTTTTTCGGTTTGGCAAGAGAAGGGTGAAATAGAGAAAATTCTAGTGATAGGTCCTCCGAGTGCTTTTATGGCATGGGAAGAAGAATTTGCTGCATGCTTCGGTAGATCAGTAGTAAGTTACCGCCTTTTAGGAACGGATCGAGAGAAGAAATACAAAAATCCTGATCGTGCCGACCTTTTTCTGACAACCTTTCAAACGGCTGCTATAGACGCAGTTAAGCTGATTGAACTAATGAAGCGGTATCGAATAATGCTCGTTGTTGATGAGTCCCATTACATTAAACGTTTTGAGAATGGAACATGGGCGAATGCACTTTTAAAGTTGGCGCCATACGCCCAACGAAGAGCAATAAGTACAGGAACTCCGATGCCAAACGGATTGTTAGACCTTTATTCACAAATGACGTTTCTGTGGCCAGGGAAATTTTTATTGGGTGAGCAAAATCATTATAAAGCTGAAGTGAAACGTAATAAAGATGATGTTGAGTGGATTCAGAAAAAAATCAGTCCTTTCTTCTTCCGAATTAATAAGAAGGATCTGGATCTTCCTCCCTTTGTGGTTGAAAGGATTACCGTGCCGATGTCGTTGTTACAGCAGAAGGTTTACGATATAATAGTCGCCCGTACTATTGAAGAATTAAAAGAGTTTTCATCACGTGAGATTACTCAAATGGCTCGATTCAGGCGTGCAAAAATTATCCGACTCCTGCAAACTGCTTCAAATCCGGCCCTTTTGGGTGACTTCTCACAAGAGTTTGAGATACCACCACTTACTTACGATGGGGGAGATATGGTAAAACTCATTGAGAATTATCCACTATATGAAAAGCCAAACAAGATACAGAAAACAATTGAACTGGCGAAAAAATTAATTAATCAAGGTCATAAAGTGCTATTGTGGAGTACATTTGTTAACAATATTTTTCAATTAAGAAAGGATTTTATACAGCTTGGAATCACGACCTACCTTATCTATGGTGGCGTACCGAAAAGTGATGAAGATGATGAGGCGTTCAATCGAGAGCAGCAGATCCGTCAATTCAAACAATCAGACAAGCCGTGTATTCTTATTGCGAATCCTGCTGCATGCGCGGAGTCTATTTCCTTACACAAAGATTGTCACCATGCTATTTATCTAGACAGGAGTTTCAATTGCGGTCAATATCTCCAGTCTCTCGATCGCATTCATCGGATCGGATTGTCGGACGAACAAACTACAACTTACTATATTATTGAGAGTGAAGCAACGATCGACGAGGTAATTCATCAGCGTTTGCAGGAAAAAGCATTGTTAATGCGTAGTGTTTTAGATATAGACATGCCTATCGGTACGTTGGATTTGGTTCAGGAAGGTTGGGGTCAGGATAATGAGCTTCAAAAAGATTTTGATACGGTAATTCAACATATCCAGAGCATGAAGCCATGAAGAAGTTTTGTGATTTACTATGGGTAATTCGCACTGTAAAGGAATTCGAAAATAAGTATCAATGCCAGATAACTCAAAGTTATCTTTTTCGATTATTGGAAAGTTCTTTTCTTGGAGGTAGAAAAACAAAAGCGTCGAAACCAGTATTAGAACTTCTTCTTTTTTTAAAGTTGCTTGGAATTGATGATAAACATCAATTGTTCATAAAGCCGAGAGGCCATCGTTTATGCGATTCAGGGAGTGAAGGTTGCTATGATCTGAACATCAAGCAGAAAAAGCTGATGGCGTCGTGGTATGTTTCGTTAGAAGATGCGACAAACAAGCAGTGGATGAATTATTTTTGTTTTAATGATTCAGGTAAAAGACAGGCTATGCGTTCAACGATCTCTAAATCTCTCCAACAGTGGACAGAAGAGATGATTTATCTGGGTGTTGCAGTTCAGTCTGATGATCAATTGGAATTGTTGGGTGAACATGCATGGGTACGAGATCATCAGCCACCTATTACAAAGGAAGAGTTACATGCTATTTTGGAACTACAGGCGCGAAAGGGTAGAGAAGCGGAAGAGTATGTTCTTTGTTATGAAAAACGACGGCTTCAGGAACAGGGGCTTATTGCGGAGGCTGATCGTGTAGAATGCATATCGGACAGTTTTGTAAACGCCGGTTATGATATTTTATCATTCTCTACTTCAGGGTTAGAGCCAAATCGTTTTATTGAAGTGAAGAGCGTTAATCCAGACGGTCCCTTCTATTTGTCTGATCATGAATTGAAAATTGCTAAGGTATTAGGCAGTCTATACTATTTGTACCTTGTAGATCAGACTAATCAGATTGAGCCAATCAAAATAATCAAGAATCCCTATTCCTTCCTTTCTTATCATGCAAATTTGGAGCCAATCCAATATAAAGTGTCATTTGAGGGAGGTAGTAATAAAAACAGGTGAAAAATGTATAGGTAAAATTACGAAATTGAACAAAAAAAGAGGGGCTTAGTGCTCCTCTTTTTTATATGGACAAAGTGGATCTGGTGCCAATGGGAGAAATTGAGTTTGCGATTCTAAATCTTGTGACGCTGTACTAACCCTTGCGTATCCATATTTCACGATTTTCACCCTCCATTTATGACCCTAACATATGACACCTTCATAGGTCTTGATATTACTACACCTTGAAAGTAGTATCAAATCTTTTAAGTTATGGAACCAAACAGTGTAAAAAAATGGAATAACCACAACAAAGTTGGTGGTACCCCTTGTATCACGTCTTTAAACATCTCTTTTAACATTTCTTGTGCGTCCTTGGCTGTTTTGAGATCCTTCTCTTAAATTAATTCTCTTATTTGTTTTTTGACAAAATAACTATAGAAAAATCCTCCTCAGTTTCTTGTTTATTTAATCTTCTACCAGAATCGGTTATAGGAATGTCTCTGACAGAACAATTTTTGCACCAGAAGGGTCCATAAAAATATATTAACTACAGACATTCATCTATCCACCATAATCCAATGAAGCATAGAGTATATAGAGTGCTTAAGTGCATCTTAATTTACTTGTTGGGGGGGTGAAATGTATGAGTGGTAGTAGTGGCGGTTATGTATACGGCGGTGGCGGTGGTTCTGACTCTGGATGCAGCTGTTTTATCTTAATTGTTGTGCTTTTTATTCTATTAATTATCGTGGGTTGCGCATGTTTAGGTCATTAGTAGAAAAAAATAACTCAGTTCAAGGTAGTATAAACTATTTTGTGTATAGAGAATGACACAGGATGTTAGTCCTTCTCATAAATCCTTCAATTTATTTTAGCTATATAGTTCCTCTAATCCGTAATACCTCCTTCCTTCTAGGGGTACCGCCAACATTTTAACGGAAATATACGCTAAGACAATATTTGGAGTAAAAAAGCCGAATTTCCCTACGCTAAGGGAAATTCGGCTTTAGTTATGTTCAATGACGGTAAAGACTGTAAACTAGTTTTACTAATGTAAATCGAACTTGTATTCACCAAGGAAATTAATATGTTCCCATGCCAGAGGTGATACATGAGGTAACAATTCTCATCTAACGCCCCATTTTGTTTTAAATGATTAGTGGCTTCAGTGAGATAAACGGTATTCCAAGCTTGGCACGGTTTAAACGGGGCTGATCATAGACCTTCACCACTACAATTTTTGGTAGAGTGAGACTAAAAAAAATATGGTAGTTAAACTACCTGCTGCAATCAGCGTCATCATTTTACCTGTATTTTTTTCTTTATCTTTTGACTCACGTATAGATTCTCGGGAAACCATGACCCATATGGCCATAGACACTACCGTTAAAATAAAAAGCATAGTTGAATTCATCTAATACCTCCCAATATTGTAATCCCCTAAATTATAACATCAAATATTGGTTATTTTCTTTAGGAACATAAATCGTTTTTTTCCACTGTTCACTAGCAAATGAAAGATCAAAACCTATTTGTAGATTTTCAATTTACAAAACATTTAGGGATGCTGTTTGATGAATCCCACTTCACATCAAGTAATACGCAATTCACATCGATAGTCCACAAAACGTTTTACTGTTGCATTTAACACACTTTGAATTAAAGACGGTTTTATGGACAACATAAATGGCTTTTCCTTAGGTTTTCATGATCGTTTAAAAAAGTCCATAATACGATCGTTTTATGCACAATTATTTTCATAAAAAAAATAGAATAACCACAATAAAGTCATACCGGTTGAAAAAAAGTTGCACCGTTTTTACTCCTTTAGATATGATTGTCTAAAGGGGTGTTTTAATGTCCAAAAGAAAAAGAACATCTAAAATTGAGAAGTGGATTAAAGAAGGTCGTGTCTCTGGTATTGGTGTGGAATATAAACCATGGTTAAAGATTTAAGATGTATCTTCGTTAGGTCGTTCTACTCGCTTGAGAGGAATAAAGACAAACAATAGTTGATTTATTAAACTCTAAATCTATGGAGGCTTTTTAAAATGGATATTGATATTTTTGATTCTATGTCTGATTGGAAAATATACATTCCCGAAAAGAATATATACATAATGAAAGACCATTCATGGGCTTTTGCAGCTTGGGAATTAGAAAGATTAAAAGGTACTATAAAAGAAAATTCATTTCTCTTTCACATTGACAATCACTTAGATGATGTGCCAGATGGGTTAGATGTAGATGGCGTTATGACTGCAAATTCAAAAGAAGAATTATTCAAAATAACAAGAACTAAGAAAGAATTATATACCGGTGAGGAATTGGAACCAAAAATATATATAGACAATTTTATATGGCCCTCTTTCGCTAGGGGTACTATCGACTCTATGTTTGTCGTAGCTCAGCAAGATCAGATAGATTTTGCTACTTGCATATTGACAGATTCTAGCGAACTTTATGGGGGTATTGTTGACAATAAACAAATAGTTGAGTTAATTCCTCTTGAGAAATTTAAAAAAGTGCGGAGATTTCACCGACATTTGGCACTCTAACAGTTTGGTAATATAGTCGATGCTGTGGAAAACCAGTTTGATGGTAAGTAACTATCACAGTACCGTCCCATGAAGTTGTTAAGGAAGGATTATGACCTTTTTCAAAATCAACAGGTCTTGTCCAATACATCTTACCATCAAGATACTCTCCTAATTGAAAACCTAAATCACCCAAACGGTCTTTAACAGCTAATACTAATCCATTTTGTAGTACCGTTATTGCAGAATCTTCTCCCCAAGCATAATTATTGTCTGGATCTACTTCGTCAATATTTAAGTATTTTAATTCTGGGATTTCAATTGGTATTTCAATATTCCAATCAATTTTTCCGTCAGTATATTCACCTACGTCATAATAAAGAAGTCCATCCTCTTCTCTTACTGCTGCTATATGTCCATTATCAAGAACCGTTACAGAAGGGTTTTCACCCACGCTATAGTGAATCGGTTTATCAGACCAATTTATAACACCCTCTTCAAACTCTCCTAATTGATAATAGATATTATTACTCGTTTGATCTTCGTACACGTTTACTAGTTGACCGTCATCAAGAACCGTCAATGAAGGATTATTCCCATCAGCGTATTTCGTCCATGACCGATCAAACCATTCAAGTGTTCTTCCGCCATTGTAAGTTCCTACTACATAATAGAGTTCACCCGAAGCACTTTCTTGAGAGATTAATATTCCCCCATCATCCATAACGGTCACAGATCGATTAACTGCCATCTCTTCATGTGGATTACTACTTACGCTACTTATCGCAGTAAGTCTACCATCTTTGTATTCATCTAAATTATAGGTAAGACGGTCTGTGGTATCTGATATATATACCGTTAATACCACTCCATCATCCAGCGCAACAATAGATGGTTTTTCACCATTAGAATGATATGAATTATTTACACTATACCAATCAATTTCTCCATCTTCATAACGACCTAAATTATAAGTAAAATAATCATTCGATATATTTTCATGCATTTCTATTATATCTCCATTATCAAGTACAGTTACAGTTGGACTTGCTCCTCCTGTCCCGTATTTAATCGGATCACTATACCAATCGATATCATTGTCTATTTATTGACCTAATCGATACAATAGATCATCGCTTGTTTGATCTTCATACACGTTTAAAATATGACCATTATCAAGTGTGGTTACGGAGGGATTACTTCCGTCAGAGTAGGAATGATTGGAAGTTCCTTGTATGTCCTCCATATCCTGTGTAGATGCAGACGCTTGATATGGAGCAACCACACCAATAAACATGATCATACTTAGAATAATCTTAGAAAACGCTTTCATTTTTAATCCTCCGTTTCATTATGTATGCAACCAACCGCAATGTGGTCAGCTGCATTGTTTTCTTTGGTGCTGGTTGATATACTTACTTTTCCTATGTGGTTATTTTTCAACCGGAGCCTTTGTTGTTAGCGCAACATAGGCTCTTTTTCTTTCTTCTGATATTTCTACCTCCGCTCTCATCCAAAGCGTAAATTGTTTAACCCTCCAAACATGTAAACACTCCTAAAATTTTAAGATTTCCCACCAAACAACCTCGACCAAAAACCACCCTTTTTTTCCTCAGCAGCCACAGCAATCTGTTTTCGTGTCTCTTGAGATTCTTTCAACGATTCCGACAAAGTGTCCTTCCTTCGTTTTTTCTTGGTGCTGGTAGGTTCACTTTTCCAGTTGTCGAAGAAAGGTTAAACATTATTCAACTAACAGTAGAAGCTACTTTTATTATTTTAGTTAGAGTATGTTTTATTTATAGTAGCTTAGTAATTTAGCCTTAGTTAGCTCAATGTCACAGTCTTTTAGCCTTTTAATTCTACTATTATATAATTTTTCAATTAATGACTTTATGTCTGTGGATGTAGCATGGTGTAGTTTTTTATGACAGCCTACACATAAAGAAACTATATTTGCCTCTACATCAATGCTGTTAGTAAAATCATCTTGATATTCTACTGGAATCAGATGATGTGCCTCAACATAGTTTTTGCCTGTGACTCTTGAAATAAAGTCCTTATGGATAGCATCAATTTCACATTTATATTTTGCTGTAACAATTGCTGTCTTGGATATTCTTGAGTCCCTTTTATATGAGCTAGTACCATTTCCTAATGTTATTGATGGTTTATTTTTAGGTATGTCTTCTACTGTTACATCATCAGGCACATTCTCTTGTTCTGCCTGATATTGAAAGTTTGTCTCTGAGTTGCTAAGAATTTCAATTAATAATTTTTCCAGTTTTTCATCAATATTTACTAAGAAAACAGAGCTAGAATTTTTAATTGAAAGTATCTCTTTTCCGTTACTCATAAGTTTGATATTGTCTAAATAGTTGGAGTCTACTTTAAAGAAGGTAGTAACATCCACAAATAAATTATTGTCATCAGCAGAAGTACCAACTCTTGAAGCATAATAGCTAGGAATAAAATTTGTTAAAGGACTATCAGCAGATATTTCTCCCTTATCATAGATGTTAACCATTTTGCCAACGTACAATTCTCTCTGATTGTTGTTGTTAGCTAAAAAGAAAGTATATGTATTAATATCTTTTTTTATCTGTTTCTTAATTATTTCCCTGTTATTTTCAGCAACACCACTTGATTTTCTTTGTGAGCCTTGTCCCCATATCAATCTGTTTTATGACTCACATAACTGTTTATGTTCTATGATTGTATTGGTTTCTTTACCACCAACATCAAGTAACTTATTTGGAAACTTAAGAATTAGGTGCAATGGTTTAGCCATATTATTCATCCCCCGTATTTTCTAGTTAATTTTTTTTGTAAATGTAACTACCAACTAAATGAGTTAATTAGAATAATTTGAGCAGATTCGGTAGGGTTGAACATAGCCTGGTACTTCCTTGGAGCATCATAAGTATATCTTATGAGTAGAATAAAATAAAAGTTATAAAAAACCGCACTTACACCCAATACGGTGAACCGTATCATAAGTAAGTGCGGTTTTTTCTTCTTCATGGGGCCCTTTCCCCGTAAAGAAACCCCCGCTTCTTTCGACCTTCTGGCCAAATGAAAGTGAGGGGTTTTTACTATGATTTATCGGATGGTTGAATGGTCTCGGTGTATTCCATCGATGGGGCGGGTCCTGTTGGTTCTGTAGGTTCACCTGGTGGGTCATAGGTCACGTAAGTTCCAGCGACCAAGTCGTGAATTGAGCGTTTATCTTTGCGCGCTCCAACCATAATTGCGCTAATTAACGCGACCGCAAATGACCCAAGCACACCAAAAAAGAGCAGCAAAAGAGCAATCAAAGCAGAATCACTATCGACACCGATTTGTTCGTCGATTTGTTCTATATATCCCTCGAAAGTCCAAGAGTTGAACTCTTCAATATTCCCCCACAAGATTAAAATTGAAATGATTAAAGCAAAAAGAAATGGCCCTCCATATATTAGGGTGCCAAAAATATGACGTTTAATCATGGTCCAAAGGGTCACATTTTCTCCATTTACTTTCACTATGCGTATCTGACACGCGTATTTTCCGATCGTGTATCCGCCCCATAAGACCGGAAGTAACAGCGGGTATAAAAATCCAATCACATCGAAAATACCCAGAATAAATCCAAACGAAATAATACCAAAAATAAAATACAACGCGATAAACATAATAGACTCAATGAGGTGTGCGCCTATTCGAATCCAAAAACCTGCTGGATTCCGAACCATGTACTCACTTCCCTTCTGTATGTACTTTCTTATATGAAATATCAGACCCTACCGCTTTATCCAAAAGCTTTGAAAGGGGATGAGACAAAATATACCTTTGTTATTACGTGAATCGAACTCTATCATCCCATAGAAACTAAATGCCATCAAGAAAAAAATGAATGTTTTGGAAAAATAGGATTTATATTGTTTTTTGGAATGAAGGATGTCTCTCGTCTTCAAAATGTATGAAAAGAGATGAAGGATTAGAAGAGTTTGTTGTGTCAACATCTGTCAGTTTGCATACTGGATTTAAAATAAGGAGAAAAGTTGTGGCATTATTCAATAATATGAAAGGAAGATACCAAATTAGTGCCAAATCCATTGGCTTGCTTTATTGTAAAAGAAAAAAAGTAACTCCTTCGAAAATGTCAGAATATAAAGTTGGGGTTTAGTCAAAATAGACGCAAACACTTCCTAAATAAAAGTAATAATAGAATAACCGTACAACTTTAATTAAGTTTGAATTTTAAAAGTGCCTGTTATAAAACGAAATTGTCTTACCATTATAGAATTCGAAAATGACAGGCACTTTTTTACTGTAAACCTTATTTAGCTACACTAATGTGAACCGTATCAAATAAGGTTTTTTTGTAAAACGTTCCACGTTCTAATCGAAGGTAATAAAGCCAAAACCATTATGTTCCATTGAAGGATTTTCAGTGTATCTCGCTTACAGTCAAAAACAAAGGACTAAGGGGAATTATCCACTTCCTTTGTTTTTAATTAGTTTGGATAGTAATATGAATCTACTTCATGATCAGATGGACGTAAATTCAGGGTACAATCATCCATTTCATTATCATTAATGATAATAGGATTAACTGACACAGCATCAATCGTTTTAATTGCCATTAGTGTTTGGTGATTAGTACTGAAAGTATTTCTAGCAATAACAAGTCTAGTCCCATTAAAACTTGAGGGTACATCAATCAATGGAGATACGGCATAATAGTTCATATCATTACCTTGAAGAAGATTATCCTGAATGATTCCATTATCTATGTCCTCAATCTTAATAGCATACCTGCTTTTTCCACTAATAGTAAACTCATTATCAATTATTTTTACATTGGTTGCATTTTTAATTTTTAACCCACCATTAGTAGCTAGGTTTTTAAACATACAATTCTTTACAACAAGTTCACCTCTTTGCCCTTGATTATAAACATTTCCCTCTAAATCAAAGAATTTACAGTTTTCATATGTTCCATTAGGTAACGCCAATCCCTTGGTTTTATGGAAAATAACTCCGTCAAAAATGTATCCGCTTCCAACATCGTTCATGACATGAGTAGGGCTTAAAATTTCATCTGTCCCTGTAAATACACAATCTTTCATAATGACTGCTTCGCCTAGGAATCTAATTTTGTAATACATGTTTAATAGCTTGGCATTATTATTTGTGGTAAAACGACAATTTGAAATAGTAGAAGTGTACGGAGTATCAATGTCTAGTACAAGCCAGGAATTTTCAAATATACAATTTGAAATCAACTTCTCTTTCCCTTTAGTTAGTTGGAGATAGGAGCCATAAAAATAGTTAGCGTTCATAATCATTTCACCAGCAGCCAGCATGCGACTATCTTGGAGGAATTTGTTACCTGTCCAATAGCTATGCTGAACATTATTATTTGTTGTACAAGTTGAACTAAATACGTTATCTTTGACTGTAATGTACACTCCAGAAAATAAAATTAAATCATAAAACCCGTTATGGTGGCATACGTTTCTTTCAAAGTGATAGTGCTGATTTGTCCAGTTACCATCTTCAACATCAATGGCACATTCTGGAGCAGCCCCTGATACATGATGGATCTCATTGTTTTCAACAATTACTTGTCTACAATATCCCAGAGCCATTCCTGTTCTTCTTGTGTGATGAATATTATTGTTGCGAATGACAGTAAATTCAACATTCGATTGTGTTCTAAATTCTGCAAATCTGTCACCCTCTATTGAATCTAGGTCGGGCATAGGTTGATTGATTGAAAAATATACATGATCTGCATTTTTAGGAAAGTATATTGGCGTATTCCATATTACGTTTTCCTCCACTGAAATAAAGTTACCATCAATGTCATAAAAATAAGCATTGTAGTGTTTAACTTCAAAGTACCATTTTCCGTAACCATTTCCATATAGTGCAATATAACCGTTTGATTGAATTTGTGAATCTGTTAAACTGTAACTTCTATTGGTTCTAATCCACTCATCTGATGTTTCTATAGTACCAGTATCAGTGTTAATAAATCCTTCTACAATATTAGTTTTATAGACAACGCCTTTTTGATTATAAGCTCCACTAGTAATAATTCCATCACCAGTCGTTTCATAAATCTCGCAGTTTTCAATAACTGTAAATCTGCACAACCCTTTTAATTCTATACCGGCTCCCCATTCATGAGTACCACTGTGAACAGCTGTCCAAATAACGGAACCATCATTGACGGTATTCCCATCTTTTATAGGCTCTGATTCCCATATAGGTTCTGTTGTGCTTGATAGGCCAGAAGACGTACATTCGAAGTAGTATTGCGCTATACCATGAGTTGTTTCTCCGCCTATTTGACCTACTGGAATAACTTTGTCACCGATAGAATAAACGGTATTACTTTTCCACTGTACAGCCCCCTCATAATAATCGTGAGAGTACCTATCACCTTGTAAAATACCATTTTTTATCGTTGTATATTCTGTATCTGTAGGTTCAAAAATAGCATATTTTTCAATTTTATTGTCTTGGATTCTAAATTTTGCCCCATTTAGGTCATAAATCGTTCTACTCTGAGGGAGAATAGGTATATCTTCATGAATCAAGTATTCTCCCTTAGGGAAGATTACATTCGTATATCCGTTTTCATATGCCCACTGAATGGCACTATTAATACCTGTAGATGTATCGAACGCGTTAGTTAAGTTATTGGAAATGCCCCATCTATCTAATTCGATTAGATATGTGTCTGTTTCAGATACAACGGCTTCAACGATGCTATTTATTGCAGAAGAAATCTTTTGAGAAGACCAAGTATTACTTTTAATATCCAACGATGGTAAATTAATATCCGTTGGTACGACATGTTTCGTCATAGTTATTCACCTCCCTTCTTATATTTAGATATACTATATTATATGAAAAGAAAGTTGACAGTGCTTGTACGAATAACTATTTTTTGTCTATCTATGTTGTTATTCACTTAAAAGGGACGTTTGCCGCATAAGGGAGGGTATTAATGAGGGTTAATCAAAAAGAATTTCACATTAGCGATTTACGATATATTGTAAGGAGTGCAATAGAGAAAGATGCAAAAAACTTATCTGAAGTTAGAATACAGATAGATGGCGAAACAGAAAATTTAGATAGAGAAAAAGGCGAGTCTTACATAGATGAATCAGGTTTTAAACAGATAATTAAAAATGATACAGAGAGTATTAGTAACCTATTTTTAGTTGTTGAAGTTAATGAAAGAATTGTAGGTTTTTCAAGATGTGAAGGTAACAATTTAAAAAGAACTTCTCATAAAGTAGAATTTGGAGTCTGTGTATTAAAAGAATATTGGGGATATGGTATAGGAAAAAACCTTTTAAAAGAATCAGTTTTTTGGGCAGACTCAAATGAAATTAAGAAAATAACTTTGAATGTTCTCGAAACCAATGATAAAGCTATAGAGCTTTATAAAAAATATGGTTTTGAAGTGGAAGGTATTTTAAAAAAGGACAAAATTCTATCTGACGGGAACTACTATAATACCGTATTGATGGGAAGGTTTAATGGATAAGTATTAGGGAACAATCCGAACAATTCAATTTCAAAATTAATGTATAAATAGAGAAAAAATTGTAAGTTCGATCGTTTTGTGTAACAAAACACACGACTGCCCGTAGCACACAAAAAAGAGCCAAGTTTGGCTCTTAATT
Organism: Jeotgalibacillus marinus; assembly: GCF_040801915.1. NCBI lineage: Bacteria > Bacillati > Bacillota > Bacilli > Caryophanales > Caryophanaceae > Jeotgalibacillus > Jeotgalibacillus marinus. The sequence continues at coordinate 382,170 of NZ_JBFMIA010000002.1, read as the reverse complement.
CGGACAATCCACATTACCACCTAATGATGTTCCGCACTTGTTTCCTTCGAAGAAATTATCGTCATCATCTCGAATATCAATCAGGACATTCTTGAATGCTCGATTGAACAGGACACGGTTGTCGGTGGAATTAACATCTAGTAAAATACCGTTCGCTTCATTACCGTTAATCTTATTTTTTTGAATGGTATTATCGATGCTTTCTTCAAAAATAATCCCATCACCTTTGTTTCGTACAATAGAATTTTTGGTAATCACATTTTTTTGGGCTAAAGTTGGAGCCTGTGGGCTAAGGGAAATTCCTACTCCATTTTTATCAATTTTGTTATTTTGAATGGTGTTGCCGGTAGCGCCTTCAAAGAAAACCCCTGCACCTACATTTCTAACAATTTTATTTCTAACAATGTTATTTTCTTGGTCAAAAGTGGAGTCATTATTTCGAATGAAAATGCCCCTTGCATTTCCAATCACCGTATTTCCTTTGAACGTGTTATTATGGGTCAGATCCCCTATACTGATCCCATCTTCTTTATTTCCAATAAACACATTTCCCATCACAATGTTATCAAAAGCCTCATCATCTACTAGTATTCCATCCTGTAAATTGTTAATGGATTGATTTCCGATCACAACGTTATTGTGTTGATTATCATCAATTATAAAACCAGCTTCAGTATTTTCTATTGCTTTGTTTCCAATCACAATGTTGAAATTTCCATCTAAATTAAAAGCATCATCGATATTTCGAACAAGCGTATTTCCTACTAGAATATTACGGTCACCATCTACATCGAAATTGTCATTACCGCTATTTTCAACAAGCTCATTTCCAATGAAAATTGTTTTGTCCTCAACATCGATCCCGCCACCTTCATTTCCAATCGCTTTATTTCCAATACCCAAGCTATTCGGAGAGTTTATTAAAATTCCAAAAGCGGCATTCTCAATACTTTTATTTCCTATAAGAACGTCATTCTGGGAAATATCTGATCGTATCCCGTGATCACCGCTCGAGGTCACCTCATTTTTTAACAAGGTATTTCTCGTAGACTCAAATGCAAGAAAACCTTCACCTTCATTGTCCCTCAGTTTATTTTTTACAAAGAGATTGTTGTTAGAAGAATTTTCTACAAGAATACCACCACCAGTGAAACCATTAAATCTGTATTTTTGTATCGTTAACCCTTGTATTCTTATCCGAGATGAATTTGAAATCGTTATTCCATTAGTCCCAGGAGCAAGCGTTGATCCATCTAAAACAGGTTTACCTAATCCTATAATTTTCAGTTGATTCTTGTTTGTGATGTTCACATCATCCTCGTATGGACTTAAGGAGGATGTCACTAAAATAATATCTCCTGGATTTGACGCATCGACAGCATCTTGAATATTCGTAAATTGAAATCCATCACCAACAATGAGGACTTTAAATTGAACAAAGAGAACCCCAACTAAGAGAAGGACACTGAAAAAGGCAAAAGATACCACCGAAATTAAAAAAGGTTTCTTTTTCACATTTTCACCACTTTTCTATTAAAAAGGGGAAGGAATGCTCTTCCCATTAAATAATATGAATTTAGGATTAACAATGTTTCCCTCGACGTTTGGACACACAATCATTCACTAATTTCCAAATCATAAACAAGACGATGAGTACCAAAAAAGCACTGATGATTAAGACCACAATGGCCGTTATACTCCAAAGTAATGCGGATAGGACCAATGCGGTGGATATCACTAAAAAGAGACCTAGCGAAAAGAGTCCTAACGCAATTCCAGCACCGTTACAAGCACAACAGGTCGTTGATTTAGTGTGTTCTTCTCCCATTTTATAACCTCTCTTCAAACAAATTTTTTCTATACAATATATGAAGTATAGCCACATTTATGTCGGTGGATTTAAGTAGGTACCCCTAACTAAAAGTGAAGTCTACTGTACAACCTAAGTCTTCGTGATTTGGTGGAAATGATGGAGGAATGGGGTTTATCTATTTCTCATAGACCAATTATGCGTTGGGTACATCAATATGGTCCTGAATTAGACGAAAGAGTACGAAGTCATCTTAAAACAACCAATGACCCTTGGAGAGTGGATGAACATATGTAAAAGAAAAAGGTCAATGGATGTATCTTCAAAGACACAATTCAATAATAGTTCGAATAACCTAAGGGGAGCATATGGAGGAGGGTTATGTATGTATCCTGTTTATCCGAACTATGGCTATATGAAGCAAACAAAGCTTGTTCCTATCGCATTTCCACCTCAGCATCAAGATATTCATCCGGGTTATGAATATGTAATGGTGCCAAGACCTATATCCGAATCGCCTTACTATAGGGGATCGGGGAAATTACAAGGGAAAGTAGCTATTATTACTGGTGGGGATAGCGGGATTGGGCGAGCGGTTGCTTATCATTTTGTGAAAGAAGGAGCTAAGGTTGTTATCGTTTATTTAAATGAGCATCGTGATGCAAAAGAAACCGAAGAGCGTATTAAGCAGCTTAGAGGAGAATGCATCTTAATTGCAGGGGATTTGCAAGATGAAAAAATGTCAAATTTCGTCGTGGACAAAGCCCTCCAAGCTTTTGGGAAAATCGATATATTAGTCAATAATCACGGTGTTCAATACAATCAAAATAGTATTCTAGATATAACAAAAGAGCAGCTTGAACGGACATTTCGAACCAATATCTTCGCCTTTTTCTTTTTAACGAAAGCAGTCCTTCCCCACTTAAATTCAGGAAACACTATTATTAATACAGCCTCGATTGTTGCTGGTCAAGGTCTATCAAATTCAATCGATTATTCTGCCTCCAAAGGTGCGATCGTTACATTTACGAGGTCTTTGTCTTTATCGTTGGCTGACAAAGGCATTCGTGTAAACGCTGTTGCACCTGGACTCATTTGGACACCTTTTATACCATCTACGTTTTCTGCAAAAGATGTAATGGTTTATGGAACGAATACACCAATGAAAAGAGCTGGCCAACCGTTTGAACTTGCTCCTACTTATGTATATTTAGCATCGAATGATTCTCGTTATGTTAGTGGTCAAGTCTTACACGTGAATGGTGGTCAGATGGTTAGCTCTTGACCCTTTTAAGAAAATGATTAGTTACACAAAATTGGAGTATGTAGTAACTAAATTTAATAAAAAGAGCCAAATAACTTTGCACCATAGGAGGAAGGCAAGGTTATTTAGCGTGCCTATAAAATAATTAATATATTAGCATTAATAACCTTATTATTAATATGAATAAAAGAACCACGTACATATAAGATTTTAATAAAATAATTAATTCGTGTTAAACTAGTAGAATCAAAAGATATAGAAGGTGAACTGAATGGTAAGATGTATTGCAATTGATATGGATGGCACGCTTTTGAACTCAGCTCAACAAGTTTCAGATCAAAACTTGGAAGCGGTCGCTAAAGCACAATCTTTAGGGGTTGAAGTAGTCATTGCAACAGGGAGATCGTATAAAGAGGCACGTTATGTGCTCGATGAAGCAGGAGTTTCTTGTCCAGTTCTATGTGTGAATGGTGCAGAAGCAAGGTCGACAAAAGGTGATATTTTGGCTTCAAATCCATTAGATAAAGAGATTACTAAAACAGCGATGGGGATATTAAAGGACAAAGGAATTTACTTTGAAATCTATACAAATCACGGGACATATACAATAGATGATGATAAGGCTGTTACAGTTATTTCTGAAATTTACCATATTGATAATCCTGAGTTAAATATACAAGACATACTGAAAGTGGCAGAAGGTCGATTTCATAAAGGTCTAGTTCGAAAAATAGACGATTATGAAGAATTAATACGTAGCGATCAACATGAGGTATATAAATTATTGGCTTTTTCCTTTGATGAGGATCTTCGCTCAAATGCACAAAAACTTTTAGATAAGTTGCCTGGCACGGCAATTACTTCATCTGGACATGGAAATATTGAGGTTAACAGTGTAAATGCACAAAAAGGGAAAGCATTAGAGGCATTTGCTAAAGAAAAGCAGATCGATCTTGAAGATACGGTGGCAATTGGTGACAACTACAATGATATTTCAATGTTTGAAATAGCGGGGCGCTCTGTAGCGATGGGAAATGCAGCAGAGGACATAAAGAAAAACTGTGACTTTGTTACATTAACGAATAATGAAAGTGGCGTGGCAAAGGCTATATTAGAAGCGATTGAATAACAGGAAAAAGCGTTACGGGATAGTCACCCGTAACGCTTTTTTCACAAATCCTATTGTCATGCTTCTTTTGGTGCTAAACCATGCATTAAGATTTCCACCGTTCGATTAATTTCTACTTCGTCATCCCAATCCCCCTCTGGAGCGAGAATATAGCGAGCAATTAAATACCCGAATATGGTGGATATTGTCACTCGCATGACGGTGTAGGTGGGCATTTCGATAATTTGTCCTTTTTCTTGGTAATGATTAATTGTTTTTTCAAGCCGGTCGATGATTTTCTGTGCAACATGCTCTGTGAATTGTTCTTTAAGTTCAGGCTGAAAAGGTATCTCTTGTATTAAGATCCGAAATAGAGGAATATTCTCCTTCAGAAACAATGCTCGGTTTTTGATCATTGCTTTCATAAAGTCTTCATAGTGTTCATATTTTTGGTTTAATACTTTATTTAAATCTTTAATGACAAACGGAGCAAGGAACTTAGCCATTACGGGACTGGCAATCGCTAAAAGCAAGTCTTTTTTTGTTTTATAGTGTCTGAAAATGGTCCCCTCTGCGACCCCCGCTTTGTTTGCTATCTCACTCGTTGATGTGGCTGCGTATCCTTTTTCTGCAAAGGACTCAATAGCTGCAGCAATGATTTTTTTTTGTTTTTCTGTTAATTTTTTATTCTCATCAAAAAGCTCTTCGAATATTTTTGTGTCATCAGACATGTTAAGCTCCTTTACGATCCGTACTTACGCTATATTGTATATAATTCAGGAACAAGGGAAAGTTCGATCATCATCTATATTTTTCGATATTTTTTTAGTGCTAAAATGTTTAGCGTCATAAAAAGAAGAGGGAATCCTGCTAATATAAGTAATTCTGTATATATATCATTAAAACCGTATCCTCGTACCATTACATTTCGTAATGCATCAGCCGCATAATACAAAGGAGTAAGTGGTCCAATCCAACTAAGCCAATCCGAAATTGTATCTAAATTAAACAGGCCAGAGAAGAAAATTTGCGGAACAATTACTAATGGAATGAATTGCATCATTTGCAATTCGTTATTCGCAAATGAAGATAGTAGAATTCCTAAAGTTAATGCTGTGAGAGAAAGTAATAAGGTGATGATTAGAACATTGATAAAGGAACCTTCCATGAGCATCCCTAGAACATAAATGACATAAGAAGCAATAATAGTAGCTTGAATCGTTGTAAAGATTCCGAAGCTGAGCACATAGCCAAGGACGATTTCCCACCTTCTTAACGGACTAGACAAAAGTCGTTCAAGCGTTCCAGTTGTTCGTTCTCTAAGAAAAGAAACCCCAGCTATGAGAAAGACAAAGAAAAATACGAAAAAACCGAGCAGTACAGGACCGAAGTAATCGAATTGCCCCATATCACCAGACCCATGTAGGTATTCCGTACTAGGTTCAACCGACATAACATTGCCTTGAAGCGGCTGTAAAGCTTCTTGTAAACTCATCATCGTAGCCGCGTTTATACTTGGGTCACTTCCCTCTAGGACGATGTCGGGAGCATTATTTTCAAAAAATAAATAGCCATCTAGTTTTTGTGAAGCTAAATCATTCGTTGCTGCGTCTGTGTCGGAATATGTCTTAATATCTACATCTTTTAGGTCCAATTTTTCTAAGATAGGATCAGGTATATCGACAATCCCTATTGTTGGAACATAATCATCTCCATTAAAAACAAGGTGAAGCATCGTTAATACTAAGATAGGAGCAAAAATTAACAAAGCCATTGTTCGTTTGTCACGTATGAGTTGTCTCAATATTCTTATCACTAAAGCAAATACTCTCATTTTAAGCACCTCCATACACAAGAAATGCTTCTTCAATACTAGAGGATTTCGTTACTTGTTTTAGTTGTTCTGGTGTACCTACAGCAATTAATTCTCCGGTACGGATCATGCCTAAACGATCGCATTTCTCTGCTTCATCCATTACATGCGTTGTAACAATAATAGTGGTCCCTTTTTCTTTTAATGTGTAAAATGCACTCCAAATGCTCTTTCTTAAAACGGGATCGATCCCTACAGTTGGTTCATCTAGGATTAAAAGTTCAGGATCATGCAATAGCGCAATGGCTAAAGAAAGTCTTCTCTTCATCCCTCCAGAGTAATTAGAAACGAGTTTTTTCAGATGATCGGTTAATTGGACAATATCCATGACCTCTTTCATTCGTTCCTTCTTTTTGCTCCCTTTTAAACCATAAAGAGCTGCAAAAAATTCAAGATTTTCTTTCGCTGTTAGTTCTGTATAAAGAGCATCGGACTGGGCCATGTACCCTATTCTTTCGATCAGTTTTAATGAAGGTATCTCCTCTTTGAAAATAAAAATATCACCGGCTGAAGGGAGGTCCAAGCCGACTAATTGTTTTACAAGCGTTGTTTTTCCAGCTCCTGAAGGACCAAGTAAACCGAAAATTTCTCCCTTCATGATGTCTAGATCAATCTTTTTAAGAACATGTTCTTTCCCATAGCATTTTGAAACATTATGAATTCCTACAATCCCTTTTGATGATTCCACTAGCATTCACCCCTTTTATAAAGTGAGTAATCACTTACTAATAGTATAGTGGTTTTATTGGATTTAAAGAAGTGAGTAATCACTCATTTCGTTCGGTGTTTTCCGACAAAAAATCTTAAGGAGCTAGAGTTGGTGGAGGGGTTTTCTGTGAAAGGAGATATAAAAATGAGTAAACTAATGATATCATCAACAGACAAAGTGTTTACTGGGGTTTGTGGAGGAATAGCGGAGTTTTTTGGAATGTTGAGTACGAATGTACGAATTATCTTTTTGATTGGTTTGTTTATGCCTCTTACGATAGTTGTTTACTTCGTACTTAATTTTACATTGGAGGAGAAAATAACACTGTAGGAGGATCTTAATTTGAATAAAAAAAATATGTGGAAAGCATATATAACAGTCCCTTTGGGTGGATTTATAGGGATAATGATTCCTATTTTTTTCTTTCATGTTATTTTATCTGATGAACTAACATTCAACATGATCGTCATATATATCTTTTTGTATTTATACGGTATTATTATTACTCTTAGACATGTATATTGGCATGTATACAAGAAAGAAATGAGCGATAAAAGTAAAATAAAAGAAATGGTAGTCTGGGGGCTACTGTTTGTAGCGTTCATTTCTATCTGGATTTTTAATAAGTAAAATGGTTTTATTCTCATTCACTTATCTAGTACTGTTGCAAACCTCGAATGTTGATGGAAAAACCATTGAGGAAATCAATAAAATCGGGGGGATTCAAGGCATTGCTTTATCACATCCCCATTATTATTCAGCTCAAATAGAGTGGGCGGAAGCTTTTGACTGTAACGTTTACATACATGAAAGCGATCGTCAGTGGGTTCAGCGATCAGATCGTCGTATTGTGTTCTGGGAAGGTGAAACACTTTCCTTATCTGAAAACATTACTCTTTATCGATTAGGTGGACATTTTGAGTGTGGAACGCTTCTCTTCAAAGTAGGAAATGACAATGTTCTTTTGACAGGTGATATTATTCAAGTCGTTGCTGATCGTAATTGGGTTAGTTTTATGTATAGTTACCCAAATCTAATTCCTCTGCCTGCGAGTAAAGTAGGACAAATGGCGAGAATAGTAGAACCATTAAAGTTTGAGCGGCTATACAACGCTTTCCATCGAATTGTAAAAAACAATGCAGATGAAGTAGTACAACGTTCAGCCAAGCGGTATATAAAGGCATTAAGTGACCGTGACAAATGATTTTATGATTTGTTTAAAGAACGAGTAAATTAGTTAGTAGACAGGAGTCATCTTATGAACGAACACGCGTATGATCGCATGTTAAGAATCAAGACGTCTAGTGGGCTGCAGGCGTTGAGTGGATCGGTTCATCAAAATCGGTATGAGGCAACGCCATATGATGCACTGGAAGTACTAGTTGAGGAGTATGAACTGAAGTGGACAGATGATCTGGTGGATTACGGCTGCGGGAAAGGTAGGGTTTCTTTTTTTCTGCATCACCATTTTCAACTGACCGTGACAGGGGTGGACGTGAATGGTCACCTATACCAAGAGTCGTTAGAAAATCAGGCAAGCTATATGCAAAAGGTTAAGAAAACAACTGGGAGCGTCCTTTTTGAACGATGCCTTGCGGAAGAGTATGGGGTAGAGAGAGCTCAAAATAAGTTTTATTTCTTTAATCCATTCTCGATTCAGATCTTCATGAAGGTAGTTAACAATATTTTGCGGTCGGTTGAACAAGAGCCACGTGCGGTAGATCTGATACTTTATTATCCAACCTCGGAATATTTGCAGTTTCTCCACGATCGAACGGCTTTTGAATTATTCATGGAAGTAAGGGTGCCGAAGCGATATGAACAAGATGAAAATGAGCGGTTTGTTATTTTTCGGTTGTTATAAATTCGTAGAAATCGATTTGTTCAGATCAACTAAATAAATTCCTAGAAAAGAAAGCCGCACTCACAGCGACTTTCTTTTTTTAATGGTATGAATCACACGATAAATAAGTGCTACGAAAAGAAGGGTAAAGCTTGCAAAAATGAACAGCCATTTTTGTAAGGTGAAAAAAGGAGTGAACAGGGCAATGACGTGAGTGGTAGAAGGAAAGCGCAGCATGACAATGGAAGCGGCGGTGTTTTCTAAGAAGTCGAATAGCATTCCTACGATCGGCAAGAGGTTGATGAGCTTCCATTTAGAGAACGTTAATGGCCTGAAGAAAAAGGACATTCCTGCTGTTAAGAAGAAGGTGAAGGCGAGAGGCCATACCACATCAAACGTATAGCGAGAGTGGACATAGGCAGCACGTCCTTCATCACCGTATTCTTCGGCAATGTCATATAGCTCTTCTGCTGAATAAAAAAGTGTGGTATCTGGAGAACGATTACTACTTGTTTTTGCTGCTAATGTTTCGGCTTCCGATGGTAAGATAATCGTGATGAAAATAGTAAATATGGCTAAAGCGCTCAGTAGGACATAGAGGTTTCCGTATTGGTAAAAACGTTGTGACCATCGCTGGAGCCCAGCCATCTCATTGCCTCCTATCGGTTTTATTTTCTACGGTGTAGTAGAGCAGTGAAAACGTGAAAGAGTTAATCAGTGAACAAATACTTTTATTTTTAAATCTATATAGTGAAATAGTGAATATTAGACTTGTTTTTACTGTTAAGCGGCTACTTATTCCTTTTTACAAGGAGGAGTGCGAAAATTAAATGAAATTAGTCTGAATGTTATGATAATATAGGTTTATTCAAAAATAGTCGAAAGGGGATGTGAAGATGTTAAAGCATCAAACCGTAGGAAGCGTAGTTCGAGAAATAGCGAAAAACTATCCTCAAACGGAAGCATATGTATATCCAGAACATAGGATCAGAAAAACGTATGAGGAATTTGATCATGAAACAGATCAATTAGCAAAAGCTTTTATGGGGATGGGGATTGCTAAAGGTGAACATGTAGCCATTTGGTCCGACAATAAAAAAGAATGGCTTCTTAGTCAATTTGCAACCGGGAAAATGGGTGCTGTGTTAGTGACCGTCAATACTAATTATCAAGAAAATGAATTGGCGTATTTGTTGGATCAATCAGATGCAACGACACTCATTTTAGGGGAAGAATTTAAAGGAACATCCTACATAGACATCATTAATTCGATATGCCCTGAAATAGCATCATCTAAAAAAGGTAATATTCGTTCGAAGAAATTTCCGCACTTTAAACGTGTGATTGTGATGAGTGAAAGCGAGTATGCGGGTATTTATACGTGGAGTCAGTTTGAATCCTTTGCTCATCACGTATCGGATGAACAACTGAATACTAGATTGAAAATGCTTCATCATGACGATGTCATCAACATTCAATATACATCTGGAACAACTGGGTTTCCAAAAGGAGTCATGTTGACGCACACAAATATTGTGAATAACGCTCAAATCATTGGCGATTTTATGAATTTAACACCAGAGGATCGATTATGCATCCCTGTTCCTTTTTTTCATTGTTTTGGTTGTGTGCTGGGCACGCTTGCAGCAGTGACGCATGGATCGACCATGGTATTAGTGGAGCAGTTTGAACCGAAGAGAGTTTTACAAGCTGTTCAAGATGAGAAATGTACAGGGCTTCACGGGGTTCCTACGATGTTTATTGCCGAGTTAAATCATCCTGACTACAGACAATTTGATACATCAACTTTACGTACAGGAATTATGGCGGGATCACCATGTCCAATTGAGGTGATGAAAAAAGTTATCGAGGACATGGGTGCACATGAAATTACCATTTGTTATGGGCAGACAGAAGCATCACCTGTCATTACACAAACGAAATCAAATGATCCGATTGAAAAGCGTGTCGCAACTGTTGGAAAATCTCATCCACATGTCGATGTGAAAATTATTGATCCAGTTACAGGTAATGAAGTTGAAACAGGTACACCAGGTGAACTGTGCACGCGCGGATATTTAATTATGAAAGGGTACTATAAAAACGAAGAAGCGACTCGTTCGGTAATCGATAGCGAAGGTTGGCTCCACACGGGTGACATCGCGATTTTAGATGACGATGGGTACATTGAAATCACTGGCCGAATGAAAGATATGATCATTCGTGGTGGAGAGAATGTGTATCCACGAGAAATTGAAGAATTTCTGTATCAGCATCCTTCTATTCAAGATGTTCAAGTTGTTGGCGTGCCGGATCCGAAATACGGAGAAGAGTTGATGGCGTGGATCATTTCAAAAGATGGGGAGCAACTCGATGCTGAATCCATTCGTAGTTTTTGCAAAGGGAAAATTTCTTATCATAAAATCCCTAAATATATTGAATTCATTGATTCCTATCCAATGACCGCTTCTGGGAAAATTCAAAAGTACCTCCTTCGAGAAATGTCAGCAAATAAAGTTGAAGCTTAGAAGGAAAATGGTGTCGGAAACGAGTTTGGGTGGGACTAAAACTAGAATCGTTCAGGGGAGTTTGGGCATTTGTTTTTCTAGTTTAAAGGATTTACGGTCTTACGTGAAACTGTGCATGGTACGAGTGTGTTCATGGTTACATTATGACTTTTGATTTTTACATATGTTCTTATTTCAGAAGGAATTCCAAAAATGATCTCAGATACATATAATAGCTGTTCGTCCTGTTTGGGCACTCTCGTAGTGTTGGCCGCGAGTAGGTTAGTAGCGGGAATGATCAAGAAATTGGAGGAGATATTTTGACTGATCTGCACCGTTATATTTGGAAAGATTGGCGCTTACATACAATCGTTTTTGGAATTGTGATGCTGACAGAACTTATCGGTACACATCAATTCTCATTAGGTCCAGGAGTCGTTCTGTTACTTCCGATGATTTATGCGCTATTGATAGGACTAGGTCTATTCTTTACACCGCTTATTAAAGAAAAGCAATCCAAAAACGCAGAACCACTTATCGTGTTGGGCGTGACATTACTCATTGCGAAAATTGGCGTGATTATTGGACCTACTCTGCCACAAATTATTGCAGCGGGACCTGCTCTGTTATTGCAGGAACTTGGAAATATAGGAACAATATTCATTGCCCTTCCGTTGGCTGTCGCGCTGGGTTTAAAGAGAGAGAGTATAGGCATGACTCATTCCGTAGCAAGGGAACCAAATGTAGGATTGATCATGGATAAGTATGGTTTTAATTCTCCAGAAGGAAGAGGAGTCATGGCCATCTATATTTTTGGAACCGTATTTGGTGCTGTATTTATGGGAGTGATTTCGGGTTTCCTGGCTACCCTGACCCCTCTTCATCCTCTTTCGTTTGCGATGGCATCAGGGATAGGAAGTGGAAGTATGATGGCGGCAGCAAGTGGGTCATTGATTACCACTTTTCCTCAGTTCGAAACGGATATTATCGCATTTGCAGGAGCTAGTAATCTATTATCACTCTCAACAGGGTTGTATATGAGTATGCTAATTGGTCTACCTTTAACAGAAAAGTTCTATGCTACTTTGACAAAAAGAAGGAAGTATAAAGAGAATAGGGAGGGGTAAACAATGCTAAAAAATATTCAGGAATGGACGCTTCTTTTACTGATTTTTGGTATTGTTGCCATGGTTGGAAATTGGGTTGGTTATGATGTGTTACCTATGAAAGCGATTCCGGGTATTGTAACGCTTATCATTATTTGTTTGCTGGGGCTTATCATTCAAAAAGTCTTACCATATAAAATTCCAAGCGTCGCTTATATTGCAATTATTGGAATCATCATCTCGATGCCGGGGGTACCAGGTTCTTCTTATATTGTAACTTGGACGAACGAGGTTGATTTGCTTGCTCTGACTACACCGATTCTTGCCTATGCAGGAATTGCGATCGGCCGGTCCTGGACTGATTTTGTCAAGCTTGGTTGGAAAACCGTAATCGTTGCGATGTTTGTGCTATTAGGTTCATTTTTAGGTTCTGCCCTAATCGCGGAATTCGTTTTGCGAATGCAAGGAATTATTTAGTGTTGCATTGATAATTGCTGGAATAAAGAGTTAGAGCAAGTTGTTTACTATTTTTTGGTCACATAGATTTCGTTGACAAAATAAATCTAACCAGTATGATTTTTTGGTTATTAGAACCAGTTTTCCTGCGTGGCTTCACGTAGGGAACTGGTTTTTTGTTATATTTTCCTCCTAACTATTGAAGGCCACGTATTGTTGTGAATTAGGTTTAGGAATGCTTAGAATAATTCATGAGATAACGATGCCAGTTACCTATTGTACTTCAACATTACGAATGAATCGATGTACCTGGTTATCCCGTGACTTACACGATAAAAACATAAATAAATGCAAAAATCCCCTGACAAGGTCAGAGGATTTTTACATTTATTTAATACCCTTCATATACCCCTGAATCTTCGGAGCGAATAAGAAGAGAATGATACTTAGCACAATCGCCGTTCCACCAATCACTCCAAAGTAAACCATTTCAGTGGCAGGTGTGTAGAACTTAACGATCTGAGCGTTAATTCCTTGAGCTGCTGCGTTTGTTAGGAACCACAGGCTCATGGTTTGCGCTGAGAAGGCAGCTGGCGCTAGCTTTGTTGTTGCTGAAAGACCAACTGGCGACAGGCATAGTTCTCCAAGCACAACGATGAAGTAGCTTAAAACAAGCCATAACGGGTTGACTAATGACTCCGCGCCATTAAGATACCCTGGTACGAGTATGACAAGAAATGATAATCCAGCAAATAGTAAACCTAATGAGAATTTAACAGGGACGGTTGGCTGTCGATCGCCAATTTTTACCCAAACCCATGCAAAAACGGGTGCTAAAAGAATAATGAATAATGGATTTAATGATTGGAACCAAGCAGGTGAAATCGTAAATCCTAGAAATTCTAGATTTGCACGTTGGTCTGCATAGACAGCAAGAATGGTTGCTCCTTGCTCTTGAATGGCCCAGAACATGACAGAAGCGATAAAGAGCGGAATGTACGCGATAATGCGTGAACGCTCCACTGCAGTCGTTTTAGGACTTCGATACATGATAAAAAAGTAAATCGTCGGTGTTAAAATCCCGAAAACTCCTACAAGTGCAATAAAAACATCGAATGTAAGAAAGCCCATTGGAATACCGAGAGCAACAAACGCAGTGATCACAGCTGCACTTAAACCGAAAATCGTATAGGTTTTCTTTTTTTCGCTAGGCGTTAAGGGGTTTGGTACAGTGGTACCAGCAAGTCCTAAGTACTTTTTCTTTGTAACCACAAAAACGACTAACCCTATAAACATCCCGACAGCTGCAATACCAAATCCTAAATGAAAGCTTGTATCCATCGCTTTTCCGACAATTAACGGAGCAAGAAATCCACCAAGGTTAATCCCCATGTAGAAAATACTGAATCCTGCATCACGACGATTATCATTTTCACTGTAAATATCACCCACAACGGTTGTAACGTTCGGTTTTAGCAACCCGGTACCAAGGACAATGAGCACCATAGAAACAAAGAACATCGCTAAATTTCCTGGAAAGGCTAACACGATATGGCCAAGCATAATAAAGATTCCACCGTAGAATATAGCTTTTGATGATCCGAAGATCCTGTCAGCTAGCCAGCCGCCAATGATTCCAGACATATATACTAATGAACCGTAGATTGACATAATCGCTAAAGCGGTTGGTTGATCTAGCCCCAATCCACCTTGTGATACTTCGTAATACATATAAAAAACAAGGATGGCTCTCATGCCATAGTAAGAAAATCGCTCCCAAAATTCAGTAAAAAAAAGCGTCAATAATCCCTTAGGATGACCAAAAAAACCTGTCTGAGGAACACTGTCCACAATCTTCTGTTTATTCAAGTCTGACACAACCTCATCTCCTTCATTATTTGACTATAATAATATAAAAGGGAGTAGCTGTAAAATGAATTTTTTTAAAACGGGTAAAAAACTTAAATAAAAGAAAAATATAAATAATTAAAATTTTTATGTTTTTTTAGTATAGTTATTCAGTATCGTTTTTTGTTGATTTGGTAAAAACACGTAAGTCAATAAAAACTGATGGTCGGTGGGGTGGTACAATTAGCGTCCATTTATTAAATCTGAGTGATGACCACCCACCTATATTCCCCCATTGAAACATAATATAAACCATCTGTTTGTTCAGGGAGTTGGTGGAATTTATGGTAGAAGATTGTGCTATTATTGGCGGTGGACCTGCAGGGTTGAATGCTGCCCTTGTGTTGGGGAGGGCGAGAAGGCAGGTTCTCCTGTTTGACAACAATAAACCGAGAAATGGCGTAACGAATGAGTCACATGGGTTTATCACGAGAGATGGAGTTTCTCTAAAAGAGTTCAGACGAATAGCTCAACAAGAAATTTATTATTATCCATCGGTTGAATGTGTTAATGAACAAGTTATAGAAATTGAGCAAGAAAATAAAAAAATTTTAAGTTGATAACTGAAACAGGTACTGTTTTTTATAGTAGAAAAATTATTCTTGCAAGTGGAATAAAAGAAACATTGCCTGATGTAAATGAGATTAGTGAATATTATGGTAAAAGTTTATTTAGCTGTCCGTATTGTGATGGTTGGGAGCTGCGTGATCGTCCGCTTGTGTTGATCTCAGAAGATGAGTACGGGTTTGACATGGCTAAGATTATTTCCAACTGGAGTAAGGATTTGCTTATTTGTACAAATGGTCATCATTCTCTAACAGATGAGGAAAAAAGTGAATTAGCGAGAAAAGGTATTCAAGTGATTGAAAAGGTGATTGATCGTCTGGTTGGAAGAAAAGGGTACTTAAACAAGATTGTGTTCGAAGATGGTTCACATGTAAAAAGTTTGGGGGGATTCATCGCACCAGAATGGGAGCATGCGACGAGTTTTGGTGATTTGTTTGGATGTGAAATAAATGACATGGGAAGTTACGTAGTGGATGAATTTGGTCGAACGAGTGTGGATCAAATCTACGCTGCGGGTGATACCTCAATTGTTGCGCCTTCTCAACAGATTATCGCTGCTGCTGAGGGAAGTAGAGCGGCAATCGGGGTTAATATCGATTTGACATATGAGGATTTTTAACAATAAAAAGCCAATACCGTTGTATCGGTAAATGGCTTTTTATTGTTTGGTTTCTATTTTTCAGGTGACAGCTCAACAGCTTGTCTTAAGGCTTCTACTAAGCTTTTCTCATCCGCAATACCTTTTCCGGCGATATCAAAAGCTGTACCGTGGTCTACACTTGTGCGAATAATAGGAAGACCAACTGTGATGTTGACACCAGATTCTAACCCGAGTACTTTTACAGGTGCATGCCCTTGGTCATGATACATAGCCACGACAATATCAAAATCGCCACGAACTGTACGGAAGAATAAAGTATCAGCAGGAAGTGGGCCTTGAACATCAATGCCTTCTGCAATGGCTTTTTCTACGGCTGGAATAATTTTTTCCTCTTCTTCGCCATTGCCGAATAATCCATTTTCACCTGCATGAGGATTAATCCCGCAAACAGCTATTTTAGGGTTTTTAATGCCTGCTTTTGAAAGTGTCTCGTGTGCTAAGTGAATAACGTGCAGCACACGCTCAGGCGTGATCATGTTTACTGCATCGATAATTCCAACATGTGTAGTGACATGGATAACTTTCAGGTTTGGAGCAGATAACATCATAGAATAGTCTTTTGTGTCTGTTAAGTCAGCTAAAATTTCGGTGTGACCAGGATAATGGTGTCCACCTTTTTGAAGTGCTTCTTTATTTAGTGGCGCTGTACAAATTGCGTCAATTTCTTTGGCATTTGCGAGTGAAATAGCTTTAGCTAAATAGTGAAATGCTGCGTCTCCAGCTATGGGTGATACTTCACCTACGGCAAGGTCATTTGGTAGCATGTTCAAATCTAGACAATCAATAACATCGGATGTGAATAGTCCTTCTGATGGATGTTTGATCACATGAATTTCTTTTGTACTGCCCACAAATGATTTTGCGCGCTCTAGGATTTTTGCGTCTCCAATTATGAATGAGTTGCTCATTTTTGCCACACTGTCGTCGTTAAAGGCTTTTAAAATGATTTCTGGTCCGACTCCAGCAGCGTCCCCCATTGTGATGCCAATTACCGGTTTAGTTTGAGTCATGAGTGATTCGTTCTCCTTTCAAGAAATCTACTGCATTTGCTATGGAATTAGGAAAACCGAATCCACCAGCTTTGGTTATAGCAAATAGTTTATTATTGTTCCATTTGATTGAGCCTAATGGAAGTCCAGTCTCTGCTTCAAGTAATAGCTCCATATCGTGTATTTGTAACACGTTGCATATGTCTTTAGCGGTGTCACCGCCGGTCATAATGATCGCATCAAATACTTCATTTGTTAAGGCAAGTTCGGCTAAATGACCAAGTCCTTCTGAAAGTCTTTTTGCTGTTTCAGTAGGGGACCAGTTCTGTTCAGTTCTTACAAGACTTACACCATCTCTGTTTTCTTGCGTAGAAGCGACATAAATGACTAGACAATCAAAAGAATCTAACAATGTGCTCTTTTTCATTATGTCAGTTTGATAGGAAGGTTCAGTTAGTAGCTTCATAGGATCGATTTCCAGCATGTGGGTGTTAGGGCGATTACTCAAATGCTGAATCTGTTCACTTGTTGTGCTTGATAAGCTACCTGACACGACCAGTACTTGTTTGGCCTCTAGCTTTACTTCTTTATTTGTATCCACTTTATCATTCACTAACTTTAAATGATTAATCAGACCAGCAGATCCAGCCCAAGTGATCGAGTAATCTTCATGTTCATCTAGTTGGCTGAGAATGTGAAAATCTTCCTCTTTTTCGGTATCACACACGATCCATTTAATCCCGTTATTCAGCTGCTCTTGAACCCATTCATGTACATTACTTTGATACAAATGATGTCGAGTAAGAACAGCTGTTTTTTCTCTATACTCCCCTAGTAAATTAGGAATGAAGTTGTGTAGCACGGGTGTTTTTGGGTCTTTTGCAAATTCTGTTTCGGTGACTGGTATCCCGTTAACGTACAAGGATCCCTCGACAACAGTTCTACCCATCTTAGGGAAAGCGGGTGCGATAAACACTAGATCTGTATCGGCTACGTTTTGAACAGCGATCAATTCTCTCGCAATATTTCCACGTAAGGTTGAATCAATTTTTTTATAAAAGCGGTTGACGCCTTTGGTTTTTAAGCGATTCATTTCATGTAAAACCACATTAGAAGCATGGTCAGGCGCTAGGGAACGACTATTTGTGTCAATGATCCAGACGTCAATATCGTCTGCATGATCCGCTTCTAGTTTTTCATTTGAGGGTGACTGTTTAAGCATCACTCGTGTAGTTAGTCCTTTTTTTGCGAGATGAACACCTGTATCATTCGCTCCAGTAAAATCGTCAGCAATTATTCCTAAAATAGTTGTCATCTACATTCACGTCCTTATCCAGCTCGTCGTGCCGGCTCTCCATGATTAAAAGTAGTGCCTTTTCGTTCGAGTCGTTTAACTAAAAATGCAATGTACAGTGGTAGCAAAATGGAGGTCGTCACCGTTGAAGCCGCTACTTGAACAGTTGCAATATCAACTACAGATGAAAAGCTTGCACTTGCGGTAGCAATGGCAGCAGGTGTAGCAACGGCGTTCCCAGCAGTTGAGCCTTCAGCGGCTCCAACAATTGGATTCCATTTTAATGATTTAAAGACAAAATACCCAGCTGTTCCAGTGATAAACACAGTCATGAAGCCTAAAACAACTCCGCCAATGCCTCCAGTAATGATGGCAGAGAAATTAATCCCCATACCTAAAGAAAATGCGAAGAAAGGAATTAGCATATAACTTCCTTTATCTAAAAATGATCTCATTTCTTCATCCAAATTTCCAAGAATCATCCCAATAATAATGGGGAGTAGGACGGCAATGAATGAGACCATTGAGAACATCCCATTTACAAATCCCATCATTCCAAAAATACTTAATGCGACCATTGTTAAAAATGGTCCATCATTTAAAGCTAATAGAGAATACGCTGCACGGTCATCTTTGTTACCGTATTGCCCTACTAATGCCACAAATAAACCACCGTTACTATTGGTCATTGCTGCTATAACAGCGATTGGGGCTAATCCCATCCATAATCCGTTATCTCCTGCAAACATAAATGCAAGCAATCCGAATATTGCACCGACAATCCATTTCGTTGTTAACAGTGTAGCTCCTTTTGCAAGAGAAACACCAAATGTTTTCACATTAATTTGAGCTCCTGTACATAGAAGGAACAAAGCAATTAACGCATTTGCGCTGTCAACGAAAAGTGCTTGAGTAAAACCTCCAATTCTTAATAAATCGGGTGCTACTGTGTTAATCGTAGCAGCAAGTAATAGTGGAACAACCATCATGCCACCAGGAATTCGCTCAAGAGTCGCTTTAATTTTCATCTTCTTAACCCCTCTATCAATAAATTTCAAAAGAAGAAAACGTTTTCAATATAACTATAAGATATATGTTGATTTTTACAACATATTCTTTTGAGAAAAGTGTTTCTTTTTAAAAATAGTTTAAAAAAGCAACACTTTTTAACGAAAAAATGACGAAAACTCATTCTTTGAGTTTTCGCCAAAGGGTTGCACGGTTAATGCCTAAACGTTTTGCGGTTTTTGTTTGATTGAATTCTTCTTCTTTTAATACTTGTTCGATAATCTTTTTCTCGATATCTTTTAATGTTTCTTTTTTATCAATAGATGTTGGAATTGAGCCTTTTGTTTCTGTTGGGTAAAACGGATTTTTGGCAAGTGTGTTTGTATCGATCACGTACCCTTTTTCTGAAAGAGCTAGTCGTCTCATGTAGACTTTGAGGTCGCGAACGTTTGCAGGCCAATCCATTTTTAGTAAAGCGCGTATAGCATTGTCATGAATTTTAACGGGTTGTGTGCCTAGTGATTGGTGAAACTCCGCTAAAAAATGAACACTTAAGTTGTGTATATCATCCACTCTTTCTTTCAGAGTAGGAATCGTGAGGCGATAAGCCTTTTTCCATTCCTCGTCATCCGGTATTCGTATGTTCTGAGATTCTGTTGAAATGATTACTTGTGTCGACTGTGTTTTTGCCATGTGCAAAATATCATTTAATACAGACAGATGACTAGGATGAAGTTCTTGGTTTATTTGTACAAATACTGTAGACACATTATCAGGAAATCCTTTTGAGAAATTGTCTAGTAAGTGCTGATGGTCAATTTTCATAAACCAACCACTTTTTTGATGATAGGAATGGATGTATCTTGCAATTAGTTTTTTTCCTGTTCCTGAAGCTCCAGTTAATACGATCGCTTTGTGCGCAAATGAAGGGTGTTGGATCGTTTCATTTAAGTGAAGCATTGTGGAACTTTTAGCCACCAAAGCAGGAGGATATTTTACTTGTTCGAATTGAATATTCATTGATTCAGCAGACGTTGAAGGAAATGATTGAATGAATACGGTAACGACCTTTTCTTCAAATTGAGTATTTAGGTAAGTATCTACCTTTAGGGTTTCTTTATTATTGAGCATGATTCTAGAAAGACTTCTATGTTCCTGGATCGTTTGTCCAATTATAGAGAAAAGGTCGTGATCAGAAATGGGTCTCTTTTGAAATTTGGCCCAGTGTTCAAATAAAATCTGTCCACCTTGTTTTACGATGACAACATCTTGATCTCGTTGGGTCAATAAATCGCGCATAACATGTATAAGTTTTTGTGATTCAAACTGAGAATTAAAAGTGTGTTCTGCTTCTTCAAACGCTTCTAATATGGATTCCCTGCCTGATTGAATAAGAAGGCCGTCTAGCGCGAATTCCTTTGCCGCTGCAACGGTTACAACATCTCCTAGAATTCTTGTATAGCCGTCATTTTTCAATTGACCTAACAGCTGCTTTACTTCATTTGCATGCCCAATCGTAAAAACATCCATTTCAATATCTAATAAATCAATAATGGAAGAAGCGCCAATAGTAATATTCGAGTAACCGACTAATGCCTTTTTATAAGAAGAATGTTCGGCTAGCGTGATCGAACGCAGGAGGTCATATCCTGAAATGTGTACATCAATAACGGGCACATTGACTGCTTCTCGTATGAGTGTTGCTGTCCCCCCACGACTAATAATCATGTCAGCACCTTTTTTCTCTGCCTCTCTTGCAAAAACTACGCCATTTTCTAAATTTCCTACTTTAATTGTCACGCGAAATTGTGCGTGTTCTTTTTTTATTTCTTCAATCAATGGAACAATGGCTTGATAAGGAGTGATAAACCATAAATTAATCTTATTCATTTTTTCACCTACTGGGAGTCTTTTATGTTTATTTTACTTAAGTCTAATTTAGCATAAAAAATTTCTCCGATGATGAAAAAGTGTATTTCAGAAGAGAAATGAGAAATTCCCTTCTAGTTGTATATTTTTTATAAAAAAATCAGGTAATAAAGTCACGTTCGACAATAGTTAGGATAAAATAATAATAAACATAGTAATCTGAATAATCAGTTATTTTCAGGTTGGAGGGAACTGTGGTGTTATTAAAATGAAAATAAAGTGGGGCAAGAAAAGACTTATGGCGGGTGGTTTGATCGGTGTGTGCTTGTTGCTTCTCGTTGGGTATATGGGGCAATCGATCAAGAGGGTGGACTTAGAAGGGATGATTACGGTGGCACATCGAGGTGCTGCTAATTTCGCTCCAGAAAATACAATGTCAAGTTTTCAAAAAGGGTTAGATTTAGGAGCGGATTTTATTGAAGGAGATGTCCATTTATCAAAAGACGGTGAACTCATTGTCATTCATGATGAATCAGTGGATCGAACGACGAATGGTAAAGGCTTAGTAAAAAATTTCACACTGGATGAATTAAAGAAATTAGATGCTGGGACTAGTTTTCACAGTGACTTTGAAGGTGAGGCCATTATCACGCTTAATGAATTACTAGAAGAATTTTACGGTAAAATCGGCATTCTTATCGAGATCAAAAACCCATCACTTTATCCAGGTATAGAAGAAAAAGTGGTAGAGATCCTCGATCAGTATAATGACTTACAAAGTATTGTAGTGCAGTCGTTTAGTGAACATGCATTGAAAAAAATACATGAACTAAATCCGAAATTGCAAATTGCTGTTCTAATTGAAACATCTACTACTCCAATTTCAAGCAAAAAATTAAATGATCTTACTTCATTTGCTACCTATATCAATTTTAATATCTCTAACTTAAACAAGCGAATGGTAGATGAAATCCATCAACGCGAGGGTAAAGTTCTCGTTTGGTCGAAGACTGATCCAAAGTTAATACAGAAAGCCTTTCGATATGGCGTTGACGGCATCATAACTGATTTTTCGAGTTGGCCATATCTTCCTCCTGTATACGTAGCGGAAGAATAATGGAAGGCAAAGGTTAAAGAAGTTCATTCGTTTATTAAGGGCTACGTTCTAATACATAATTAGTAAAGAAAAAGTTAATCACATGAGTCGTTCACTTGAAGCAAGAAGTAAAGCAATTTGTCTTTTAAGGACCTATATATTCACATCTTAGATAACCCATATAAAAAGATCCCAATTAAAAAACTAATAAAAGATATAATTCCAGGTAGTAAGGCAAATAATCGGTTATTTCTTAATTCGAATAAAGATGTAATTAAACCTAAAATAGAAACAGAAAACCAAATAGGTAAGAAAATAACCTCACTAAGGTTAACGGGTAATTTAGAGTAAAAGTTTGTTAAAAATAACAACCAATTTAGGGTTAATAATCCCATAGCTATAAAGGATGAAGAGTAAGTTAGAGGTATATTTTTACTGTTTTTATACATTCTTAGTGTGTAAAAACCTCCTACTGAAACAATAGTTAAGATATAGAATAAAAATAAAGAAGTAAAAGTCATCTAATTCCCCCGTTCAATGGATTGCACTTGATATTTCGAACCTATTTAGGTAAGTTTTTAGTATCTTGACCAACATGAATATACTATAAGTTTCCTTTTGTGGAAAACAAATATTAACAGTAGCTAATTTAACTGAGTGCTGATTATCCGCTAGATACATCGTCTTATCCGCAGCTGTTTTGTGTTTATCGAAGGCTATGCGTCGGATATCCGCGGATACAGAACGTTTATCGAAGGTTACACTTCACTAATCCGCGGGTCATGCTAAATATCCTATTTTACATTCGAAGCATACACACAAAAAAGGAGATTAATTTGCATTTGTCGAAAGTGTAAGGGAGCGAAGAGTCCATAAATTAAAAGAAAAAGAGGATTGGTGTGACAGTGTTCGATAAAGTGGTTGCTATGTCGCCTGGGCCCATCAAATGAGTTGCGATTCGCTTTTGATCAATGCATACTAGTCTATGAATTAGAAAAAATTATTTACATGGAAAACAGAATCCTATTAAGAAGGAGCTAAAAAAATGAAAGCGGTTTTACACACGGAAAAAGAAGGATTTGAAGGACTTACATATGGTGAAATCGAAGAAAGAAGACCAGGTTCAAATGAGGTGCGCGTGAAGCTCAAAGTAGCGGGTTTGAACCACCGCGACCTTTTTGTATTAGCACGTCATAAACCAACAGACCCACCCCTTGTCATTGGATCAGATGGGGCTGGAGTGATTGAGGAAGTGGGGAGTGATGTAGCAGGCATACAAATTGGGGATGAAGTGATGATCAACCCAGGCCTTGGGTGGAAAGAACAGAGCGATGCGCCACCTAAAGGATTTGAAATTGTTGGCTTACCTGATCACGGGACCTTTGCTGAATCGATCGTTCTTCCGGTTGACAATATCGTGCCAAAACCGTCGCATTTAGATTGGGAAGAAGCAGGGGTGTTGTCATTGGCAGCGTTGACGGCTTACCGTGCCCTTTTTACTAGAGGAAAAATCAAACCTGACATGAAGGTGCTGATTCCAGGAATCGGTAGCGGGGTGGCGACCTTTTTACTACAGTTTGCTAAAGCGATGGGTGCTAATGTAACTGTCACGTCACGCTCTGAAGAAAAACGTGCAAAAGCGCTTGAAATGGGTGCTGATAGAGCCATCGACAGCAATGAAGACTGGAACGCAGCCCTTGAAGGAGACAAAATGGATCTCGTCATCGAATGTGTGGGTGCTGCAACCTTTAGTAAATCCCTCAAGCAGTTACGAACTGGCGGAACAATTGTTACGTTCGGAACGTCCACGGGAGATGAAGTAACAATCAACCTTCGCGAATTTTTTTATGGTCAACTTAACTTGCTTGGTACCACAATGGGGAGCGCTGAAGAATACATAGAGATGATTCAGTTCATCGAAAAACATCAAATTAAACCGGTCATTGACCATATTTATCCAATTAATCAATTTGATCAAGCATTCAATCGAATGCAAAATGCCCAACAGCTAGGGAAAATTGGATTCTTAATCGACTGAATAGGAAAATGAAAACAATCATTGAGAAACTTTTGACCTCTCAATGATTGTTTTTTGCTTTACTAGTTTGGTTGGAAATTTGGAATGAAAGTTGAAGTAAAAAAGTAGCCCTTCACCAGCAAAATTAATGTTGGAGAGGGGCTGCTTTCTTTCAAAGGACTTTCAAGATGTCTTCTTCGATGCTTTCAGGTTTAGTTGTCGGGGCATAGCGTTCAACTACCATGCCTTCACGATTGACTAAAAATTTAGTGAAATTCCATTTAATATTTTTTGAAAGTACGCCTTTTTTCTGCTCTTTAAGAAACGTGAAAAGGGGATCTGCTTTGTCGCCATTGACATCAATTTTAGCGAAAAGAGGAAATGTTACTCCGAAATTTATCTGACAAAATTCAGTTGTTTCTTCGATGTTCTCAAATTCTTGATTGTTGAATTGATCGCATGGAAAGCCTAAAATCGTAAATCCTTTTTCTGCATATTTCTCGTAAAGCTCCTGCAGGCCTTTAAACTGTGGGGTAAATCCGCACTTACTGGCAGTGTTAACGATGAGTAATGGTTTACTTTCGTATTCTCGAAGCGATTTAATGTCACCCTTCGTAGTAGTTACGTTAAAATCATAGACTGTTTGCATGGTGAAAACCTCCATCGGATTTTTCTGATTTTATAAGTGGCTGTTTATCAATTCACTGTTCAATTTTACGGTACAGAATTGATAGCAAATTGGCAAATAAATTGATCGGGTTGTTTAGTTGGTTAATAGTTCCCTACTACCCGGATGGTTTTTTATAAAAATTTGATTTTATAAAAATGTTTACTAAATTCGTTATTAAACATTGATATATCTTGGTATTTAACGTATTTATGAGAGGTAAAAAAACTATAATGATAGCGTTTTCATTCATTTTAGTCAATAAAAATTCAAGAAAAATTTTTATCTGAATTTTATGTTAAAGCATTTTTCATGATATACTAGTTCGAAATTGAAAGTGTACATGCAATGAAGTGCGTGAAGAACCCCTTCATAAAAGAATGAACATCTTTCAGCAGATTACTAGAGAGGGGACGTTGTCATGACAAAGAATGGATATCCTGCTCCGCAAGGTTTATACGATCCAGAGCAAGAGCACGAAGCATGTGGGATTGGAATGATCGCAAATATAAATGGTAAGAAAAGTCATAGTATCGTACAAAATGCGATTAACATCCTTTGCAATTTGGAGCATCGTGGTGGACAATCCGCTGATACAAGCACAGGTGATGGAGCTGGTATTTTAACGCAGATTCCACATCGTTTCTTTCAAAAGCAGTGTGAGAAAGAAAACATCTTTTTGCCCAGAGAAGGCGAATATGGTGTTGGAATGGTTTTTTTACCGAAAGATCACGACACTCGAATGAAAAGCAAAGAGATTTTCGAGCGAATCATTGCAGAAGAGGGTCAAACATTTCTTGGATGGCGACCTGTCCCGATCAATGATTCATTTGTTGGGAAAGTGGCTACAAAAACAAAACCAACGATTCGACAAGTATTTATTCAAGTAAATGATGACATAAAAGATAAAATGGATTTTGAACGAAAGCTTTACATTATCCGTAAACGAATTGAGAGAGAATTGGCAAGCGTGAAAGGGTACGAAGATGTGTACATCAGTAGTTTATCTACTCGTACGATTGTCTACAAAGGAATGCTGATCCCTGAACAACTCGATTCGTTTTATATCGATTTAAATCACCCTGACTTCAAATCCGCTTTAGCACTCGTGCATTCCCGCTTTAGCACGAACACCTTCCCAAGTTGGAAGCGATCACACCCGAATCGCTATACAATCCACAACGGAGAGTTTAATACGTTAAGAGGAAATGTAAACTGGATGCGCGCACGTCAACAGCTTTGCGAGTCAGAATTTTTCAATAGTGAGGATTTGCAAAAGGTTTTACCTGTCATCGATGCTGATGGCAGTGATTCTTCTATGTTTGATAACTGCTTTGAATTTTTACATCTCTCAGGACGTTCACTTGCTCACACAGCGATGATGATGGTACCTGAGCCATGGGCAAATGATGAGACAATCAAAGAAGAAAAACGTGATTTTTATGAGTATCATAGTACGTTAATGGAGCCGTGGGATGGTCCAGCTGCTCTTGTATTTACAGATGGAAACCAAATCGGTGCTTGTCTTGACCGTAATGGACTCAGACCTGCCCGTTATTATGTGACAAAAAACGGTATGATTGTCCTCGGCTCAGAAGTAGGTGCGTTGGATATTTTTGCGGATGATATTGAATATAAGGACAGACTTGCTCCGGGTAAAATTCTTCTAGTTGATTTGGAGAAGGGAACCATTATTCCGGATGAGGAAGTTAAGCTTCAAATTGCGTCAGAACAGCCGTATAAAGAGTGGCTTACAAATATGAAAAGTTTAGATGAACTACCAGAAGCAACGGAACAATCACCAGCTTATTTAGGTAACCACCTTTTAGAGCAACAGCTCGCGTTTGGTTATACAAGAGAAGAGTTAAATAAGATCATTAAGCCACTTGTTATTGATGGCAAAGATCCAGTCGGTTCAATGGGCTATGATTCTCCGCTCGCAGTGTTATCGAAAAAGCCACAACTACTTTACAACTATTTTAAACAGTTGTTTGCACAAGTAACGAACCCACCGATTGATGCGATTCGTGAGAGAATTATTACGATGGTTGATACGACGATAGGTGCTGAAGGAAACTTGGTTAATCCAGGTGCTGAAAGCTGTCATCATATCCGCTTGAAAACACCTATCTTAACAAATCAACAACTAGAAAAAATTCGCCAACAACAGCTTGATGGATTCAAAACGATGACATTCTCGACGTTGTTTGATGCAAATGAGGGCGAAAGTAATATGGAAAAAGCGCTTGATGCTATTTTTGAAAAAGCTGATCAGTCAGTAAAAGAAGGAACCACACTTCTGATTTTATCTGACCGAGGTGTGTCAGAAAATCAAGCCGCGATCCCGGCACTCCTTGCTGTTTCTGGATTGCATCATCATTTGATTCGCCAAGGGACTCGTACAAAAGTCGGCATTTTGATCGAGTCAGGCGAACCGAGAGAAGTGCATCATTTTGCCACACTGCTTGGTTACGGTGCTGAAGGGATTAATCCTTATCTAGCATATGATTCAGTACGAGATCTGATTGAGAAAGATGAAATTAATATTGATTCATTCGAAAAAGCAGTAGGCAAATATATTAACTCCGTAACAGACGGTGTCATTAAAATCCTCTCTAAAATGGGGATTTCGACGATCCAAAGTTATCGAGGTGCTCAAATTTTTGAAGCGGTTGGTATTCATACGGATGTGATCGAAAAGTATTTCACGCGAACATCTTCACGTTTAGGTGGAATTGGTATTGATATGATTGAAAAAGAAGTGTTAATGCGTCATGAAGTAGCATTTGGTGAAAATCGAGGTAGCAATCAATCGTTAGATGCGGGAGATGATTTCCAATACCGTGCAAATGGAGAAGATCATCAGTACAACCCAGGTACGATTCATACACTTCAACATGCTTGTCGTACAA
The DNA here is from genome assembly GCF_040801915.1 of Jeotgalibacillus marinus. Classification (NCBI taxonomy): domain Bacteria; kingdom Bacillati; phylum Bacillota; class Bacilli; order Caryophanales; family Caryophanaceae; genus Jeotgalibacillus; species Jeotgalibacillus marinus. The sequence goes on along the minus strand of NZ_JBFMIA010000002.1, from coordinate 354,506 downwards.
ATAACTATGACGTATTTAAGAAATATACGAAGATGTTGACGGATGAAACAACAAACTTGCAATCGTTACGTGGTCTCTTGAAATTTAAAGAAGGACATTCAGTGCCGATTGAAGAGGTGGAATCTGTCGAGGCTATTTGTCAACGCTTTAAAACTGGTGCGATGTCTTATGGTTCAATCTCTAAAGAGACGCATGAAGCATTAGCGGTGGCAATGAACCGTGTCGGTGGAAGAAGTAATTCAGGTGAGGGTGGCGAAGATATCGATCGTTTCACACCGGATCCAAATGGAGATTCTAGACGGAGTTCCATCAAGCAAGTGGCATCAGGTCGATTTGGCGTGACGAGTCATTACCTAGTTAATGCGGACGAGATTCAAATTAAAGTTGCTCAAGGTGCGAAACCTGGTGAAGGTGGACACCTACCTGGAAAAAAAGTTTACCCCTGGATTGCGGAAGTACGAGGTTCTACGACTGGTGTTGAACTAATTTCCCCACCACCGCATCATGATATTTATTCGATTGAAGATCTTGCTGAGCTGATTCATAATTTGAAAAATGCCAATCCAAGTGCACGCATTAGCGTTAAGCTCGTGTCCGCTGTTGGTGTTGGAACCATCGCAGCAGGTGTTGCTAAAGGTAGAGCAGACCTTGTATTGATTAGTGGATACGACGGTGGAACAGGCGCTGCACCTCGAACGAGTTTGAAACACACAGGATTACCTTGGGAAATTGGCTTAGCTGAAACTCACCAAACACTCTTATTAAATGGGCTTCGTGACCGAATCGTTGTTGAAACGGACGGAAAAATGATGACAGGAAGAGACGTAGTATTAGCGGCACTTTTAGGAGCAGAGGAGTATGGGTTCTCAACAGCGCCTCTTGTTGTGCTGGGCTGTGTCATGATGCGCGTTTGTCATTTAGATACGTGTCCAGTTGGTGTTGCGACTCAGAACCCTGAGCTACGTGAGAAATTCACAGGGGACGCGGAGCATGTAGCGAACTTTATGCGTTTTATTGCAACTGAAACGAGAGAATTAATGGCTGAACTAGGATTTAGAACAATTAATGAAATGATTGGACGTACAGATGCGCTTGAAGTAAATGAAGCAGTGGACCATTGGAAAGCGAAAGGTATTGACCTTTCTGCACTTCTTTATTCACCAGATCTACCAGCAAAAGTAGGCCGCTATCACTCAGTTGACCAAGATCATGGATTAGAGAAAACGCTTGACTTCCAAGAGCTGATTCCAAACTGTCGAAAAGCGATCGAAAACCAGGAACCTGTCGAATTTACAACTGCCATTCGCAATATTAACCGTGTAACGGGAACGATGCTTGGTAGTGAAATTACAAGACGTTACGGTGAAAAAGGGTTGCCTGAGGATACCATTCGTTTAACGCTTAAAGGGTCCGCTGGCCAAAGTTTTGGAGCATTTATTCCCCGGGGAATGACGCTTAGACTAGTCGGAGATTCAAATGACTTTGTTGGAAAAGGGCTGTCTGGAGGAAAAATCATTGTTCATCCAGATCCGATTGTCACATTCCCACCAGAGAAAAACATCATCATAGGAAACGTTTCTTTCTACGGTGCGTCAGCTGGTGAAGCGTACATCCAAGGTATTGCAGGAGAACGGTTCTGCGTACGTAATAGTGGGGCACATATCGTTGTTGAAGGTGTGGGAGACCACGGTTGTGAATACATGACTGGAGGGAAGGTAGTTGTTCTTGGTTCAACGGGACGCAATTTTGCTGCAGGAATGTCAGGTGGCGTCGCTTATGTATTTGATGAAGATGACACATTTCATTCAAAATGCAACCCTGAGCTTGTTCATATTCAACCTTTAGAAAACCACGAAGAATTGAACGACGTATACAACATGATTGAAAAGCACGTTGAGTACACAGATAGCGCACACGGGAAGCGAATTTTAGCTTACTGGGAAAAATACGCAGCCCAATTTGTTCGTGTTATTCCGAAATCCTATTTGAAAATAAATGATCGAATTAAAGCGCTCCAAGAAGGCGGTTTTAAAAAATTCGATGCACAAATGACTGCATTTGAAGAAAGTAAAAAAGAATTAGAACTAGAAACTGTAAAATAAAGCGAAAAGGAGGGGTTTGATGGGAAAGACGACTGGATTTATGGAGTATGAACGTCAATCACAGCGTGAACGTGATCCGTCTGAGAGAACGAAGGATTGGAACGATTACACGCTGCCGATGTCGGAGGAAGAAATCAAACAACAAGGGGCACGTTGCATGGATTGCGGCGTCCCTACGTGCCATACAGGAACAGAAATTAATGGTGTGACAACAGGTTGCCCAGTTTATCATTTGATACCTGAGTGGAATGACCTCGTCTATCAAGATCGGTGGAAGGAAGCGTTGAAGCGTGAACATGAAATGAATAACTTCCCTGAATTTACTGGTACAGCTTGTCCTGCACCATGCGAAGGTGCGTGCGTACTTGGTATTAACGAACCTCCCGTAGCCATCCGTACGGTTGAACGTGCCATTATTGAAAAAGGATTTGAAGAAGGCTGGATCGTACCTGAGCCTCCAGAAAAACGGACAGGTAAAAAAGTTGCGGTGATCGGGTCAGGACCTGCTGGACTCGCAGCAGCAGCACAGCTCAATAAAGCTGGTCACTGGGTAACCGTATTCGAACGGAACGATCGTGTAGGCGGCTTACTCACGTACGGAATTCCTGAAATGAAGCTGCCATACGAGATGGTTCAGCGTCGTGTTGATCTACTTGAGCAAGAGGGGATTACGTTCATTACAAATACAGAAGTTGGTAAGAACTATCCGGTTGAAAAACTGAAACGAGAGTTTGACTCAACTATTTTATGTGGTGGTGCGACGGTTCATCGAGACATTCAAGTGGAAGGTCGTGAACTAAAAGGCATTCATTACGCAATGGATTTCCTCCATGCAAACACCAAAAGTTTGCTTGATTCAAACCTTGAAGATGGCAGATACCTTTCAGCTGAAGCTAAAGATGTGATCGTCATCGGTGGTGGTGACACGGGAACAGATTGTCTTGCCACATCGATTCGTCATAACTGTAAGAGCTTAACGCAGTTTGATATTTACGATAAAAAAGGTTCGATTCGTGATGTACTAGGCAACCCATGGCCACAATATCCTGTGATCCATCGTGTTGAGTATGGTCAAAGGGAAGCGGCTAGTAAATACGGTGACGATCCGCGTGCGTTTGCAGTTCAAACAACAAGATTTGTTGGAGACGACAATGGTCATGTGAAAGAGGTGCACACGATTAATGTAAAACTTCGCATTGACGAAGATGGCATGCGTATCCGTGAAGAAATACCTGGTACTGAAAAAGTATGGCAAGCAAACCTTGTCTTGCTTGCCATTGGTTTTAGTGGTCCCGAACAAGGACTTCTTCAGCAGCTAAACATCGAGACAAACGCAAACTCAACGGTTAAAGCAGAATATGGTAAGTATGCAACGAATGTTGAAAGCATCTTTTCAGCTGGGGACATGCGTCGTGGACAAAGCTTGATCGTCTGGGCCATTAACGAAGGCCGTGAAGTAGCGAGAGAATGTGATCGCTATTTGATGGGGACAACGGTCTTGCCATAGGAAAAGTGGATGATATAAGCAGCCTTGTTGGTCAGTGTAAAGCTGATTAATGAGGTTGCTTTTTTGTGGTGGGGGAAGGGGGCATTAATAAGGTATGTTTATCATCAAAACAATGCATTTTTCATCATATTTTCCCCGTGACTCTTCAGTTATCTACTTTCATCAATTTGAAACACGATTCTGCTAGTACCTTCATACGCTATTGTGAAGAATATGGAGTGGAGGTGTAAGTATGGGAAATGAACCTAAAACAAAGACCTGTTGTGCTTGTGGTGGAGCTGGTATTGCATTAGGACTCTTTTCACTAGGGCTCTTTGTAGTGATAGCCACAGCATTGGTACTATCTGGATTATTTTGGAGTATATCTGCCATTGTGGTATTAGTTATTAGTGCGTTTTTGGTACTAATCGTTCTGTTTATGATTTGGAAACTCGTGCATGCTTGTGTGTCGAAACGTGGTGGAAAGCATTGTGATTAGTAAATCTGGGAATCGTACGTTGTTAAAATAGTATTGATCTCATAAATGAGAATAGAAAGGTGGTGATAATGTGCAAAAGAAACATTTCTTGATTTCGATTGTATCTATTGTCGTTTTCAGCGTCCTTCTCTTTATAACCCTTCTCATTTTTCATCAAAAAGTACTCATAGTCGGGGATGGATTTCAATATTCTAGTATTCAAGACGCTGTGGATGCAGCTGGTTCTGGGGATATCATCTTAGTGACCTCCTCCTTAAGTCCTTATGAGGAAGCTGTGTATATTACAGATAAAGTCGGAATTAAAATCATTGGAATAGGGAAGCCGATTTTAGATGGGTCAACATTAGACCCTGGGAGTAATGGTATAACCATCTCAAACTCATCTAAGATCAATATACAGGGTTTAATTATTCAACAATACCCGGAAGATTTCTTTTCAGGTGGTAAAGGTATTCTAGTCGAAGATTCATCGTCTAATAATATCTTTGTGAAAAATAAACTGATTCAAAATGAATTAGAGGGAATTTTAAATTTCGGTGGCAACAGTATCTTCCTAGGGAATGAGCTCGTTCAAAATGGAATTGAGGGAATTGACAGTCATGGAGGTAACAATATCTTCATAAAGAATGAGTTTGTAAAGAATGGATTCGCCGACGGGTCATTTACTGTTGATGCTTTTGACGTGCATGATGACCATAATATTCTTATAAGAAATAAGCTTATTAAGAATGCGGATGATGCTATTGATATCGACGATGATTTTAACATTATTATTGGAAATATAGCGATTGAAAATGGGGAGAGTGGCATCATTTTCGATGATGGCTCTAAAAATAACATTGTAATCAGAAATCGATGGGAAAATAATGTAGAAGACGGCATTCTATTGGATGATAGAACTGCCAATAACATCCTAATTAGTAATAAGATCATTGGAAATCAACGGGACGGTATTCGAGTAGGCGATCGTACTCGAGATAACATCATTAAAAACAATATAATCATGGAAAATGGACGTGGTATTTTTATTAGAAATGATGATTTCACTTTGGATCAAGGGAATAAAATTTTTAAAAATAGGATTGTTCAAAATGAAGGTGATGGTATTTTCTTTGAGGGCGCTACTGGTAACTTTGTAAAAAATAATAAAATTTTCGAAAATAACAGAGGGATTTTTCTTCGTCCACAGTCCGATTTGGAAACAACTTTTTCCCAAAGAAATATGATTACTGGTAATAAGGTGAAAAAAAATAAAGATGATGGAATAAACATTGAAGAAAGTTTCGCTAATACCATTCAAAAAAATAAGATTATTGGTAATGGGGATAATGGAATCTTCCTAGACATCAATTCGACCAACAACCGTGTCTTCTTCAATCGAGTATTTAACCATATCGTTACTGATATTCATGATGAAGCCGATAATCTTTACAATGGAAACAGCTGTGGAACATCGATAGGTGCTAATGTGGACTGTCCGAATTAAGGGACGAATTTGGCTCCAACAGGAAAACACGTTTCCCGACTCTCATAAAAGAGAACCCTATTAGGCTTCTCTTTTTTTTGCGCTGAAACAGTCAGCGCTGACTGTTTCAGCACTAGCCAGTTAGTTCGTTGTGTAGTTAAAGGGGCTAAATGGGAGTTAAACGGATGAATGTTTTTTCAGAAATTTATGCGCGAAATTGAGGTCAAACTTGGCGAAAGACGCGTTCAAATAAAGAAGCTAACACCTGAAAAATGACGAGACCTATTCGGCACAAAATTATCTTTGCCGAAACTTGTCTTGCATGTGCTCACGGCGTCGAAGAAGGACAAACGAGCCTAAATTCTTGTCGCAATTAAGAAATATTTGTAATAGCATAGGATGTGCTATTTTCCACAACATGTTATTCCCAGTTTTCTTAAAAAGACAGTGAACTGGTATAATGGATGACATCAGATTGAGTGAACGATTTTAAACCTCAGAAGGAGTTAACTATGACGAGATTAAGCTTTAAAGAATATCAAATAAGCGATGAGATTATCCGAGCGTTAGACAGTTTAGGCTATGAACGACCAACAGAGGTTCAGCAGGAAGTAGTACCTGTTGCACTGCAAAAAAAAGACCTATCGGTGAAATCGCAAACTGGTAGCGGGAAAACAGCTGCCTTTGGAATTCCTCTTTGTGAACTTGTTGAATGGGAAGAAAATAAACCTCAGGCGCTAGTCCTAACACCAACACGAGAGCTTGCGGACCAAGTGAAAGAAGACATTACGAATATTGGCCGATTTAAACGTGTAAAAGCGATTGCGATTTACGGAAAACAACCGTTCAATAGACAAAAAATAGAGTTAAAGCAAAAAAATCATGTCGTAGTAGGGACACCAGGACGTATACTTGATCACATTGAAAAAGGGACTTTAAACCTCCAAGAGATTAAATATCTCGTAATTGACGAAGCAGATGAAATGCTTAACATGGGGTTTATTGATCAAGTTAAGGCAATCATTCGTGAGCTTCCAACCGATCGTATGACAATGCTTTTTTCCGCCACGCTACCAGAGGATATTGAAAAGCTATGTCATGAGTATATGAAAAATCCAATTGATATAGAAATTCAAGCGACTGACAAGGTAAATGATCGCATTAATCACACACTTTTTGTTGTACCAGAAAATGAGAAACTCGAACTATTTAAAGATATAACTGTAATCGAAAACCCAGATAGCTGCATTGTTTTCTGTCGAACGAAAGATCGAGTGGACGAACTGGTTGACCAACTCGATCGAGAGGGATACACATGTGATAAAATCCACGGTGGCATGGTTCAAGAAGATCGCTTTGCTGTGATGAATGATTTTAAACGAGGGGAATTCCGTTATTTAATTGCTACAGATGTAGCAGCAAGAGGGATTGATATCGACAGCATTACTCATGTCATCAATTACGACATTCCGCTTGAAAAAGAAAGCTATGTGCATCGAACAGGGCGTACAGGTCGAGCGGGTAAAACGGGTAAAGCGATCCTGTTTGTAACAGAATATGAGGACCGTTTTTTAGCTGATATCGAAGCGTACATTGGCTTTGAGATACCAAGAAAAAATACTCCTACAAAAGATGAAGTTACACAAGCAAAGGAAGCGTTTGTAGATAAAATGGATGAGCTACCTGAACTGAAAATCGATAAAAGTGATCAAGTAAGTCAAGATATTATGAAGCTTTATTTTAATGGTGGGAAGAAAAAGAAAATCAGAGCCGTTGACTTCGTGGGTACGATCGCGAAAATTGAGGGCGTTACAGCCCAAGATATTGGTATTATCACCATCCAAGAAAACTTCTCTTATATCGATATTTTAAACGGCAAAGGACCACTTGTGTTGAGTGTGATGAAGAGTACGACAATCAAAGGTAAACAGTTAAAAGTGCATCGTGCGAAAGAAAGGTAGGAACTTTGCATAACTCTAAATACATCTTTTTTTAGAGTTAATTAAGAGTTGATTTTCCTGAAATCCACCCCTTTACTAATGTGAAAAATAGTAACTCAAGAATAAAAACTCATCCCAAAACACTGTGGGGTGAGTTTTTTTATCGCTTATCCTTCATTAAATCAATTAAAATTCTATTTAAATAGAACAAAGAATTTGACTAAGAAAGATGATAACAAAGAAACTAAAAAGAACCTTTTTAAGTATAATATTTAATAAAAAACTAAAGTTAAATTAATTTTTAGGATTTAAATCCCAATTAATTAAAACGATTTATTATTAATAAGGTATAAATAAACATTAAATTAATTTTAATTTTGACTCCTTTCTTTTTACATCGGATCTTCCGTTCGCATACACGCCAATAAACACTAATAGACCCCCTAGTAACTGAACCAAAGTAATCGATTTTCCCATCATTAAACTAATAGTTGTTGTGAAAACGGGAATTAAATAGAGGAAAATCCCTACACGAGAGGCATCAATATACCTTAATGAGACGTTCCAGAATATAAACGCTCCAACAGAAGGGAAAAGGCCCATATAAATAATTCCTATTGTGGCATGCGTACTCAATGAAGAAGGGAAACCCTGGATTAATACAATTGGGAGAGTGAACAATAACCCTATTACGACAGAAACAGCAGTGGCTGCTATAGGGGGGATAGTCGTCATTCGTCTCCCTAAAATAGAGTAAAGAGCCCATAGAATGACAGCTATCAACATGACTAGCTCGCCGTGGTTATATTGAATCGTGAATATCTGTTGTAATTGACCATTTGTTATAACAAGTAGAACGCCGCCCAATGAGATGAGTAACCCTGTTACATTCCATTTAGTAAGGTTTTCTCTCAATATCATTGACGATAAAACGACTATTAGTATAGGACTTATCGAATTTACTAATGATGCACTGATTGGTGTCGTATACTGAAGTGCTTCATAAAGTAAATAGTTATATCCAACGATTCCTAGACCAGCCATGATCGAAAGAGGTTTCCAAGACTTCCACACTTTTTTCCACTCAGGTCTTTCAATCCAATGAGCAAGGGGAAACAACAGTACAATTGCTATTAACCATCGTATAAAAGTCATTTGTAATGGAGTCATTTCTTGTACAACATACTCTCCAAAGACGTAATTCCCCGCCCAAAACAAGGGTGCCAAAATTAAAAACCATAAGACGTAAAATTTCTTCATGACAAAACCGTCCTCTTCTAATGTTTGCCTTAATAAACGTTATTGTTTTCACTATAAATGAGAAGGCGGTATTTTAATAGTGTGTTAGCTTCGATTCATTTCCCCTTGGTATATGCGCCCGAAGATGTAGATATGAGAAAAGTTTAATAGGTTAGCCGAGATCTTTGGGGGTAAAATGGAGGAAAACACTATTGTGTATACAATTTGTATACAAGAAAACAAATTGTATACACTCTGTATACAAAAACGTGTACTTGTACACAACTGTGTACACAACCTTGTGTGACAACATGTATACACAATAGATTAGTTGTATACAAAAACGTATACAACTAATCTATGTAGAATGCAACTTATGAATGATTGACGTTTGTGTTAGTTTTCTATAATCTTATATTTAGTGGTAAATGAAATACCTTTGTGAAATACATACTTGAGAGGAATGATTGGATGAGCAATTCAAGAATTGCAGCAATTGATGTTGGAAATGATGCCGTTAAAGCATTGTTTGGTAAGGCTGACTTTGAACTAAACATTCCCAATGTAATCGCTAGAGACCGTGAAGACCGACCTGTTATAGGAATAGAAGATTTAAACGAAAAAAATCCATTAGATGGCATTCATATTCGAGTGCACTCCCCTGCCCTTCAAGAGAACAATGTGATTTATCGTGTGGGAAATCTGGCTACGAAAAGTGACAACGCTACAGAGTTAGATCCAGGTAGCAGTAAATCAGAAGAAGATCAATCACTTGTCATGTTGTTTGCAACGCTTGCTCTTGATGCAGTGAGAGGTGAAAATTCAAATCAATTTAAAAAGAACAATAACGTCCTAGACGCAAATTACACCCTAGGAACTGGATTACCTTTGCGTGAAGTTAAGGAAGGCAAAGATGTAGGCTTCCGTTCACAGCTTCTAGGATCTGTGCATCAAGTGGAATTCCTAGTGACACCTAAATACCAAGGTCAAAAAGTAAACATCAAATTTGATGAAGTGAAAGTGTATCCTGAAGGATTTGCCGCTTTTATTAACCTAGTAATGGATAATGAAGGGAACATTATTAACCGTGACTTGATTGATAAACAAATTTTGATTCAAGATATTGGTGGCCTGTCAACTGATATCGCTGTCATTCGTAACCGCAATGTTGATGATGATAAGGCGCAAGGCTTCAATCTAGGTGTTTCTGAGTCATTAGAGGCTATCAGAGAAGAAATACGCACAAAGCATGGTGTTGAGCTAGATACTCGTCGTGACGTTGTGGACATCATTACAAAGAAAAAAGATCGCAACCATATCATGGTCAAAGGTAGTCGTACAAGTGTACATGACATTACTGACCGTATCCTTCTTGATCTAGCTAAAAAAGAATATCGTCATCTACGTAACGTATGGCAGAAAAACTCTCAAACTGAGATTTGCTATTTCGTTGGTGGTGGAGCAATGGTCTTAAAAGAGTATCTAAAAACGTTAAATAATAATTTGGATGGCTATAATATCGATTTCTTTGAAAATGAAAAAGAAAGTATTTGGATGATGGCAAATGCTTACTATAAACTAATATCTGATTTTTCTAGGAAAAATAATAAAGAGACTGCTCAGAAACCAAAAGAGAAAACAGCAGTCGGAAAATAACAGGGCCTATTTATGAGTGAAATGTCTAATAGTGGTATTAAAAGAGGGCAAGCGATAACATTTCGCATCCCAGCTAATACCCCGGATCACATAATTCGAGAACTGCAGAAACTTAAGGAGATAGAGCGCAGAAATTTTTCAAGTAAAATCGCTGAGTTTGTGTTAGAAGGTGTGGGTAGTCACTCTCAATCAAAAGAGAGAGAAATCGTTTCGGTCCCTTTGCCTAAGCCATTAAGCAAAGAACAACGTAGTTGGATTCGCCATTCACACTCCGAAGCACTCCTTGGGAACATCATTTATCAACTTTTAGCAGATCCTGTGCGAGCAACATCTATATTAGCGTCTATGAATAGTACTGCTTTAGATATTGATGAGGCCTTGTACCTTCAAGAAGATGTTAAACGGTCATATGCTAAAAATGATGAAGAAGGTTCAGTAGATGAAGAGGAAAGTGAAGTTGCTGTAACAAGCAATGATGACGACCTAATGAATTTTGATTGGGATATGGCTAAATCTAAAAGAGATCATAGCGATGCTAGCGAAGATGAAGTTGAAGATAAAGTAGAAAACATCGATGATTTGCTTGGTGGTTTCTTAGATCGGATGAATAAATAAAATAAATAAAAAGACATCTATTGGGTATAGGTGTCTTTTTATTTTAACAAAAAACCTTTATTTGTATAATGATTAAAATAAAATACTGTTTAATCTGCTATTTATTGTCGGTAGATTCCTCTTTATTTTTACGGTATCGGCTATTCGTAAAAAGTATAACCGCACCAACTGTAGAGAGGAATAAAACCATATAATCAACTGGTTTTGGGTCGGCAGACGTTGCAATTATGTAGAAAATGCGGATAGAATTCAAAAGCAAAACAACACTAAGAACAAGATCAAGTTTACGCATGTTCATCTAGTCACCACCTTGGAATTTTTACGTAGGAATTATTTAGAGTTTATACTTTATTGTATCAAAATAATAAGAAATGAGCCTTTAAAATTTATAACGGATTGATAGACTACTACTTGATTTTGTCCCATTGATCGAAGTCATAAAGGAGCGTAAAAAAGCAAATCAAGTTAGGTGAAAGGAGCCCATAAATCGGCTCCTTTTGTCTAATGAACCTTATTTTCCTTCAGCTTCAAACAATTTCACAATTTCAATAATGGTTTGTGTTGCTTTTTCCATATTTTCAACGGAGATGTATTCAAATTTGCCGTGGAAGTTTTCACCGCCAGTAAAGACATTGGGTGTTGGCAGTCCCATGTAAGATAGCTGTGAGCCGTCCGTTCCGCCGCGAATGGGTTCAATAATCGCTTTTATGTCAAGGTTGTTCATTGCTTTTTCAGCGTAATCAACAATTTGGTGTTCGGGTTCAATTTTTTCACGCATGTTGTAGTATTGATCTTCCATTTGGAGCGTCGCCGTACCTTTTCCGCGTTTAGCGTTAACTTCTTTAACAATACGCTGTAAAAGTTTTTTACGTGCTTCAAATTTTTCACGATCGTGGTCTCGAATGATGTATTCCATTGTTGTTTCCTCAACATCGCCTTCCATTTTCATTAAATGGAAAAACCCTTCGTAGCCTGACGTAAACTCTGGTGCTTCGTCAAGTGGTAATAATCCATTTAATTCTATGCTGGTTTTTAACGAATTAACCATTTTGTTTTTTGCGGTTCCAGGGTGAACGTTGGTCCCTTTGACGACAACTTTTGCGCTTGCTGCGTTAAAACTTTCGTATTGAAGCTCGCCAAGTGGTCCACCATCGATGGTGTAGGCGTACTTAGCATCAAATGCTTTCACATCAAACTTGTGAGGACCGCGTCCAATTTCTTCATCCGGTGTAAATGCCACACGTATGCGACCATGTTTGATAGCAGGATTTTGCACTAAATAATGCATCGCAGTCATGATTTCAGTGATTCCAGCTTTGTTATCAGCACCAAGCAATGTAGTGCCATCTGTAGTCATGAGTGTATGCCCTTTATAGTTTGCTAGCTCTGGAAATTCTTTTGGTGTCAGGACAATATTCAGCGCTTCGTTTAACACGATGTCATTGCCGTCATAGTTTTCTACGATTTGAGGATTAACGTTTTTGCCAGTAAAGTCTGTTGCTGTGTCAACGTGGGCTAGAAAACCAATTGTTGGAATGTCTTTATTGGTATTTGAAGGTAAAGTAGCCATTACATAAGCATGGTCATCAATTGTTACTTCTTGCATACCAATATCCTTTAGTTCATTTACAAGATGTCGTGCAAGCTCCCACTGACTTTTAGTGGATGGTGTCGTCGAAACGTTTGGGTCTGATTGTGTTTCCATTTTTGCATATGTAGTTAACCGTTTAATTAAGTCTTTTTTCATCATAAATCCTCCTGTTCCTTCTGCTTTTTTTCAGTATATCATTTAAGGGTGCCAGCTACCTCTCAAATAAGTAGAGAAGTTGCTGGCACCCTATTGTATTTAGTCTGTTTGAACTTGGTTGTGTAGTATCCAAGGTCGTAATTTTATAAATAACGGGATAAACAAAGCGGTAATAATAACCCCTTTGATTAAATTAAATGGTAGAATCGCACCGATTGTGGTGTACCATTTGACAGTTGGATCTAACATAAAGTCCATGCCGAAAAACCACGCGTAGGCTGGAAGAATTAAAAAGTAATTTAAAACAGCTAGCAAAAGCGCCATAATGATTGTGCCTGACACAAGTCCAGCTGCCAACGCCTTTTTCGTATTTCTTTTATGGTAAATGAATGCGGTTGGAAGAATAAATGCACACCCAGCGATAAAATTAGATAATTCGCCGATTGGTACGCCGCTACTACGAAAAAGGTAGTACAAAATGTTTTTCAACGCTTCAACGATGACCCCTGCCATTGGTGAAAACAAAAGTGCAGCCAGTAAAGCTGGTATGTCGCTAAAATCAATTTTCAAATATTCGGGTAAAAACGGTAGTGGAAAATTGAGTAGCATTAAAATAAATCCAATTGCACTAAACATCGATAACTTCACTAACATTTGAGTGTTTTTCATACGAGTAATCTCCTATTCCTTCGTTCCACTCATTGAAGTTTTTGGCACATTGACGTGGCTCATATTGGAATAACCATATTTTTAGCCCACAAATAAACCCCTCTGACGCGTTCAGAAGGGGAGAAGGCAGCTTTAAAAAGAGGGTATTATTCCACAGAAAAGAACCCTCGTCGCAATGCCTCCATCTTCTCCCATCCAGACTGTAACTGTCGGCCTCCGGTTCGCACGGAGTCAGCAAATAGAAATCTATTCGCTCGCGGGCTCAAACAAAGTTTTACCGCCGGTCGGGAATTGCACCCTGCCCTGAAGATGGAACGATATTTTATTTTACTCTTTAGTTATACACTGCTGGGTCATAAATTTCAATGAATCGGTACTTTCATTAAAATAATGGTGAGGTAAATGGGATATCGAAGTTTGGTGAAATATACGCGTTTCCTCCTTTTTTTATCGAAGCCAATGCTTGTTTTATCCGCAACTCATTGACCTATGAACTATAAAACACACCTTTTATAGAAAAAATTTTACATTTCAGCAGGGTTTTCACCATATATTGGAGAAGTACGTCAGTAGATTGAATTATAGTAGGGGGTTTCAACGAATATGATTTCATTTAACCAGCCTGATGTAGAAAACTTTTTCCAAACGTTTGGAATTCAATCATTTGCCGTAAGTCCAGACGAATCACAGCTTGTTTTTAGTACAAATTTAAATGGGAAATATAATTTATGGGCGATGGATTTGCCGAATACGTTTCCTTATCCACTAAGCTTTCATAATCAAAGCTGTTCAGAGCTCAAATATGATAAGAACGGCAACTTTATCATTTCTATCATGGATAAAGATGGTGATGAGAATGGTCAAATTTATGCGTTGCCACCTCAAGGCGGGGATTTAAAGCCAATTCGTCTAAAGGAAGATTCACGTCATATGGTCGCTCAGCTTTCGGATGACGGTAATCGCTTGTATTATACATCCAACAAAGATGATCAAACGTATTTAAAATCATATTGTTATGATGTGACGACTGGTGAGGAAGAAGTCATCATTCATGGTGAGGGCGCTGCAACATACTTGGTTACGAAAAGCCCGAATGAAAAGAATTTCATTTACCTTAAGCATTTTGCAAATACATACACATTAGCTTATGCGAAAGTTGGAAATAATGATGTATTGCTAACGCCTGAAACGGATAAACATCATACTGTTTCAAGTGCTGTATTTGTGTCTGACAACGAAATTTATTTTGTTACAAATTATGAATCAGACTACTCGTATTTAGCTAAATTTGATTTAGAGAAAAGTGAATTTAAAAAAGTGATTGAGGTTGAAAATGAAGACTTCATCGATGTTCAATATGACAAAATAACCAAATCACTTTACCTCGCAAGCCAGCAAGGAGTTAGTGATAACTTATACCAGGTTCATCTAGAGGATGAATCGATTGAAAATGTAGAGTTACCAGCAAGTGTCATTGAAGGGGTAACGATTGCTGAATCGGGAAACCTTTATATTTTGGCAAGTTCAGCTACTCGACCGGCGAACCTTTTCCAACGAAAAGAAGGCTTATGGAATGCGCTGACAAATTACGGTGTACCGGGTGTAAAAGAAGAAGATTTAGTAGAACCAGAAGTCTTTTCTTATCCGTCTTTTGATGGGCTAGCCATTGAAGCACAATTATTCAAGGCGAAAGAAGAGAATAGTAACGGCCATGTCATTTTATGGCCACACGGTGGACCGCAATATGCTGAGCGTGCAACGTTCCGCTCTTTGTTTCAGTTCCTCGTTCACCGCGGCTACAGTATCTTTGCACCAAACTTCCGTGGTTCAACGGGATACGGTCTAGCTTTTACAAAAATGGTGGAAGGCGACTGGGGGCATGGGCCAAGGCTTGATAACATTGAAGGGCTAGAGTATTTGATTCAGCAAGGCTATGCCGATCGTGAAAAAATATTGCTGATGGGTGGAAGCTACGGTGGTTATATGGCACTGCTTCTGCACGGCAGACATCCTGAATATTTTAAAGCGGTGGTCGATATTTTCGGGCCTTGTAATCTGTTTAGCTTTATTGAATCGGTTCCTGAACATTGGAAGCCAGTGATGAAGCAGTGGGTGGGCGATCCTGTTGAAGATAAAGGAAAGCTGACAGAGGACTCACCGATTGAATACCTTGATACGATGACAAAACCGATGCTTGTCATCCAAGGTGCGAAGGATCCACGAGTTGTTCAGGCAGAATCCGATCAAATCGTTCAAGCGTTAAAGGACAAAGGGCGAGAGGTCGATTACCTTGTGCTTGAAGACGAAGGACATGGGTTCTCCAAAAAAGAGAATGAGATCAACGTTTATCGTAAAGTGTTAGCATTTTTTGATCAGTATATTTAAGTAAATGAAATCAGTTTTCTCAAACTTTGAGGAGGCTGATTTTTTTCAATAAATAAGCTGATGTTAACGCAAATAAGTATTTTTCCTATATATTAAACCTATTCGTTTATACCTAATGAATAGGTTTAGTTCTCTTGAAGATAGTTAATTCGGTGGAAAAGATTTAATATAAAAATATAAAGGAAAGTAAGAGGAGGTGCGAAGATGGCAAAATTGCGTTCAGAAAACCAATATATTAAATCAGTTAGACTAAAAAGAGACCAAATTAAATCTTTCAATCATTTCCCACTCAATCTCCCTGCCATCCAATCGTTGGATAATCTATTGTTCCATCCAAATATCACCTACATCATTGGTGAGAATGGGATGGGGAAATCAACGTTGCTTGAGGCGATTGCTGTTGCATTAGGGTTTAATGCCGAGGGTGGATCAAAGAATTTCAATTTTTCAAGCTATGACTCCCATTCTTCTTTGGATGAGTACCTACGAGTTGCAAGAGGTGTACAAAGGCCAAAAGATTGTTTCTTTTTTCGAGCGGAAACATACTATAACCTTGCTACAAACATAGAAGAAATGGATCAAGACTCTGTGGGAGGAGCGAAAATCATTGATGGATTCGGTGGAATTTCGCTTCATAAACAGTCACACGGTGAATCATTTTTTGCAGCATTTCTTCATCGTTTTCGCGGACATGGATTATACATATTGGATGAACCGGAAGCAGCACTATCTCCCCTAAGGCAAGTATCGATGCTTGGCCGTATCAATGAATTGGTTCAAGAAGGATCACAGTTTATTATTGCAACACATTCCCCGGTTCTTATGGCTCATCCAGATTCTACAATTATTCAATTATCCAACGAGGGCATGAATGAACTAATGCTTGAGGAAACAGACCATTATACGGTCATGAAACAATTCTTTGACGACAAAGACCGATTGCTTCATCACTTATTTAAATAAATTACCATGGGGTTCAGGGGGATATCATTTTGCTATTACAGTTGATAGTAATCGAACTGAATGCCACGTTTGCTCCGCTCAATATCTCAACAAGATCAATTGACGGTTTTGTCGAATGATATTTTTTATCTAATACAGTAAAAACCCTAAAGAATGGACTAGATTCTTTAGGGTTATCCACTACTCATATGGATTTTGGACTTTCCGTGCTTTCTGCAATGGGTTGCATTACATAATGTACTTTGAATAGATTAGAAAACAGTTTACGCTACTAATCTAATTTATCATAAGTAAGCGCTAATGTGTATAGATAAAAAACCCTATAATGGAAGCGTTATCTATAGGAGTAATCACCTAGCAATAAAAGAAATGTGAGAATATAAATGACACTACCGTATTGATTTTACCTGTTATTTGTTCTTTAATTCCTTATACAATGAGCCTTTGACTCACCTGTTTTCTCCGTGATCTCCTTGATACTGTATTTCTTTGTATCGTATAGATCGTCTTTGATAAAACCCATTTTAATAGAATTGAATCACCTTGAATCTTTAATACTTACAAACATACCTTCCCACTCCTACTTATTATTTTGGGATACTGAACATGTTCCACAAGCTAAGATATCATACACCCCTGAAAGAAAAAACTTAAAAGCCAGTTTTTTCTTTCGGGGCTACAGTAATGCTTAGTTAGATAGTGATAAGGCGATTAGTTCTTATTCTAGATCGATTGCTGGAAACTAAACTAAAACTTTAGCGGATAATTCTATCAATTTTGTTGATCCCTAGTTCACTTTACCAAGTGAGTATTACTTTTAATTGTAAGATTCCAATTCATTTGTTATGATGAATCCTGCTAGATCAATTTCATACTTTTTAAACTACTAGGGGTGCCCAAATTGCGTGGGCTGAGAGGAAAGCGCGTCAAAACTTACCGACTCTTATGGACCTGATCTGGTTAATACCAGCGTAGGGAAGTAGTCGGACGTACTGCGTCTATTAACTCTACCCTTACCAAGTCAGGTCCTACAATGGAACTGGCTTTTTTGTATTTATAAAGAAGGGAGGGGGCGGCTGATTAATAGAACACATTTATTGACCACGATGGCACTCTTTGTTGCGGTTGGCGTAGTCGGAGCTCAGTTTATTTGGTTTCCAGCGGGAATAGCAAAAGCGTATCCAGTACAACATGCAGTAAACGTGATTGCAGCGATCATGCTTGGGCCTATTCCAGCTTTAATTATTGCTTTCTTAATTGGATTGGTACGCAATCTACTTGGACTCGGTACACTTCTCGCATTTCCAGGTGGGATGATCGGTGCGTTACTTGCTGGACTGCTTTATAGAAAATTTAGGCGCAAAGCTTGGGCGGTGGCAGGAGAAATCATTGGTACGGGTTTCATCGGCGCGTGGTTTGCAGTGCCTTTTGCAAAAGTTGTAATGGGAACGACATTTGCAGCATGGTTTTTTGTACCACCGTTTCTGGTGAGCAGCGTGACAGGCGCTGTACTTGGATGGTTTGTTCTATCTAGAGTAAAGCAAGATCAATTAGTGGTGAAAGTGAACCAGTAACCGGAAAACTACTAGGGGTGCTTAAAAAAGCTGAGAAGATACCCTTGGAACCTGACCTGGATGATACCAGCGTAGGGAAGTAGTCGTGGACATCAATTTAAACCTACCTCAATCCATCTACTTCTTCCATTGTCCTAGTAGCTTCCTAAAAAAAGAGGAGGCAATAATATGACATTCACATCGGCATTGCGTAAAGAAAATGAGGATGTATTTCAATCCATCTTTGACCACAACTTCGTACAAGGAATTGGTAAAGGTAAGGTCCCAAAAGAAGCACTCATCCATTATGTAAAAGCAGATTTTGAATATTTAAATGCTTTTATGAAAGTCTATGGAATTGCGATTTCAAAATCGACAACACGTGAGGATATTGCTTATTTCACTGAAAAGATCAACTTTGTATTAAATAGTGAGGTTCATCCACACAATAATTTTTGCGAGCAGATCGGCGTATCTTACGAGGAACTGCAAGGTTACCCTCTGCCGCCAACTGCTGACCACTATATTAAGCATATGATGTATCACGCCCAACAAGGGAGTTTGGGAGAAATTCTTGCGGTATTGCTTCCTTGCCCGTGGACGTATCTTGAAATTGGACAGGAACTAGTGAAGACATATAAACCAACTGTCGATCATCCTTTTTATCCATGGATCAGTTTTTACGCAGATGAACGAGTAGAAACAGTTGTACATACTATGCGCAATCGATTAGATCAGCTTGCTGAAGAATCTTCACCACAAGAACAAATGGGAATAAAAAACGCTTTTCGTAAAAGCTGCCAATTAGAATGGTCATTTTGGGAAATGGCATTTACATGTGAAGAATGGGTAGGAAAAAAAGAGGTAGTAACTGCAAGTGAATAGTCTATCGTTTGCACGAACCGTGGGGGTTGATCCTATCGAGGGTGCAGGGGCAAGCAGATTAAAAAAATTTCACTAGATAAAGAGGCAATATCAACTGAGAGAACCGAAAGAAAGAATACGCATGACAAAGGATGTACCTATTAGAAGGGGCGGTTTCTCATATTTAAGTCAAGGTGATTCTTTATCTAACGCAGATGAACGAGCGTTAAAGTTTGTCACTCTTGGTATTTGACATTCTTTTTCTTTAGGGGAAGGTAACGGATCAAATAATCACTAGGTAGCACGAGAGAAGGAAATAAATTATGAACGCTATGCTTATTAATGAAGTACGAAAGAAGAGACCGTTAATTCATCATTTAACTAATCAAGTCGTAATGAATTTTACAGCAAATGGACTGCTATCATTCGGTGGTACACCGATAATGGCAAAAGAAGAGAAGGAAGCTACCGAAATGGCAAGGATGTCGGATGGTGTACTGCTCAATATTGGTACCATCATCGAACAGGAGATTCCTGCCATGATCCAAGCAGGGAAAGCAGCAAATCAAAAAGGAATTCCCGTTGTATTAGATCCCGTAGGAGTGTCTGCAACCTCTTTTCGTAACGAAGTTGTTCGAAGAATTTTGACAGAAGTAAAACCAACAGCGATTAAAGGGAATGCTGGTGAGCTAGCTCATCTTGTTGGTATTGCCTGGGAAATAAAAGGCGTCGATTCAATTGGACGAGGGAATGTAGGAGAAATTGCTCGAAAAGTAGCGAATCGCTATCAAACGATTGCGGTAGTTACGGGTGAGGTTGACGTGATCAGCGATGGAGAGATAACCATTGAAAATAAAACCGGTAGCGCAATGTTGGCGAATGTAACAGGAGCAGGCTGTCTATTAGGCTCAATACTGACCGCCTGCTTTGCTTCGAACGATTCATTAATGGAAAGTGCTCAGACAGCTGTTGAATTTTACGGCTTAGCGGCGGAGTATACTGTAGCATTACCCGAAGTAAAGGGATCGGGAACGTTTAGTCCAAGGTTTATTGACGTATTATCGTATGATGTGGCGATAGTAAAGGGGGATCATCAATGAATCTTGATGTTAAAAACATGCTCAGAAGGTATCTTGTAATGGGAAGTCAAAATTGTGTACATGAGCCTGAAGAAACACTTAAACAAGCAATCGCAGGAGGTATCACAGCTTTCCAATATCGTGAAAAAGGACAAGGTGCTTTGGTTGGTCAAGCCAAAGAAGAGCTTGGCTGGAGACTGAGAAGGATATGCAAAAAACATGATGTTCCTTTCTTTATCAATGATGACATAGAATTAGTGGAATCATTGGAAGTAGACGGTATTCATGTTGGTCAAGACGATCATCATGTAGATGACGTGCGCCGCAAGCATCCCGATAAAATAATTGGGTTATCTGTATCAACGATACGAGAACTTGAGAGAAGTCCGATTCATCAAGTGGACTATCTTGGAGCAGGTCCTGTTTTTCCAACTTTGACTAAAGTAGATGCGAAACGAGCGGTTGGCATTGAATGGATTACAACGATTAAAAAAAACTATCCAACCCTTCCTATTGTCGGCATTGGGGGAATTGATCAACAAAATGCTGCGTCCGTTCTTAAAGCAGGTGCGGAAGGGATTGCTGTCATCTCTGCGATTACACATGCGATCAATATTGAACAAGCTGTCCGTAATCTTTAAAAGATAGATTCTCACTATCATTAAAAAACCTCGTGCATCTAAAAAAGATGCACGAGGTTTTTTAAAAACATAGATGACATAGTTATAATCCGAGTTTGCTCCTTGTTAAATGTCTGTTGTTAAAACTTCTCCAGAAAGTCCTTTAATGCTAGGTGAAGAACATCAGATTTATTGACCCTCTCAGCTTTGCAGAACTCATCTAAACGTTCACCGATCGCTCGATCAATAACGATGGTCTTTCTTGTCTTATTTCCTTGTGGTAACTGTTTAATGCGTTCATAAAGAGTTTGCTCATTAGCTTGTAACGTTGGGGCAACCTCTTGCCAAGATTTAAGCATTTCCTTAATCACCTTCACTTCAGCTTGTGTGAACTGCTCATGAACATCTGTTGAATTCGGTGTGAATTTCACATTATCTTCAGTGAACTCCTTATTACTTGATGTGACATGTCTATGAACTTTGGGTGAACTCTGCTTCTTTGGTGATGAACTCCGTTTCACATAATCAAAAATGCTCTTATCTAGTGGATTTTCACCCTCTCCTACAAAGTGCCATCCTTTTGGTGTTTGATTACTAAACTCGTACCCTGCAGCCTTTAATGCGTTTCTAAATGGTTTTTCACTTATTCCTGGGATTGCTTTAGCGACATCAGCCGTTTTGACACCCTCAACCGACAACCTTTCTAAAATGCTTCGTATGGATGATTTTTCATCTACACTCATACACTTTTCACCCTTTTCACACGGAATCATATATTTACTATTCGATATAAACAGTGCATGAACCTTCAATCAATTTAAAAAAAGCGTATGCAGAGGTTCAGTAGTATACCGATGAATTTAATGTACTCTTTCAAAATGGGTCTAGGTTTCTAATTTCTTCATATTCACTACCTATAACTATCGGAGGCAGGAGTTACTTTTAGTGAATCATTTATCTAGCATCTCCTAATATCGATGTCTATTGTTCGACCCGACTACCACAGCTAACCGTACATTTGTATATTCATCCCTTAAAACTCATGATTGACAGCAAAATAAGAAGGGTGATACGGCTCTGTTTTGTTCTCTATATTGAACTTTCGACATACACATTAAGATAATTAAACAATTGACTACCATCATAATAAATTCTTTAAAAAGAACATAATATAATGATATAGAAGGTTTTTTCAAACTTAATCCTATTACCACTCATGTAATGGTTGACTTGTTCTTTATAAAGAAATATACTTATGGATAATATAACACCCTAAATTTTTAGTGATCATAGTTGCTCCTTTTATGAATAATGTTCTTTATAAAGGTTTTTCGGTCAAGTGAAATCTCTAAAAGTGAAGGTGATAGTAGTGGCGAAGAACAGCAACAGAAAAATTCAATCTCATTTGATAAGAGATATAAATCTACATGATTATTTTAGTGTAATTAAAAAGAGATTGTGGTTAATCGGATTGATTTTCCTTATTACTACTGGTCTTGGATATTACTTTAGTGAAACAAATAATGTTTCACTATATGAAAGTGATAAGCGAATCATTATTACAACTGACAGTGAATATATGAAAACGCTGATGGTTATGATCAAAGACCCAATTATTATGAATAAAGTCATTGAAGCATTAAAGTTGGAGAAATCTCCTGAAGAACTTGCAAGTCAAATTGTAGTAACTAGAATTGATGACTCGCAGGTGATTAGTATATCGGTAACTGATACAGATCCAGAGCTGGCAGCGGCGATCGCGAGTGAGACAGCTGAATCATTCAAAAGAGAAATTAGCTCAATATTGGAATTTGAAGAGGTTCAGCTATTATCTGTAGCTGCGGTCAATCCTGTTCCTATAAACGAAACTCAAAACAAAAGTATAATTATGTTTGCTGGGTTCGGTTTAATCGCAGGTGTCGGACTAGCCTTTTTCTTAGAAATGTTTGATGGAAGGATCTATAAGGAACAAGAGGTTGAAGAAATTCTAGGTATACCAGTTATCGGTGTAATTTCAAATCTTAACAAAAAGAAAATGCTCGTTCAAAAAAGAAAAAATTCAGATGTAAATATAAGGAGTGAAATCGTTGATATTACGCAAAAAAGGGCAAGTAATGATGGCTAAAAAAAGAAAGAAAAGGAATCTAGTGACCTATCTTTATCCCGACTCTTACATTGCTGATCAGTTTAGAACGATCAGAACGAATATTCGTTTTATCACAACCGGCAGTAATAAGAGAACATTTCTGGTTGCCTCTCCGGACGCAGGTGAGGGAAAGTCGATTACCATAGCAAATTTGGCGGTGTCCATGGCACAGCAAAAAGAAAAAATTTTATTAATTGATGCAAATCTAAGAAGCCCAGTACTCCATACCATTTTTAAACTACCGAATGATAAAGGAATCACAAGTATTTTAAAGCATAAGGTTCCAATAAATGAAGCAATTTGTCACACTGAGATTGGAAAACTAGATGTTTTAACAAGTGGTTCAGTATTTTTTAATCCAGGAGAAATAATAGGATCTGATTTAATGAAAGAATTATTACAAAACGCTGCAAATGAATACGATATTGTTTTGATCGACTCGCCAAGTGTATTGGAATATACAGAAACGAGAGTATTAGCAAATTATTGCGACGGTGTGTTATTGCTATTAAAGCATGCAAAAACCGAATTAGAGAAAGCTTCAGAGGCCATTAGAGTGCTAGATCTTGCTCATTCGCAAATTGTTGGTGCAATTATAAATGATAAATAGACGAGATTTTTTTACTCAAATTGTTCTTTATTGAGAATTATAAATTCTTTATAAAATTTAATACTGAGTGATGTCTCCTTACTATTATCAATGGAGGCACTCGATCATGCTGTGGGTTGAAATAGACCTTAGACGCGAGTCGTCGTTGGTATGGGGTGAGGATGGGTTAAATGCCCATTGCTTTTATAAAGTGATTATGTGTGAGGTTTTTGTAAGACCTCACACATAATCACTTTAATATATTAATTCCTCTGTTTGGAGGACAAGGTTAAAAACTTACTAAATGCTAAGAGTTGAGAAGGGAGGACGTGTATGTCCTATAGGCAAAGGCTCTCACTGTTTATTGTCATCGATTCAATGATTGTATTAACAGCGATCTTTATTAGTGGGTTTTTAGTTAATGCAAATATTTACGTGCTAAACTATCCCGTTTTGTTAAGTTCAATTGTTATTTTATCAAGTTATCTTTTATTCTCTTTGAAGTTTAAGCTTTATAAAAAGGTATGGCAGTATGCAAGTGTGGGAGAATTATTAATCGTCTGTAAAGTGGTTTCTTATTCCATCATTTCTACCCTGATCGTACAGCAACTCATTTTACAAGAAGTATTCTTTAGACTGCTGGCAGTTACGTGGTTGCTGCATCTTCTATTTATCGGAGGTTCCAGATTTGTCTTGAGGATGTACCGAGAGCGGATGATCAATCGTTACCAGAATAGGAAAAAGACACTTATTGTAGGTGCTGGATCAGCAGGGACAATGGTGGTAAGACAGCTTCTTCAAAATAAAGATTGTGATCTAATCCCCATAGCGTTTATTGATGATAATCGTAATAAGCATAACCTCGATATTATGGGCATACCGGTTATAGGTGGAGTTGGAGAGATCGTACGTGTTGTAGAAGAATTGAATATAGAAAATATTGTAATTTCCATTCCATCTCTTAGTAAGCAGGAACTGAATATTATTTTCAATGAATGCGTTAAAACCGATGCTGACACGAAAATTCTTCCGATGCTTGAAGACCTTGTAACCGGAAAGGTATCTGTAAATCAAGTAAGAGATGTTCAAGTAGAAGATTTACTAGGAAGAGATCCAGTAGAGATGGACATTGATTTAATTTCAGATACGATTACCAACAAAGTCATCTTGGTCACTGGAGCAGGAGGTTCCATCGGTTCTGAGATCTCTCGTCAGATTTCACGATTTAATCCTAAGCAGCTTATATTGCTAGGTCATGGAGAAAACAGTATTTATACAATTGAGATGGAACTAAAAGAACGCTTTAAAGGATCATCTATCGATTTCATTACTGAAATTGCTGATTTGCAAGACGCTAAAAAGATGATGAAAGTCATGAATGACTATCACCCTGATGTGGTGTATCACGCTGCTGCTCATAAGCATGTGCCATTAATGGAACGTAATCCAGAAGAAGCGGTTAAAAATAATATGATCGGTACAAGAAATGTAGCGCAAGCAGCGAGTTCGAATGGGGTAGAAACATTTGTGATGGTGTCGACAGATAAGGCGGTGAACCCGACAAGTGTCATGGGTGCATCAAAAAAACTTTCTGAAATGATTGTTCAACAGATCGATCAAGTCAGTAATACAAAATTTGTTGCCGTTCGATTTGGGAATGTATTAGGGAGCCGAGGAAGCGTCATTCCACATTTTAAAAAGCAAATTGAAAGGGGCGGGCCTGTAACGGTCACACACCCTGATATGCTTCGTTACTTTATGACAATACCTGAAGCATCAAAACTGGTCATACAAGCAGGGGCATTAGCTCAGGGCGGTGAAATATTTGTTTTAGATATGGGAGAGCCCGTCAGAATTGTTGATTTAGCTAAGAATCTAATAAAATTATCCGGCAATTCACTTGATGACATTGAGATCGAATATACCGGCATACGCACAGGTGAAAAGTTGTTTGAGGAACTGCTGACAGAGGAGGAGGTTAGAGAAGAGCAGGTCTTTCCAAAAATTCACATTGGGAAAACAGCCGAACTTTATATGGATGACATTGAAGAAGTCATCTCAACGTATTCATTGCTAAGCAGAGAAACATTGAGAGATACATTATTAGAACTCGCAAATCGTAATCCTCGATCGAAACAGAAAAAAGTGCTACCAATATCAAGTTAAAAGGAGATTAACTATATGAAAGTTAGAAAGGCGGTCATTCCAGCGGCGGGATTGGGAACTAGGTTTCTTCTAGCTACAAAAGCGATGCCGAAAGAAATGCTACCCATTGTAGATAAGCCGACCATTCAATATATTGTCGAAGAAGCAATAGAATCTGGAATTGAAGATATCATCATTGTAACGGGTAAAGGAAAACGAGCAATTGAAGATCATTTTGATCATTCGTTTGAATTGGAACAGAATTTATTTGATAAAGGAAAATTTGATTTATTAAATGAGGTGAAAAAATCATCAACATTGGTAGATATCCATTATATTCGCCAGAAAGAACCAAAGGGACTAGGACACGCAATCTGGTGTGCGCATAAGTTCATTGGAGATGAGCCTTTTGCCGTACTTTTAGGTGATGATATTGTGAAAGCAGAGAAGCCGTGCTTAAAACAATTAATAGAACAATACAATCGCTACAATGCATCAATTATTGGGGTACAAGCGGTTAAAGAAGAAGTAGTATCTAGGTATGGAATTGTGGATGGAAGTTTCATAGATCATCGATTATACAACGTAAAGAATGTGGTGGAGAAACCAAATCAACACGAGGCACCATCAAATCTTGCCATCCTTGGTCGATACATTTTGAGCCCAAAAATAATGGATTTATTAAGCAATCAAAAACCGGGTGTAGGTGGTGAAATTCAATTGACAGACGCTATTGCTGAATTGAACCATCATGAAGCAGTTTATGCCTATGATTTTGAAGGGAAACGTTACGACGTTGGGGAGAAAATGGGATTCATTCAAACAACCATTGAATTTGCGTTAAAGCGAGAAGAATTAAGGTACGATTTATTAGAGTATCTGTCAACGATCATCGATAAAGAATTAGCTAACTGAGTGTTTAATATGGGAGGGTTGTTTTTGGCGAAAAAAGTGCTTTTTGGTGCAACAGTCGATTACCATTTCAAAGCATTCCATCTACCGTATCTAAAGTGGTTTAAGGATCAAGGGTGGGAAGTGCATGTCGCAGCAAAGGGTGACTTAAAATTGCCGTATGTCGATCATAAATACAACATTCCTATTCAGCGTTCTCCAATTTCAAAGGGAAACATTGAAGCATACAAAAAGCTGAAATGGATCATGGAT
This sequence comes from Jeotgalibacillus marinus, assembly GCF_040801915.1. NCBI lineage: Bacteria > Bacillati > Bacillota > Bacilli > Caryophanales > Caryophanaceae > Jeotgalibacillus > Jeotgalibacillus marinus. Next base: position 327,580 of record NZ_JBFMIA010000002.1, on the reverse strand, counting down.
AACCATCATTATGACCTGATCCATTGCCATACACCGGTAGGCGGAATGCTTGCAAGATTAGCAGCAAAAAAGGCAAGAAAGCGCGGAACAACGGTAGTTTACACCGCACATGGTTTCCATTTTTGCAAAGGTGCTCCCTTGAAGAATTGGTTTATTTACTACCCTTTGGAAAAAATCATGTCTCGTTTTACGGATTGCTTAATTACGATCAATCAAGAAGATTATCAACTTTCTCTCAAGCAATTTAATGTAGATAAGATCGAACATGTGCATGGAGTAGGGGTAGATACAATTGATTTTAAACCGTTAAGTGAGCAGCAAAAATATGAACGGAAAAAGTCATTTGGGTATCATCCGAATGACTTTTTATTAGTTTACGCAGCTGAATTTAATCGAAATAAAAATCAGCATTTTCTACTCAAGTCCTTTGCTTCCCTTAATGCTGAAATTCCAGCTGCGAAGTTATTGTTGGCAGGAGAGGGGGCTTTGCTGGAACAGTGTAAGGAATTAGCGCTAGAGCTAGGGATCAGTGATCATGTTCATTTTTTGGGATTTCGAAATGATATAAGGCAGCTGGTTCAAATGTGTGATATAGCAGTCGCATCAAGTTTTCGTGAGGGGCTACCGGTCAATGTTATGGAGGCTATGGCTTGCGGACTTCCAGTTGTAGCAATAGATAATCGAGGCCATCGAGAACTTATTCAAAATAACAAAAATGGCTGGCTCGTCAATGGCGAAGATCAAGATGCATTTAACAGCAAAATCAAACTGCTTTTTACTAATGAAGATATAAGACGAAAACTTGGTCAAAATGGGAGACAAACGATCGTAAATACCTACAGCATGAATCAGGTATTAGCTGAAAAAAGCGCGATCTATCAATCCTTCATGACAGAAACGGAGGATGCAAAATGGGTGGTCCATTAAGAGTGTTACATGTTGTAGTGAACATGAACCGAGGTGGTGCTGAAACACTAATAATGAACTTATATCGCAACATTGATCGCACGAAGGTGCAATTTGACTTTTTAACATGTCACGAAGGTGTTTTTGATGAAGAAATTAAAGCGATGGGTGGGAAAATTCATCGCATTGCCTATGTGACGAAAGTAGGTCATCGTCTTTATTTGAAAAATCTAGATCAATTTTTCAAACAACATCAACACTATAAAATTGTGCATTCCCATATGGATAAAATGAGTGGATTTGTACTAAGAGCAGCTGCTCGAGCAGCTATTCCGGTGCGAATTGCACATAGTCATAATACAAGTAGTGAAGGCGGTCCTTTGTCAAAAGCGTATAAATGGTATGCAGGAAAACACATTCTTAAATATGCTACACAATTTTATGCATGTTCTGAAACGGCTGCCAACTGGCTTTTTGATAAAAGTTCAAATCAATCATTGATTTTAAAGAATGGAATTGAATGTGATCGCTTTGAATTTTCTGTTCCAAATAGGAAAAAAATGAGAGAAGATTGTCATTTAGATCATCATTCTTTTGTCATTGGCCATGTAGGGAGGTTCAATCAACAAAAAAATCACTTGTTTTTGTTAGAGGTTTTTGCCGATCTAGTTCAATACGTTCCGCAGGCACAACTTTTATTAGTAGGAGAGGGAACCTTACAAACGTCGATCGAAAAGAAAATTCAAGATTTGCATTTAGTAAATAATGTTCATTTACTAGGTGTGCGTGAAGATGTTCATTTACTGATGCAAGGATTTGATGTTTTTGCTTTTCCTTCGTTGCATGAAGGATTGCCAGTTACCTTAATTGAAGCGCAGTGTGCTGGTATTCCATGCCTTATATCAGAAAACATTACGGATGAAGTGGACTTAGAGATGGGGCTAGTGCAGAAGATTTCCATTACCAACAAAAAAATATGGGTGAAAGCACTGTTACAAACGAGAAAGCAACATCAAGTGCGAAAAACAAATGAAAAGAAGATAAGCCAAAAAGGGTATAACATTCGTCAAACGGCTGTAACTACGGAGAAATCTTATCTGAAACTAGGAGGGATAAATAGTTGAAGAAACTCACTATCTTCACTCCTACGTATGATCGTGCCTATTGTCTAGATAGCTGTTATGAAAGCTTAAAACGCCAGACAAACAAAGATTTTATTTGGTTGATTATTGACGACGGTTCTACTGATAATACAAATAAAGTCGTGAACAATTGGATTAATGAGGGATTAATCGACATTCACTATCACTTTCAAGAAAATCAAGGAATGCATGGAGCACATAATACTGCTTACCAATTGATCACTACAGAATTAAATGTCTGTATCGACTCAGATGACTGGATGCCAGAGCAAGCGGTTGAAAAAATCATTTCCTTTTGGAATGAACACGGAAATGAAGATGTAAGCGGAATTATAGGGTTAGATGCTTGTACAAACGGAGACATCATAGGGACACGATTACCGAAGAATCTAAAACGTTCAACCTTATTTGACCTTTATAATAAGCATGGTGTTCAGGGAGATAAGAAGTTAGTGTATCGCAGTGAATTGACCAAAAAATTTCCTTATCCCCTGTTCGAAGGAGAAAGGTACGTTGGGTTAGCTTACAAGTATTATTTACTGGATCAGCATTTTAAACTACTTCTCATGAATGAGGAGATATGCATTGTAGAATACCTGCCTGATGGATCTTCCAACAATATGTTAAAACAATACATGAATAATCCAAGAGGTTTTGCATTTTACCGAAAAGAATTGATGAAGCTTCCGTTTGCTGGAATGGTTTTTAAGTATAGACAAGCCATTCACTATGTATCTAGCAGCATAATAAGTAAGAACAGGAATTTTATTAACGAATCACCAAACAAATTTCTTACCGTTTTAGCACTTCCTTTAGGTGCTACACTTTATTTATACATTTCCAGAAAAGTGCTGACAACCCATAGCTCTAAAAGCTAGTTCATGTAACGGAAAGGGTAAATGATATGACCATACTTTGGATCAATCTTATAGTCGTCTTTTTGTTAGCTTTTTTCGCACGGTACGCCGCGGTTCCTGTGGGTCATAACGAGTCAACGCTTCCCATTCAACCAAATAAATTATTGATTATTTTTGCGGCACTAACGTTAGCCGTTGTTTCAGGATTACGATCGAATATTGGTGATACATTTAATTACGTTAACATGTACACTCAAGATGTTTTTACATGGGACTTAATTTTAGCGAATAAAGATATTGGGTTTGGTTTTTTACAAATGATTTTGCAAAAGGTGTCAAGTGATCCTCAGATTTTGCTTGTTACAACGGCATTGCTTACAAATGTGTTAATCGTAATCGTATTATTTCATTATTCTAGAATGATTGAATTGAGCCTGTATGTTTATATAACAGGAGGCTTTTTTCTCGTTTCCATGAATGGGATTAGACAAACATTGGCTGCAGCTATTGCTTTTTGTGCGATTAAGTTCTTGTTAAATGGAAATTTTATTGGCTATTCACTCGTTATTCTATTAGCAACGAGTATTCACCAAAGTGCCCTAATTTTGTTACCGATGTACTTTATTGTGCGAGTAAAAGCTTGGTCCATAGCAATAGTAGCTTTGATGCTCTTAGCCATTGCGATTCCCATTGGTTTTGAAATATTCTCAACTGCATTATTTTCGGCAATTGAAGGGACTCAATATGGAGCTTACAAAGATTTTGATGAAGGTGGAGCGAGTGTCATTCGAGTAATCGTTGGAGCTGTACCTCTCGTTATTGCCTATTTAGGACGAGAAAAATTAAGAGCAATTTTTCCTAAAAGTGATGTCATTGTTAATATGTCCCTATTAAGTCTCATCTTTTTGATCGTGTCAACTCAAAGTTGGATCTTTGCTAGGTTTTCTATTTATTTCAATTTATATCAATTCATTCTTATTTCTTGGATCGTTAAGCTTTTTAGAGAAAAGGATGAAAAATTCGTTTATTTTTCTATTTTGGTTTGTTATTTCGCTTACTACTATTATGAAAATGTAGTGAGTTTGGACATTGTGTATAAAAGTAATTTTTTCAATTTTTAATAGGAGAAATTGGAGTGACTTTGGCCGAGCCAAGGTCATTTTTTATATATAAATGAAGGAGGAATCGCGAATGGCCATTCTTGTAACAGGTGGTGCTGGCTATATAGGCAGCCATACGTGTGTTGAACTTCTAACTGCTGGTTATGACATCATTGTGGCAGATAATTTTAGTAATAGTAAATCGGAATCGTTAAAAAGAGTGATCGAACTAACAGGTAAGATTTTTACTATTTCTCAAGTAGATCTACAGAATCGAAATCAAGTAGAGCATATATTTAAATCTAATCAAATTGATGCGGTGATCCATTTTGCAGCATTAAAAGCGGTAGGTGAATCGGTTGATTTTCCATTGAAATATTATCAAAACAATCTTTCCGGAACACTTATTTTGTTAGAAACCATGAATAAATACGGCGTGAAAAAACTTGTTTTTAGCTCATCCGCCACTGTTTATGGAGCGACAGATCAAATTCCCATAACGGAGGATGAACCGATCGGTGCAACGAATCCATATGGGCGTACGAAGCAAGTGATCGAAGAAATATTACAGGATATTTACAAAGCTGATCAATCCTGGAGCATGGCCATTCTGCGATACTTCAATCCGATTGGAGCACATAAGAGCGGTCGAATTGGTGAAGATCCAAATGGAACCCCAAATAATCTTATGCCTTATTTATCACAAGTGGCAATTGGTAAACGCGAGCAACTTCAGATCTATGGAAACGACTATAACACGAAAGATGGGACAGGTGTTCGCGATTATATTCACGTAGTTGATCTGGCAAAAGGGCATATAAAAGCACTCGAAAAAATACAATTAACCTCAATGCTCGGTACCTATAACCTCGGTACAGGGAACGGTTACAGTGTCCTGGAAATGGTTGAGGCATTCCAAAAAGCAACAGGTAAGAAAATTAATTTTTGTATTGGAGCGAGACGATCAGGTGATATCGCCATTTGCTATGCAGATCCGACAAAAGCGAGAGAAGAGCTTGGCTGGACGGCATCGAAAGGAATCCAAGAAATGTGTGAAGATACTTGGAGATGGCAGCAGCAAAATCCAAGTGGTTACGGTGAAGAAACAGAACTGCCGGTTGTAAACGAAGCTACACGTGCTTAAATAACAATGCTTTTTTGTAACAAGAGCTTTGGGTTTTGTATGGTCAAAAGGCATCAAGCACAATCGATTCCTTTACCGAAAATTGAAGCCATGAAATATAGCCTGTTGAATAAAATTTTTAGTTAGGAGTGAGGGCTTATGAAACGAGTATTAGATATCATGCTGTCACTCCTGTTGTTGGTTTTTCTTTCTCCAGTTTTTCTTGCGGTGGTGGTTATGATCGCGTTGAAGATGGGAAGACCAATCTTTTTCACGCAGGAGCGACCGGGTTTGAACGGAGTGCCTTTTAAGCTCTTTAAATTCAGAACAATGATGGATTTGTATGATCAAAATGGTGATTTTTTTTCAGACGAAATGAGATTGACGAACATCGGAAGAATGATTCGAAAATATAGTCTGGATGAGCTACCGCAACTGATTAATGTGCTTAGAGGAGAAATGAGTTTAGTTGGTCCAAGGCCGTTGTTGATGGAGTACCTAGTGCTTTATTCCGATGAACAGCTTGTCCGCCATGATGTTAAGCCAGGAATAACAGGATGGGCTCAGATTAACGGTAGAAATTCGATCACATGGGAGGAGAAGTTTAAGATGGATAGCTGGTATGTAAAGAATCAAAGCTTTCTACTCGATTGCAAGATCCTTCTAAAAACTTTGAAGAAAGTATTGAAAAAAGAAGGAATTACTCAACGGAATCACGCGTCGTCGGAAAAATTCACGGGTTCGAAAGAAGTGATATAAACGTGGATATTGTGATTGTTGGAAACGGTGGGCACAGCAAAGTCATTCAAGATCTTGTTTCAACCCTACAGGCCTTTGAAATCAAAGCCATTCTTGATGATTCCTTTAGTGAAAGAATTATAGAACACAACATCATTTATGACTCGATTTCTAGCTTGCCAAGCCTCTACGAGAAGCGTGTGAAGGTTGTGATGGCAATAGGAAATAACGAAAGAAGAAAACAGGTGGTGGAGAAGCTTTGCTTGCCAAAAGACGCCTATATTTCACTTATTCACCCATCGTCTGTCGTGAGCAAAAGTGCTGTGATCGGAGTAGGGACGGTCATCATGCCTAATGTGGTAATTAACGCGGATGCGGTCATTGGAGACCATGCCATCATTAATACAGGAGCAATTGTTGAGCATGACAATGTGTTAAATGATTATAGTCATCTTTCACCAAATGCCACATTGACTGGAAATGTCACACTTGGTGAAGGCGTTCATATAGGAGCTGGAGCAACGATCATTCCAGGAATTGACGTAGGTGAATGGTCAGTGGTGGGAGCGGGTGCTGTCGTTATACAATCCATTCTTACTTATCAAAAAGCAGTGGGATGCCCGGCTAAAGTAATCAACAGTACGAGAGCAATCGAGCAAATTTGATAGAAGGAGGCATTTAATAGATGAATTCAAAAATTTATCTTTCTCCTCCACATATGAGTGGAGATGAAACTCATTTTATTGATGAAGCTTTTCGAACGAATTGGATTGCACCATTAGGACCGCATGTTGATGCTTTTGAAAAAGAGATAGCTTCTTTTGTTGGAGTAAAGGAAGCGGTTGCTCTTAGTTCAGGAACAGCAGCCATTCATTTAGCACTTGCTGTATTAAATGTTACTGCGGGTGACAAAGTATTTTGTTCGACACTTACTTTCGTTGCAAGTGCGAATCCTATCTTATACCAAGGAGCCGATCCAGTATTTATTGATTCGGAACCTGAAACGTGGAACATGTCACCTGATGCATTGGAAAGAGCGATGGAAGAAGCTTGTTTGAAAGGAAAGCTGCCGAAAGCCGTCATTGTCGTGAATTTATATGGACAAAGTGCAAAAATGGATGAACTCGTAACCATTTGTGATCGATTTGACGTTCCGCTCATTGAAGATTCAGCTGAATCACTTGGATCGCTTTACAGGGGCAAGGCAAGTGGAGGATTTGGTAAGTTCGGGATCTTTTCCTTTAACGGAAACAAGATTATTACCACGTCTGGAGGAGGAATGTTGATATCAAATGATATGGAAGCTATACAGCAGGCAAGATTTTTAGCAACTCAAGCTCGGGATTTAGCCTCTCATTATCAACATAGTCAACGTGGCTATAACTATCGCATGAGTAATCTGCTTGCCGGAGTAGGAAGATCGCAGCTACAAGTACTTGAATTAAGAGTTGGAGCAAGAAGAAAGATTTTTAATGGTTATAAACGGGAGCTAGAACACTTACCTGGTGTTGATTTCATGCCGGAATATCCAGAAACAAAAACAAACCGCTGGCTAACAGCTATGACTATTGATAAAAAAACAGGAATATCCATTAAACAAATAATTGATTCTTTAGGTAACCACAACATAGAGGCTAGACAAGTATGGAAACCTCTGCACTTACAGCCTTTATTTCAGGGAGTAGAGTATTACCCTCATCGTGTTGATGAGCACGTAGCTGAACACCTTTTCAACACAGGTATTTGTTTACCTTCAGGCTCAAATCTTACAGATGATGAGCAATCCAGAGTGGTTACACAATTTAAAGAGGCTCTAAACACGGCGGGTACCAGTCAAAGGAATACTTTGATCCGGAAACTATGAGGGATTGCATATGATCGGAAAAAATATTGTAAAAATAAGAAAAGAAAAAGGTCTTACCTTATCGGAACTAGCTGAAAAAGCAGACGTGTCCAAATCGTATCTAAGCAATATTGAAAGACACATCAAACAAAATCCATCCATACAAGTGATGGAGAAGATTGCTACTGTACTTGATGTGGATTTGAATACTTTACTCGAGGAATCATCACCTGAAAACAACAATAAATCGAAAGTTCAGGAATGGAATCATTTTTTAAACGAACTTAAAGCAAGCGGTATTAACCAAGAACAACTTCGAGAGTATCGAAGTGTCCTTGAATTTATTAAATGGAAAAATAATCAGAATAAAGGATTGGACTAACGATTGATGGTGTTATCAAACATGAAAATGGTTGAGGGTGAGAAAAATGAACCAGACAAAACCAGTTAAAGTATTACAAGTAGTAGGCGCAATGAATCGAGCAGGAACAGAAACAATGCTGATGAATGTATACCGAGGAATAGACAAAAACAAAATTCAATTCGATTTTGTCTCCTACAGCAAAGAAGAATCACACTATGATGATGAAATTAAAAGCTACGGTGGAAAGATTATTAAGCTTTCAAATACATGGTCAATAAAAGAAATGGTCGGAAAGATTAACATGCATGGACCGTATGATGCAGTACATTCTCATACACTTTTTAATTGTGGAATTGCAAATACAGCAGCACAAATAGCAGGTGTGAAAATAAGAATTGCTCATGCTCATACAACGAATGATTCCAGTGATTCGCTTATTAGAAAAATCTATCTAAAGTGTATGAGGAAAATGATTCTACACAGTTCAACCCATCTATTAGCGTGCAGTAAGGGCGCGGGTCACTATTTGTTTGGTGAAAAAGGAGTGCAGAACGAGAATTATTCCTACTTTCCAAATGCAATCGATTACTCCCCCTTCTTGCAACAGGATAATAATTCGGAGGCAAGAAAATTCAAAATGCAATGTGGCTTTGGGAACAACTTAGTGATTGGCCACATTGGGAGGTTTATTAAAGCAAAAAATCACTTATTTTTGTTGAGGATCATGCAATGCTTACTAGAAAAAGATCCTTCGGTCAAGTTGTTATTAGTAGGAGAAGGAGAAGAAAAAAAGCGAATTATTAATGAAGTGAAAAAGGTTGGACTAGAGAAAAACGTTGTATTTGCTGGTATTCGAACAGACATCCCAGTCATGCTTCAATGCATGGATGCCTTTGTATTTCCATCCATTTATGAAGGGTTAGGTTTGGTCCTGCTAGAGGCGCAAGCAAGTGGGATGCCGTGTATCGTTTCTGAAGCGATTCAACCAGAAGCAGATTTGGAACTTGGTCTGATTTCAAAACAATCCCTTGATGAGCATCCAAGGATCTGGGCAAACCGAATAATGGAAGTGGTGGGGAAGAAAGAAAAGGATTTTTTAAAAATAACACGTGCGTTTGAAGAAAAAAACTACGCTGTTTCAGTTTCAATTGCAAAATTGATGTCATTATACTCAGCAACTTCTGGAGGTACCGATGAAAACTATACTGATCGCCTCATTTGATATGGAGGTTGGAGGAGTCGAGAGAAGTTTAATTAGTATGCTAACTAATTTTGATTATTCCAATTATCGAATTGATTTGATGTTGTACAGTCATACAGGTGATTTTTTGAATCTATTGCCTGAGAAATCCACATTGCTTAAGGAGAATAAAACGTATAAAACCTTTCGCATGTCTATCAAACAAACGATAAAATCAGGTCATCTTCCAATCGCTCTTGCTAGAATTTTAGCAAAGTATAAAGCAAATCAAGATCAGTCTTCAGAATCTGGTTATAAACAAATGCAATACATGTGGAAATACGCAAGTCCATTTTTGCCAAAAATGAAAAAAGAATATGATGTAGCGATTAGCTATTTATGGCCTCATGATTTGATAGCGAAAAAAGTAAAAGCGAAAACCAAGGTTGCCTGGATTCATACAGATTTTTCAACCGTTGAGACGGATCAGAAAGTCGATATGAAAGTTTGGGATCACTTTCATCACATCATCGCTGTTTCTGACGATTGTAAAAAAGCATTTGTTTCAAAATATCCGTCACTTACAAACAAAGTCCATGTCATTGAAAACATTACGTCACCTGAATTAGTCACGACTCTAGCTGAAGAAAAAGTAAACCACCCCATGATGAGTGATGCTAGATTCAAGCTAGTAACCGTCGCAAGACTTTCGCATGCAAAAGGGATTGATCAGGCAGTCGGAGCAATTAAAAAGCTGAAAGACTGTGGCTATCACGACATAGCATGGTATGTCGTCGGGTATGGTGGTGATGAGAACATGATAAGACAATTAATTAAGGAGTATCAACTGGAAAAGCAATTTTACCTTATAGGAAAAAAAACAAACCCCTATCCCTATATCAAAGCAGCTGATTTATACGTTCAACCTTCTCGTTATGAAGGAAAAGCCGTTACGGTTAGTGAAGCTCAAATATTATCAAAACCGGTTCTCATTACCAACTATCCAACTGCTAAAAGTCAGGTAGTCGAAGGATTTGATGGTACGATCTGCGAGCTATCTGTTGAAGGAATTGCAGAAGGCATTGAACGACTTTATCACGATGGTGAACTGAGAGAACGATTGGCGCAAAACTGCGAAGAAAAAAATCATGCAAATGATCATGAACTTGAAAAATTATATCAACTATCTTAGGAGGAGCAATGAATGTTACAAGAAAATAGAGTAAGCGTTATTGTTCCGATTTACAAGGTAGAAAAGTATTTAGACAGATGTATAAAAAGCATATTGAATCAAAGCTATGAAAATTTAGAAATTATACTTGTCGATGATGGTTCACCTGATAGATGTGGGAAAATAGCTGATCACTATAAAACCACTGACTCTCGTGTAAAGGTGATTCATAAAGAAAACGGTGGGCTGTCCGAAGCAAGAAATTATGGAATGAAGGAGGTCACTGGAGAGTATGTGACATATGTTGATAGCGATGATTGGATCGATGAAAAAATGATTGAAACGATGATGAATACGCTCAATGAATATGAAGCAGATAGTGTTCAATCAAGTTTTTATTATGCATATGAACGGCATAATCTTTATGATCATCGTTATTATTCAAGGGAGGATTCACCCGTTATTTTAAATAATCAATCGCTCATTCGGGAATTGGTCATTAATGAACGGATAAAAAGTTTTGCGTGGGGTAAGCTTTTTAAAACAAAACTGATCAGAGATATTCCTTTTCGAAAAGGCGTATTATTCGAAGATGTTTATTGGGCACATGAAGTGATGCGGAAAGTGGAAAAATTTGTTCTTATTCACGACCCGTTATACAACTATTTTCAGCGCGATGACAGTATTGTTGCCAATTATTCGCTAAGAAATCTTGACCAAATTAAAGGATTAAAAGAAAGACATGTATTCATCACTGAAAATTACAATAATCTTACAGAAGAATCTCACAAAGCCATTTTAAAATCTTGTTTAATTCATTATAAATTGCTTCTTTTAAATCGAAGGAAAGATAAAAGCGGTGTCCATCGAAAAGAGGTTCAACAGTATATTAAAAAAAACTATTCTAGATTTAAAAAAGCAGTGAAAGATGATAAGGAGCTTACTCAGCAATTAACGTTATTTTATTATCACCCATATATGAATTTGCTTTACTTGGGAGTTAAAAAAGGTCTTCGTAAAACAAAATTAATCGCTCAACCAGTGGGACTTCAAAAAATTAGAAAGAGCGAAGGGGTTGTCATCAAGTGAAAGGAAAAGCTCGAGTAAAAGAAATTATCTCTATTCTATTAATCTATATTTTTAATTGTTTCCCAGTTAAAAATAACAAAATATTTTTATTTAGTTATTATGGTAGTCAGTACGGGTGTAATCCAAAATCGATATCGGAATACATCACTCAGCATGATTTAGAAAAAAAATACGATGTCGTTTGGGCGTTAAATGACAGTCAACAATCCAAACAATTACGTCGTGTTAGAACAGTAAAAACGATGTCTTTAAGATACTTTTACGAGCTTTGCACATCAAAAATTGTGATAACGAATTTTCGAACGACATCCCATTATGTGAAAAGAAAAAATCAATATTACATTCAAACGTGGCACAGTTCGTTGCGATTAAAGCAAATCGAAAAAGATGCTGAGAACTCACTGTCGAAACAGTATATAAAAATGGCGAAAAAAGATTCTCAGAAATGCGATCTGTTGTTATCGGGCTGTAAATACAGTACGAGAATTTTTAAGCGCTCTTTTTGGTATACAGGTGAAATTTTTGAATACGGTACACCGAGGAACGATGTCCTATTTAAAAATAATAAACAAAGAAAAGATGAAATTATAAAAAATCTAGGTCTCAACCCTAGTAAAAATATTATTTTGTACGCACCAACTTTCAGAAAAAATAATAGCATAGGTGTTTATGATTTAGACTTTAAAAAAATAAAAGAGAAATTAAATAAAAAGTTTGGAGGGGAGTGGGTGTTTTTAGTCAAGCTACACCCCCACCTTCTGGATATGTCAAATCAACTAATTCATGATAACCAAGTGAAGGATGTAACATCCTATGACGACATCCAAGAGTTACTCCTAATTGCGGATGTGTTAATTTCGGATTATTCATCATTAATATTTGATTTCTCGTTAACAGGTCGCCCGTGCTTTTTATATGTTCCGGATTTTAAAGAATATACGAGCAGTGAACGACAGTTATATTTCGAGTTATCAGAGCTGCCATTTATAACGGCAACAAGCAACGTTGATTTGGAGGGAAAAATAATTGAATTTGATGAAAAAAAATACAAATCAAATGTAAACGAATTTTTGGATGGAATCGGTTCATTTGAAGAAGGGCTGGCATGCAAAAAATTGATGGAACGGATTGCTGCCATTTGCTTTGAACAACAAAGGAGTGAAATGAATGAAGCAATTTAAAGTGGGGTATACAACAGGAGTTTTTGACTTGTTTCATGTAGGTCATTTGAATATTTTAAAAAATGCCAAAGAGCAGTGTGAGTACCTCATCGTTGGAGTGAGCACAGATGAGCTCGTTATGGAATATAAAAATAAGCTTCCAGTAATTTCACATGCAGACAGAATGGAAATTGTTGAGGGAATCAAATACGTAGACCAAGTTGTACCGCAATTTAGTAGAGATAAGTTTTTTGCTTGGGAACGTTTACATTTCAACGTCATGTTTGTTGGTGATGATTGGAAAGGAAATGCTCTTTTTGATGAAGTTGAAAAGAAGTTTAATCATGTCGGGGTAGAGGTTGTTTATTTTCCGTATACAAAGAATGTTTCATCGACACTTGTGAAAGAGAGAATAAAATTATAAAGAAATGGGATTGGTGGCTCTATGAAACCAATAATAAGCATTATTGTACCAGTATATAATGTGGAAAATCACCTTAGAAAATGTCTTGATAGTCTACTCGCACAAACATTAACAAATTTTGAGGTCATTGTAGTTAATGATGGGTCAACAGATAGAAGTGGCAAGATATGTGATGAATATTCAGTGAAGGATATGCGAATTAAAGTCATTCAAAAAGAAAATGGTGGTTTAAGCTCTGCAAGAAATGTAGGAATAAAGGCAGCCGAAGGGCAATATATAGGTTTTGTTGATGGAGATGATCGAATTGACGTAAATATGTATGAAAATCTTTATAGACAAAGTATTGATACTAAAAGTGATATCTCTGTTTGTACTCTAGGAAGAGAAATAGATGGAACACTAGTTAATGAAGAGAAAGAGAAATTAGTAAAAGAAATGGATAATGTGGAAGCTATGAGAGAACTTTTTAAAGGGGATTTATATAGATTTTCTGTATGTAATAAACTATTTAAAAAGCACTGTTTTGAAAATGTTCAATTTCCTGAAGGGCGAATTCATGAGGATCTATCCACAACGTACAGACTTTTTGCTAATTCTAATAAAACCGTATTTAACAACCATATTGGATATATTTATGTGAAAAGAAAAGACAGTATTCTAACATCACAATTCTCCGAAAAAAGATTAGATTCATTTACTGGGTGGAATGAAATCCTTTTGTTTATGAATAAGAAATACCCACAACTATATAGTGAAATTTTAGCGGCATTTACTTTTTGGTGCGTGGATAATATGTATTACATTATTAATCAAGTTGAGACGAAAGAAAAAAAGAGAGAATATTTGAACGTAATTCAAAAAAATGTGAAAAAGAATTATATAAGTATCATGAAAAACTATGATTTGTCATTAAAATATAAATATTTAATAACGTTGATAAATTACAATGTTGATTTAATGCTGTTCATGAATAAACTAAAAAAACTAATGTAAAAGTTTTGCGGTGAATGTATTAGATATATAGTTTTCCATACTTTTCCTAAAATATGATTACAGACATCGTCTATGAAAAAAGTGTATTTTTTAATCTAAATAAAATATTTCACCTCAAATTTTAGTCGGGTTCTCTTTTTTAGCAGTAGGTATGTATAAATATAATTCGGAAAATTTTAAATTTAATAACGAGTTGAGGGAGTGACTAATTTGAGAGAAACATCGAAGAAGGTGTTAATGCTCTTTAATAAAAAAGAAAAGAAAAAATTAGCTTATTTGTTTATCATGATGATTTTTGCTGCGTTATTAGAAACAGCCGGGATTGGCTTAATTGTTCCCCTTGTTGGATTGCTAATGACACCAGAGAGTATAAACGAACAAGCCTTTTTATCTGCTATATACAAAGGATTAGATTTCCAATCAACCACAGCGTTTATCGTATTTGCAGTAATGGCATTGCTTGCTGTGTTTATCATAAAAAATGTATATCTTTTTATATTTAGTTATGCTCAGCTCAGGTTAATTTTAAATCAACAAGTAAAGCTCTCACGAAATTTATTTAAATCCTATCTAACGAAGCCTTATACATTTCATTTACAGCGCAATACTGCTAACTTGCTGAGAAATATAAATAGTGAAGTTCCGAAAGTTCTTCAGGGTATCGTAATGGCAAGCTTTCAACTGTTAACCGAAGTTTTGGTGATTCTGTGTATTTTGCTGTTACTGCTGTATACTGCCCCCTTAGCAACCCTTACCGCTTCAATTTTATTAGGGTGTAGTGTTTCTATTTTCTTTTTAATCTTCAGGAAGAAAATTAGTACTTTAGGAAAAGAACAGCAAAAAGTAAACGGTGGCATGATTAAATGGGTGAACCAAGGGCTGGGTGCAAGTAAAGAGGTAAAGGTGTCTGGGAAAGAAAGCTTTTTTATTAACGCTTATGCGAAGAAAAGCCAAGTCATGGCGAGCAATAGTCGATATATGGGAATGCTCCAGCAAGTACCAAGACTTTTTATCGAGACCCTTTTGGTTTCTACCGTTCTTCTAACGATGCTGATAACTGTTTTCCAAGGAAAAAATACAACCGAACTTGTCGCAACAATGGCACTTTTTTCTATGGCAGCTTTTCGCTTAATGCCTTCTATCACACGCGTTGTGGCCCTTATAACAACCATTCGATATAGTCAGCCGGCACTAAATGTGATTTATGAAGATTTGTATAGAATGGAAGAGAGTATGATAACTAGAAATCTTGGTCAAGAGCAGGGCGCTGCTTTTAATAATGATGGAAAGAAAGTATTTAACCAATCAATTGACCTAAATCATGTGTCCTTTCGTTATCCAAATCAAGAGGAGATGACTATTAAAGATGTTAGTCTAACGATACCGATCGGACAATCTGTCGCTTTTATAGGAGAATCAGGAGCTGGAAAAACAACGTTGGTTGATATTATTCTCGGTCTATTACATCCCGAAAATGGAGAAATATTAATTGATGGAGACAGTCTTAATGATAAGAAAACGCTCTGGCAGCAAAAGATTGGGTATATCCCTCAATTCATTTTCTTATCAGATGATACAATCCGAAGAAATGTGGGTTTTGGGCTTGAAGAGCATCAGATTGATGATAAAGCCATATGGGCAGCATTAGAACGAGCGCAACTAAAAGAATTTGTTAAGTCCCTTCCAGATCAACTTGATACCTCTGTTGGAGAAAGAGGTGTAAGACTTTCAGGTGGGCAAAGGCAAAGAATTGGCATTGCGCGCGCCTTATACCATAAGCCTGAAATATTGTTTATGGATGAAGCGACTTCAGCTCTTGATAATGAAACGGAAAAAGAAATTATGAAAGCAATTGATGGATTGAAGGGTGAGAAGACCTTAATTATTATTGCTCACCGTCTCAGTACGATTGAAAATTGTGACATTGTTTTCAAAATGAACAATGGAGAGCTAGAGACTAAACAGGATAAAAACAAGAAAATTATATCTGATCTAAACAAGTATAAGGATCAGGGGGCATAGGATGGGACAGGAGAATAGTTATATTCTTGTAGATAATTATTTATACGTAAATAGGCGTATAAGCTTGATTACATTGTATTTACTGTTATTTTTTAAAGCCAAGCCATTTGAGTATTTTGAACAGCCGACTAAATTTAACGTGATTAATGCATCTAAATTGCCAGTAATTAGAGCGATTAGAGTGTTTAAATTCGTATGGTTGTTTCAGATACAAAAGAAGGTCGAAAAAAAATCAACATTTCTAGACATTCATTGCTACGGGCATTGTGCTTTACTTTTGGCAGAGAAGGAATGTAAGGTATTCGATTTACAAAAAGAAATGGTTTATACGATCTACCCACCCTCGCGTTCAGAGTCGTATATAAGAAAAAAATTAGAACAAGTAAAAATGGCTGGAGAATTGATGGTTGGACCGAAATATATTTCGGCAAATATAAAAGAAAGAATAGTAGTTGAAGAATATATAAACGCTTACAGACTTAACTATTCCGTTTGTGATTCAACAGATCTATTTCCATTATTGAAAAAAATGGTTGCTGTTCGTGGTCAAAGGGAAGTTAACCTCTTGGAATATTTGAAGGATAGGCGAGCTACAATCACCTCTTTACTAAATGAAAAAATAATGTGTGATATCTCTTCAGAAGAAAATATGTTAGTGATTGAAGAATTTAAAGATCAAATAAGTACATGTATACAACAAATATATAAAGGAGAAAGTGTTTATTTATGTTTATCTCATGGTGATTTGTGGCATGGAAATCTGTTAAAGGATCAAACTCGGATTCGTGTAATTGATTGGAATACATTAGATGTTCGAAACTGCTATTATGATTTCTTTTTTATGTCATTTGTGGCTGCTAAAAAAGAAAATATTTTTGTACATTTAACCTCAGAAAATAGTGTGTTGCTTCTAGATCGAATCAATCAACACTTTTTGTTGATGCAGTCAAACTTATCGGATGTGATTGAGCCTTTATATAGAAACAAAACGGATGCAAATCTACAAAGATATATATTTTACCTCGAATTCATTGAGCTAAAGTTACAACTAATAAAAAAGGGTCATATAAATTATATTAATGGTTTGCTGAATTGGATAGAGCGATTTACATCTTTTGAAAAAAACGTAGGAGCTATTCTTTTTAGTAATGTTCATGATGAAGGCAATATGGCGAAATGAAAAGATCAACTAAGTTTTTATTGACTTAGATAATGCTTGTTCTGAAGGAGATGTGAAATCGAGGGAATTTATATTAAGGAGACTGATACGGTGAATAATAAAATCTATAAATATATTCTTATCGACAATTCAATCTATATAAATACAGAACAAGGTGTTATCGATCTATTTATAAATTTGTATAATATGAAGCCGTTCTCATTTTTCGGAAGAACAACTAGAAGTGAGGTATTCAACCGTTTGCCTGCATTCATAATAAGAGGTTTACGAGTTCTTCAGTTCATTTATGAATTTCATAAAAAAAGATTAAATGGAAGTTCAAATCGAGTAATTACTTCTCATTTTTTTGGGGGGGTTATGTTAGAGCTTCGTCAAGGAGGGTATAAAATTTTTAATTTAAAAAAGCAGGAAGTAATGACAGTCTTCCCGAAACAGATGCCCCTTTTAGAAATTGAAGAAAGAATACGTACTACAAGAGAAGCAGCTCGGTGTTCGTTAGCTCCAAAAGTAATTAAGTGGAGTGTCGCTGAGAGATATTTAACAGAAGAATATATTAATTTAAAGTCACCTTTGTATTCTTTTGATAACCGGGAAAAGTTATGTTCTGAGGTGTTCCCTATACTTGAAAATATTTTATTAACTACTGAACCTGAAGTATTACCTTTCGAAACATACACCAGAGATAAAGTTATTCATTTAGAACTTTTAATTAACAGACTGCAAAGTACGACGAATGAAACGATTAGTAATGTAGAAAAAGTAAAGGGGTTTATTTCCTTGTTGAAAATGAGACTTCAAGAATACTCTCGTCAAAAGGAGATCGTATTGACATTTTCACATGGAGATTTTTGTGAAGGGAATATCCTCATTGCGAATCAATCTTCACGTGTCATTGATTGGAATACACTTGGTAGTAGAAGTTTCTATTTTGATTTTTACCATATGATGTTTAAGGTTGGGCGTTACGAAAACATGGATCAACAAGAAATAGCTAGGTATAGAGAAGAATTAGAAGCAGGTGTTGAGCTGTTTTATACTAAATTAAGGGAAAATGCGAATTTTCATTCTCTACACGAGGTTAATGAATTAAATAGTTTTGCTGTTTATCGTTATTTATTTTATATAGAGCTAATTATTCTTAAATTACAATTTACTGGGTTTAGTGATGATGAAAAAATAACAAGGTTGATGAAATGGATAAGAAGGATTGAGGTTTTTGAAAAAGTGGATGCTGAATCGTATGGTCAAATAGGTAAATCCATCGCTAATTAATTTGTTCTCTATAATGAATTTTACCAGTTGCTTTTACTATCTCAATATTTTTGATAATACAAAACTGGGAGGTTTTATCTTAATGGATAATGTTTTATTACTTGATACATCAGTGGGTTCCCTTAATAAAGGTGACGATATAATCATGAAATGTGTTCGGTATCATTTAGAGGATATCACCAAAAATGACTATATACTAACTTTGCCAACTCACGTTTCCCCTTTTCATTGGTATCAGGTAATGAGAAGGTCGAATAGAGTGAAGGTCTATAGCGAGGCCAAACATAAATTTGTAGGGGGTTCAAATTTACTAACAATGGATATGTTAACTCATTTCCCACAATGGAATATTAATATCTTTAATTGTGGCCCTTTAAAGGGAAGTATATTGTGCGGTGTTGGTGCAGGGAAAGGCAATAAGATAAACGGTTATACAAAAATGCTTTATAAAAAAGTTTTGTCGCATGATTATATTCATAGTGTCAGAGATGAAAGAACAAAAAAGATATTAGAAGAAATGGGATTTAAAGCGTTAAATACAGGTTGCGCATCATTGTGGACACTCACTCCAGAATTTTGCAAGGAGATCCCAACACATAAAGCCGATTCAGTCATTTTAACATTGACACATCATACTAGAGACAATAAATACGATCAACTATTAATAGATGTCTTAAACGAAAATTATAAAAATATCTATTTTTGGATTCAGGATAAGAAGGATCTAAATTACTTTAAAACTTTTGATAATATACAGGATATTAAAATTGTCCCACCTACAGTAGAAGCTTTTGAGAAAGTACTTAATAAACATATTGATTACATTGGAACTCGTTTACACGGTGGAATACTTGCAATGCGACACAAAAAACGAACAATTATTATTGGTATAGATGAGAGAGCTCGTGGAATGAGTGAAACATATAACATTAATCAAGTTGATAGAAATGAGTTAAGTGATCTAGAAAAGACCATTAATTCAACCATTGTAACAGATGTAAATATAAATTTTGATCGTATAAATACTTGGTTAAATCAATTTATACATCAACAAAAGAGTGAATCAGATAAAGTAACTAAAACAAGGGACATAATATGAAAGGTATAACTTTAAATAAAATCGTTGTTAAAGGTAAAAGGGTGGACTACTTTTTTAGTGTTAATGGAAATGTTCAAAAGTACTTTAAAAAAAGCAATCATTTGTTTTTTGAATACAATTATGATGTTTCTAATCTGCCAATTAGCATTTTAACTATTCCATTTGTAGCGAATATCGCACCACTTGTTTGGATTACAGACTGTCAACTAAGTGTAGAGGAATTGGATCAGTCATTCCATGAGTGCCTTCTCAATATAAGAGAAGCTTATCAAATGATGTATCCAGGTGTTCAGTTTCAGGGAGAAGTACTAGCATCAAGTATTGTTAATAACTCATATACTTCAGAGTACGAAGCAGCACAATTGTTCAGTGGAGGTCTTGATGCACTGGCTACATTTATTAGAATAAAAGACAAACAGCCATTATTAATTACTGAATATGGGTGGCATAAAGAAGATATAAAAGAAAGTGATGTATGGAACCAAGACAAAAAACATGTGGTTGATTTTGCAAAAAATTATGGGTTGGACAATATTCTTATCCATTCTAACTATGGAACGTTTATGAACGCACAAGTGATTGACCGTGATTTTCTAAAAAAATTGGGCGATTCTTGGTGGCACGGATTACATCACAGTTTGGCAATTATATCTGCGGCTATCCCTATTGCTTTCAAGCTAAAGGTAGAATGCATTTATATAGCTAGTTCATATTTTGAGGGATATAAAGCAAAATGTGCATCGGATCCAACCATTGACAATGAGATAAAATTTGCCTCGGGTAGAGTATTTCATGATGGATATGACATTCATAGGCAAGAAAAAGTTAAAGTTGTCGTTGATTACTCCTTAAATAATAATCAACATATCAATCTAAGAGTATGCTTTTTAAATGAGGAAAATTGTTGTAACTGTGAAAAATGCGTTAGAACAATTATAGGTATTGTAGCTGAGGGTGAAGACCCGCGGAAATTCGGCTTTAATATTTCTGACAACCTCTCACTTCACATAAAAGATTTCTTAAAAGATAATGTTAAATTTTTCACACCTGCAAGAGTCATGCAGTGGAACTTATCCAAAAAAAGAATGATAAAAAATCGTGACAATATCTTTAATAAGGACTTATTAGATTGGTTTTTGGATTATGATTTTGTCGTTGAGCGAAGAAAGTCATTACTTAAATATAGAATCACTAAATTTTTACCTATCGTAAAAAGGAAGATTAGTACAAGAGTAAATCGCATATTTGAAACAAATAATTAAAGTGGAAAGGTTACTATGAGAATTCAAAATTCATTAAAGAATATGTTTTTTGGTCTATCTGGTCAAATTATTAGCCTAGCGATGGGTATGGTAGTTCGTACTGTTTTTATTTACACACTCGGAATAGAGTATTTGGGTGTAGATGGACTGTTTACAAGTATATTCTTGATGTTATCGTTAGCAAATTTAGGTTTTGATACAGCGATGATTTTTAGTTTATATAAACCATTAGCTGAAAGCGATACTTACAAAATACAGGCTCTGATGAATTTATATAAAAAGGCTTATAGGATAATAGGGGGAGTAGTATTATTAATCGGTTTATCATTATTCCCATTTCTATCTTATTTAATGAATGGTGAAACAAAGATAGATAATATAAATACTATCTATCTTTTATTTTTACTGCAATCAGTACTTTCTTATTATTTTGTGTATAAGCAGTCAATTATTATTGCTGATCAGCGGAACCATATTATTTCTAAGATACACAGTATTTTTATCATTATATCTAACCTCATCATAATCATTGCGTTGGTGACGATAGGGAACTATGTATTAGTACTTTCAATACAAGTCGCCTTTAGAATTATTGAAAATGTTTATATTGCAAAGAAAGCAGACAAATTGTATCCATTTTTAAAAGAAAGTAATAACGCAAGCTTAACTAAACCAGAAAGGAAAAATTTTTATGAGAATTTATATTCTCTTTTTTTATACAAAATTAGTGGAGTTGTAATAAATGGAACTGACAATATTATCATTGCTATATTTGCAGGAATTACATGGGTAGGGATCTACTCGAATTATTTACTGATAATTACCACAATTACTACTTTTGTGGGTTATATTTTCTATTCCATTACTGCTAGTGTTGGAAATTTAAATGTGAACGCAGGCAAAGAAGAAAACTATTTTATATTTCGTGTCATGAACTTTGCGAATTTTTGGGTGTACGGTTTTTGTGCCATTTGTCTTTGGATATTAATAAATCCCTTCATTTCAATTTGGTTAGGTGAACAATATCTTTTGAACATGTTAATTGTCTTTGCGATAATTTTAAATTTTTATACTGCTGGAATGCAAAATGCTACTACAACTTTTAGAGAAACTACGGGTTTATTTAAGAAAGGAAAATACAGACCTATTATTGCTGCCATTATAAATATTGGGATCTCGATTACTCTCACCCAAGCAATAGGAATAGTAGGTGTATTTTTGGGAACCGTTATTAGCAGGCTGTGTGTATATTTTTGGTACGACCCGTACGTTATATTTAAGTATGTGTTTCACAAGTCGGTTAAGTCCCATTTCACTCGTTATATGTGGTTTACTTTGTTGGTTATTGTTACTGCAATAATATGTGAATTTGTTGTAAGTCTTTACAGTAATAATATGTTAATAAATTTCATCTATAGGTTGGGCGTATGTTTAATTATCCCTAATATTATTTTTTTTATGGTATTTAGAAAGTCCAAAGAATTCATATATTTATTAAATATAGTTAAACAGATAGTTAATAAAAAGACGATTTAAATTATTATCATGGGTACAAACCTTACAAATACCTTGCCTTTCAGTTCAATTGAGTACAAATAGCTACACCTTAAAGAAAGTACTAGTTTAGTGTTGACATATCACTTTAACAAAGGAGTATTTATCTGGAGGGGGATTTATGAATAAGCTTAAATTTAAAGATCTTTTAAGGAGTAAGTGGTTTATTTTTATTACTATAATAAAAATAATAACTATTTATGTATGGATGCCTAAAGAGATTATTGATTCGATTATCCCTTTTATATCACACTTTTTATCTACTCTTGAAAACCCATGGCAATTTTTTTACGAAAACAATGAAGATCTCAATACTTTTCCATATCCGTCCGGAATGCTGTACATCTTGTCAGCTTTCTTGCTCCCTATTAAGCTAATTTCAGTAATTCCTGAACAAATTCAAGTCTTTTTAATACAGTTACCAACGCTATTGGCAGATATTTTTATCTATTATTTCTTGTTGAGAAAATTTCCAACGAAACAAAAGTATGTAACGTTCATTTATTATGGTTCCCCTATTATATTTCTAGCTAGTTATATTTACCCCAATCATGATTTAATCGCCATTGCAGCTTTATTTATTTCAGTATTTTACCTGATTAGAAAAAAACTTTTATTAGCAGGAGTGCTTTTTGGAATAGCGCTATCAATAAAAATGCCAGTTTTTTTTGCATTACCATTACTACTAATTTACTTAATTAAATCTCATAACAAAATAGACGTTTTAAAATATAGCATAGTTGTTTTTCTTAGTTGGTCAGTTTTAGTAAGTCCTTTTCTCTTTTCAAAGGGGTATCAGATGTTAGTCTTCAATAATGAAGACCAATTTAAAATGTTTAAGTTTTATTTTGAAATAGATTATCTCAAAATTTATATTGCACCATTGTTTATTGCCTTAATGTACATTCATTTTTTAAGATTTGAAAAAATAAATGTTGATCTATTATTTACCTATCTTGGCATGCTTTATTTTGCATTTGTGCTTTTTATTCCACCAATGCCACATTGGTATGCCTGGTCCTTTGTATTTGCATCGGTATTTTTTATAAATACATTTGAGAATAAGCACAATATGTACCAATATTTATTGCTAACTATCGCTTACATGGGCTATTTTACTCTTTTTTATCCAAGCACAAACCATACAATACAGTCTATGGCAAATGTTCATGTAGATTATTATGAAAACTTTTTAGCGAATGTAGTTTTCACCCTGTTCCAAGGTATTTTATTATTTTTAATTTGGATATTTTATAGATATGGAATTATAAGTAATTCGATATATAAGATTAATTTGAAGCCAACTGTCATTGGAATAGGAGGAGATAGTGGAGCTGGTAAAACCACATTAACGAAAGGGTTAATGAAATTGTTCGGGACGGAGAGGTTGTTAATTGTAGAAGGAGATGGCGACCATAAATGGGAGCGGGGACATGATAAATGGAGTGAATTTACTCATTTGAATCCGAAAGCAAATTTCTTACATGAACAAGCATCAACACTAGAGAAATTAAAAAATGGAAATTCTGCTCAAAGAGTAGAATATGACCATAAGAATGGAAAATTTACTAGTCCAAAAAAAATCGACCCAAATGACTTTATTGTTATGTGTGGCTTACACCCTTTATTGTTGTCCAAAACTAGAAAAATTGTAGACCTCAAGATTTATGTTGATACTGATGAAAAATTACGTAGACATTGGAAAATTATTAGAGACTGTGGTGAACGTGGCTATACTTTAGAGAAGGTTAAGAGACAGATTGAATCTAGAATGGCAGATGCCAAGAAATATATTTACCCACAAAAGGAATTTGCAGACTTAATTATTAGGCAATTTACTGAAGAGGATTTTAGTGTGGGGGATCCAAGTGAGAATCCATTAATTAAGTTAAAACTTACTTGTGATGCCAATTTATTCTTAGAAAAGATTATAAATAAAATGGATGACTATAAGATCAACTATATTCATGATTATGACAATAACCTAAAGCATCAAATTCTTATTTTGGAATCCCCGATAGGTAAGGGGCTAGTAAATGAAATCGCCAATAGCTGTATTAAAAACTTAAACGAAGTTACCCGAGGGCAAATCATTGAGTGGAGCGATGGATATGATGCATTTATACAACTTATTTTACTACTATGTATAAGTGAGAAAATGAAGGGAGAATAGCTACATGAGCTATAAGGGGATTTTATTAGATCTTGACGATACGCTTTATAACTATGAATTTGCTCATAAAAAGGGAATTGATAAAGCTTTTAGACATGCATCAGGGATCTTAAATAAAAATAGAGATGACATTGAGATAATGTTTTTGAAAGCAAAAGAATCTGTCAAATTAGAGTTAAATGAATCAGCAGCTTCTCATAATCGAATGCTCTACTTTCAACGTATGTTTGAAAATTTCAATGTAAATGCTCAACTACATGCTTTAGAAACATATGAATTGTATTGGGCTTCTTTTCTAAAGTCTATGCATTTTTATAATGGGGCGAAAGAATTTCTGGAATTTAATCAAGACATTCCGATTTGTCTAGTAACTGACTTAACTGCTCACATTCAACATCGGAAGTTAGAAAGACTCGGGGTTCAAACTTATATTAACTTTATGGTAAGTAGTGAAGAAGCAGGGAAGGAAAAGCCGCATCCATATATATTTATGAGCGCTTTAAACAAATTAGGGCTACATGCAAAAGATGTCATTATGATTGGAGATAACTTAAAAAAGGATATTATCGGTGCAAGTTCATTAGGGATTAAATCTTTCTGGTTAAATCACTACCAGAAAGAAACGCCCAATCACTTCAAGCATTCTGAAACCATTGTTGACTTTCTGCAACTAAAGGAGAGGCTAAGTTATGTTTATTGATGAAGAAATACAGAAGAATTTTATAACTATATCAAAATTTGCTGGAGAGCGCTACGACCTTATTCAGGCAGGAGGGGGCAATTCTTCAGCTAAATTAGAAGAGGGTAAGATGTTAATTAAAGCATCTGGCCATTTACTATCAGATGTAGGTGTGAATAACGGGTATGTTTTAGTGGATATAGAAGAGGTATTAGCGATATTCGAGGATTCTTCAATAATCAGAGAAAAAAATAAAAGGAAAAGGGAAGATCAAGCAGCTGTTCTGATGAAGAAATCAATTGTTCAATCAGATGGTAGGAATAGACCATCTATCGAGACGTTCTTACACGCAATATTATACAAATATACACTTCATACACACCCAATAGCCGTTAATATGCTCACATGTAAAAATGGTTGGGAAGAACAGTTGAAGGACTTATTCCCGAAAGCTTTGTTTGTACAATATAAAACACCAGGAATCGATCTTGCATTAGAACTTAGAAAAGAGTGTGCGATCTATCAAAAACAAATAGGTCGACTACCAAAAATTATTTTTTTGCAAAACCATGGGTTAATTATTAGCTCAGATGATCCTATAGAAATTTTCACTTTAACGAACAAGGTGATCTTTGTAATTGAAAATGCTCTAGGTGTTGATTTAAAAAGATACAAACTAACGAATGAATTAACAACTATTATGAGTGAATTAGGAAATAACCAAGTGATTTCATACTTATCAGAAGACTCCTATCTAACTAAGAAATTACTACTTGGTAATCGTTCGTTATTAAATCAACTTCCTTTATGTCCTGATACACTGGTCTACTGTGGTTATCGCGCTGTTGAAGTGGTAGATGATATCGAAGTACACAAAATAGAAGAATACTATGATATGTATCGTCAATTTCCAAAAGTAGTCGTGTATAAAGGCTGCTTATTTTTTGTATCTAATACAATTAAAAAAGCTAAAGAGGCAGAAGAGGTATTTAAGGGTCATATTATGACGCTTGAACATATGGTCGGACAAGGAGACTCGTTGCCACTAAATGAATTAAGGTATTTGGACAATTGGGAAGCTGAAAAATTTAGACAAGGAGTTTAGCAGACTATAGGGGAGGGAATGGTATGAAAATAGTAATACCAATGTCTGGTAGAGGGAATCGCTTTTTACAGGCTGGTTACAAAGATCCTAAGCCATTAATTGAGGTTGATGGAATGCCAATGATTGAACATGTGGTCAATATGTTTCCTGGAGAAACTGATTTTTTGTTTATCTGTAGTCGTGACCACCTTGAAACTACTAATATGAAAGAAGTTTTAACACGAATTGCTCCGTTGGGGAAAATTGTTGGAATTGACCCTCATAAGAAAGGACCGGTATTTGCAGTATCCAAGGTATTGCAAGAATTAGGTGATAGTGACGAAGTCATTGTAAACTATTGTGATTTTTCCTGCTATTGGGATTACAGAGACTTTCTGAAGAATACTCGGGAACGAAATGCAGATGGGGCAATACCCGCATATAAAGGTTTTCATCCACATATGCTAGGAAGTACAAACTATGCCTTTATGCGTGAAGACAATCTATGGTTGCAAGAAATAAAGGAAAAAGAGCCATTCACTGATAATAGAATGGAAGAATATGCTTCTAGTGGGACCTATTACTTTAAAAAAGGATCTTACGTAAAAAAATATTTTACAGAGCTAATGGAAAAAGGTATTCATTTAAATGATGAGTATTATGTAAGTTTGACCTATAACTTACTACAAAAGGAAGGTTTAAAAACGAACATCTACGAGATACAGCACATGCTCCAGTGGGGCACCCCAGAAGATGTTGAAGAATATAATCGCTGGTCCTCATACTTTCAGGATGTAGTTCAGAAAAGAACCCAACTGAGCTTGCCATATCATACAACAACGATGATTCCTTTAGCAGGAGCAGGAAGCAGGTTTTCTAAAGCTGGATATAAGGATCCAAAACCTTTAATTCCAGTCTCGGGTAAGCCAATGGTAATTCAGGCAAGTGAGTACCTACCCAAATCAGCACATCGGATATTTATATGTCTAGAGGAACACTTACATCGCTATGAATTAGAAAAATGTATTACTTCATTTTATGAAAAGACAGAAATTCTCTCGATAAAACAACTAACAGAAGGGCAAGCGAAAACATGTGAGATAGGGCTTGAGAATATCAATCTTGAAGATTCTCTACTTATTTCCGCTTGTGACAATGGCGTGTTATGGAACCAAGAACAATACGATCAATTAATGCGTGACAAGGATGTAGATGCAATCGTATGGACGTTTAGAAATCATGTTTCAAGTAAGAGAAATCCAGAAATGTATGGATGGGCCAAAATAGATTCAAAGCAGAATGTAACCTCTGTATCAGTAAAAAACCAATTAGTGAGGACCCGTTTCATGACCATGCGATCGTAGGAACTTTTTTCTATCGAAAAGCAAAGTATTTCAAGGAAAGTATTGAAAGCCTATTTTTGAAAAACAAAAGGGTTAATGGAGAGTTTTATGTTGATAGTACTATTAATGAGTTAATCAAAATGGGGTTGAATGTGAAAGTTTTTGAGGTTGATCATTATATTTGTTGGGGAACGCCTAATGATTTGAAAACATTCGAATACTGGCAAAGCTTTTTCCATAAATGTAATTGGCATCCTTACACTTTGGACAAAGATCCATATTTGGATAAAGGTAAAATAAAAGAATTAGCTGAAACATATCGATGAAACAAGTCAGTTTACAGGAGAAACATAAAGTTGATACACAAATTAAGCGTTTCATGATAGCCGGTTTTTCCGCGGTTACCATGGATACTCTCGTATATTTTTTGTTAGTACAACTCTACTCGCCATCATTATCTAAGGTACTCTCATTTTTGTGCGGAACACTTGTTGCTTATCTTTTAAATAAATTCTGGACATTCAAAAAAAATTCCCATTCCTTAAGTGAAGTTTTAAAGTTTATTATTTTATATACTTCGACTCTGGTAGTAAATGTAAGTGTTAATGCTTTATGTCTGATTTATATAAGTTCTGCCAAACCCATTGCATTTGTAATTGCAACAGGTGCAAGTACAATTTTAAATTTTACTGGACAGAAATGGTGGGTGTTCAAAAAATGAAAAAATATTCGATCGTCATACCTTGCTATAATGAAGAGAAAAATATTCCTTTAATTCTAGACAAATTTCAAAAAGTTATCAATAGGGATGATATTGAAATTCTCTTGATAAACAATGGCTCACAAGATCAAAGTAAAAAAGTCCTAAATGAGTTAGTTCCCCAGTATCCTTTTGCTGAAGCAGTGGAGGTTGAAGTGAATCGGGGCTATGGATTTGGCATTTTATACGGACTAAATCAGGCTAAAGGTGACTATTTAGGTTGGACGCATGCCGATATGCAGACGGATCCGATTGATGTGATAAAGGCTATTGAAATAATTCAAAATAATCATTCTCCAACAGACATTTTTGTTAAAGGAAGTCGTAAAAACAGACCTTTAGTTGACCAGTTCTTTACAGGTGGAATGAGCATGTTCGAAAGTGTTTATTTACGAGAAAAGTTACAAGATATCAACGCCCAACCAAACATATTTCACAGGAGCTTTTTGCTTGAATGGGAAAATCCCCCTTATGACTTTTCTCTCGATTTATATGCGCTCTATATGGCTAAAAAAAGAGGGTTAAATATTCACAGATTTAATGTTATATTTCCCGACAGGATTCACGGTCAATCAAGTTGGAATACTGGGATTGCTGCCAAGGCGAAATTTATTAAACGTACATTACATTTTAGTAGTAGGTTAAAAAAGGAGCTGGGGAAATAATGAATTTTATTGCACATAGGATAAACACCATTGAAGAACTGAAAAATATTCCATTGAATTATGGCGTTGAAATTGATTTGCGAGATTTAGGTGAAAGGCTGATTTTGCAACATGATCCTTTCAAAGATGGAGAGGATTTTGAAGAGTATTTAAAACATTATCACCATGGAACAATGATAGTAAATATTAAAAGTGAAAGAATTGAGCATAAGGTATTGGAATTGCTTAAGCTTTATAACATCACGGATTACTTCTTCTTAGATTCTTCCTTCCCAATGATTCATTTATTATCAAAAAATGGTAAACCTAATATCGCTCTAAGGTTTTCGGAGTTCGAAGGATTAGAGACAATTCTTGCTATGGAAGGTAAAGTTAAATGGGTTTGGATTGATTGTTTTACTAAACTGCCGATAACCAAAGAAAATTGCACTACATTAAAGAATGCAGGGTTTAAGTTATGTTTGGTTTCACCAGAGTTACAAGGTAGGCCTGAAGATATTATGCCTTATAAGCAATATATAAATGAAAAAGATATTATGTTAGATGCTATATGTACAAAAAGTATTAATATTAATGCTTGGAGATCCTGACTATATTATGAAAAGGAGAGACTATCATGGAAGGTGGAAAATCCTCAAACTTTATCTTTAATCTTACTTTAATTTTAATTGGATTATTTTCAGTCTTTTTTTATCAAATTGCTTGGGGATGGCCTATTGTTGATAGTTATCCTCAAGTCGAAAGATTATTAGACAGTGATTATTTAAAGAATGACTTCTATACTAATACATTTGAAGAGTTTTCTCCAAGGTTATATATAGCGTACTTTTATATTTATGGTTCATATTTATTTAATATTGATTACACTAATTTTATTGGTTATCTTAATTTACTAAGAATATTTCTACTAACGATTTCTGTGTTTGTATTTTTGAGAGCTCTCTCTGGAAATAAGTATATCGCTTTGATTGGATGCTTTATAGGGTCCGTCTCGTTTTATAGTATACCTAAAACGGTAGCGTGGTTTTTCAGTACACCTGTATTTACTGCGGCGGAGTTTTCATTGATCTTTATTATATTTGGATTGACTCTTATATATAAATCGAAAATTCCCCTAGGATTACTACTGTTTTCAATTGCTATGTTTTTTCATCCTGTTATAACCGCTCATGGTATAGCTCTTGCTGGTATTTTATATATTTCAAAGTATGGATTTAAGCATTTGAAAAACTTAGTTAATATCAGTTCAGTTCTCAGTTTAATTGTATTGATCAGTGTTTTTCTACTAAGTTATCTTCCATATAAGAGTTCTTTAAAGGGACTCGAATTGTTATCTAGCGAAGAGTTCACTCAAATCAATGCAACAATACGACATCCTCATCATTATATTCCATCTGCATTTGGTTTAGAGACATGGTTCATATTTATCCTGTACATCGTAACCTTTTTTTATATGATCTATATGTTAAGAGACCAAATGGCACAGCATATTTATAGATTTCTAAAATATTATTTATTTTTTCTTGGTCTGGCTATGGTAGCAGGATATCTTTTTGTGGAGGTTTATCCTGTAAAATTAATCGTCACTTTAACTCCGTATCGGTTTATGGTATTTTTTTCTTTAATTTATTTATTAGTTTACAGTTCCTATATGCATTACAAGTTCAAGAATAAGGATTATGTATCTTTTTTATTACTCCATATCCCTTTTATCCCGTTTATTACCGAAAACGTAAAAGTATCCACTCTTGCGATAGTAATAGCCTTTTCGTACGCTATTCTAAACGACATTCTATTGAAAAATAATATAAGGCTAAAAATCTATGTTGATGAATATATCTTCGAAAAAATCAACTTAAAATATTTTTACTTGATTCTCATTACAGTTGCAATTGCAGCTTCTTACTTGTTTTTGGATAAAAATTTAAGGTTTAATACTCCCAATATTGATGAAAAAGAAAATGAAATTTATTTATGGCTAAATGAAGAAACGCCAAAGGATGCCACGATACTATCTGAAATTAACGTAGACGATTTAGTAAATCAAAAAATAAGATTACTTGCAAAGAGAGCTATTCCGTCTAGTAAGGATTTTCCTTTTAATGAACAGTATTACAAGGAGTGGAGTGAAAGATATTTAGAGGTGTATGATGGTGTATATGAAAACAAAGGTTATATAGATAACTTAACAGTGGATGAGTTGAATCGAATATCTGAAAAATACAATATTAATTATATTCTTAGAACAAAAAAACTGAACCAAAGTGAATATTTTAAATTAGAGGATACAATACAATTATTTGATAGAAAAATATTTATATATTCTAGAAAAGAAGTGTAGGATATTTCGAATGAACTGAAAAGTAAATGTAATAAAAAAGGATACCACGCCGTTTGTTGGATGGATTAAAAGGAAATACGGTGATCACTACAGGGAATGTTGGATTACCTTTTGACCGTAAACAAGGTTCTTCATATTTGTCGATTTAAATATATTGAAAATTTCGTGAATGTATTGACAAGGTATGAAATAAGTGTAAAATCAAACTATAAATTTCTTTATAAAGAACAAAATAGGGTTATTAATCGAGAAGGATGGAAGTCCTAATTTTTGTATCTGTTTCGTTCTTTTATGAGAACAAATTTTATTAACAAGGGAGCATTATATGAGCGCAATCGCTGGTCTTATTAATACAAACCAAGAACCGATCGCAATTGAATACGGACAAGCAATGATGAGATCTTTGGCTCAGTTTCCTTCGGATGATCGGCAAGTTTTTCATAAGAAAAATGTATTCATGGGGTGTCATGCGCAGTGGATTACACCAGAGTCCGTTGGAGAACAGCTTCCCTATTATGACTATGATCGGCACTTGATTATTACAGCCGATGCGATTATCGATAATCGTGAGGAGCTGTTTGAGAGGTTGCAAGTAAAAAAATACGACCGTAATGAAATACCCGATAGCCAATTAATCTTACTTGCTTACGAAAAGTGGGGAGAAGAATCTCCTAAACATCTAATGGGCGACTTTGCTTTTCTGATATGGGATGAAAGAAAGCAAATGCTCTTTGGTGCAAGGGACTTCTCGGGAAGTCGAACCCTTTATTTTTATAATAATCAACAGCAGTTTGCTTTTTGTACAGTTATTAATCCTCTATTTACACTGCCGTATATTAAAAAGCAATTAAATGAAGAGTGGCTGGCTGAATTTTTGGTAATTTCAACTACGGTGGAAGCGGTTGATATGTTTTCAACAGTTTACAAATCCATCCAACAAGTACCTCCTTCACATAGTATTACTGTTGTAGATGGTAAAGTTTTACTTTCAAGATATAACACCATCGAGGTTAAAGATAAGTTAAATCTTAAATCGAATGATGAATATGAAGAAGGGTTTCGACATGTGTTTCAAAATGCAGTAAAGGCTAGGCTCCGTACTCACGGAGAAGTAGGATCACATTTAAGTGGTGGATTGGATTCTGGTTCTGTCGTTAGCTTTGCAGCAAAGGAACTAAAAAAGGAAAATAAACCATTACATACCTTTAGTTATATTCCAGAAGAAAGTTTTAGAGACTGGACTCCTAATTATTATGTGACTGATGAAAGACCATATATACAAGAAACAGTAAACCATGTAGGTAATATATCAGATAACTATTTACGCTTTGAAGGAAAGTGCTCTTTGTCTGAAGTAGATGATTTCCTAGACATAATGGAGATGCCATATAAATTTTTTGAAAATTCTTTCTGGTTAAAAGGAATTAGTCACAATGCAAGACAAAAAGGAGTGAAAGTCCTTTTAAATGGAGCTAGAGGAAACCACTCTATTTCCTGGGGGTCGATGAAATTAACGTACAATTTTTACACAGATTTATTTAAAAAGTTAAAATGGATTCGACTTTTAGATGAATTAGATTCATACTGTAAAAATTTTAGTACGGGTAAGTCAGTTATGGTTCCATTCATTGCAAAAAAAGCATTTCCGGCAGTTTTTACAAAGAACGAAGAACATAATTATCTACCCACATATATCAACCCGTCATTTGCACAAAAAACACATGTCTTTGAAAAGGTAGAGGAACATGGAATTGATACAAGTGGCAGTCCTGTTAATGATTTAACTGAATATAGAAATAATTATTATAAGAAATTGTACGTGTGGAATAAAAGTGGTGTTGTTGGAACGAAATTATCGTTGCGCAATTCATTATGGGACCGTGATCCAACCAACGATTTAAATGTTATACGTTTTTGTTTAGCGTTACCGGAAGAACAATATGTCATAAATGGAATGGATAGATCGATAATACGTAGGGCTATGAAGGATCATTTACCTAATAAAGTTAGACTAAATCAAACAAATCGTGGAATACAAGGAGCCGATGTGGTTCATCGTATGGCTTCAAGTTGGAGTACATTTATCACGGAATTACATGAGCTTACTAATACCTCTATTATCAATGAATTTATTAATGTTCAAGTGGTTAAAGACTCATTATTAAAAATAGGGAATGAACCGAAGCCTGAGTTGGTATTCACTGATGAATTTAAAATTCTAACACGTAGTTTAATTGTTCATCGCTTCTTAAAGCGTTTTAGTTAAGGGGGTGATATAAAAAATGAATAAGTCTTGGGAAAAACCAATGTTGGAAATTATTGATATTAACATGACGTTGAATGGACCAGGAAATGCAAATGCTGATTGTTTTGATGAATCTGAAGGACTTCAAGAGACTCATCCTGGTAGATCAAATGCTAGTTGCTTGGATAGTTAGGAACTAGCTATTAATTTATTTAAGAAAATAGCCCTTTTTCTTTTTGTCGTAAAAGGGCTATTAAAAAGGTGGGTGAGAATATATATCGTTTTTTGCGCTAAATTTTTGTACACGTTTCGATAAAATAACGCCACCATTAGCCTCGTATTATTACATCAAGTAATTGTGTTACCAATACAATCTACCCACCAAAATGCTGATATTGTTGAAGGTGAGAAAGACGATGGAAACACGCACTACCTAGGGGGGGTTAGATGAAAGATGTGGTCTTTTTTTTAAAGCAAATCCATTCTTATGCGGGAAAGATTCTTTATCTAAATCTTGCTGCCATGATCTTAATTGGATTACTTGAAGGCGTAGCTATTTTACTTCTAATCCCGATGATCAGCATAAGTGGGATTATCGATCTTAATGTAGATGGGATTCCCTTTATTGGAATGTTTTCTTTTCTTAAGGCTACTCCGGTCTCAATAGGATTACCAGTTGTATTGAGTACTTTTGTTTTATTGGTTGTGAGTCAAAATTTACTGCAACGAAAAATCTCGATTCGTAATTCGATTATTCAACAAGGTTTTTTAAGATACATTCGAGTGGAGACATATAAAAAACTGATTTATTCAAATTGGAGCTTTTTTGTTGAAAAAAGGAAGTCTGATCTTATTAATATTCTTACTACAGTAATTGGGCGAGCGAGTGCAGGAACTCAGGCAGTTTTGCAATTTATGTCTTCTTTTATTACAACAATTATCCAAATAGTGTTGGCATTTTTACTTGCGCCTACCATCACTATTTTTGTTTTGCTTTGTGGAGTTGTACTCATGTATTTTAATCGGACTTTTTTAAAGCGTTCGTTCGTCTTAGGAAAACGAAACATTAATTTATCAAAAAGTTATATTGCAGGAATTACAGATCAAATGAATGGCATAAAAGATATAAAAAGCAATACACTGGAACATTCAAGGTTGGAATGGTACGAAACGATAACTAAAGATATGGAGTCTGAACAAGTAGAACACATGAAATTAAGATCAACGTCCCAATTATATTATAAAATTGCTTCGGCTTTATTTATTGCTATCTTTGTCTATGCTTCAATTAATTTATTTAACGCTCAAGTTGCTCAACTAATGTTAATTATAGTCATTTTTTCACGCCTTTGGCCAAGGGTGGCGGGAATTCAAGCTTCTCTAGAGCAAATTGCAGCCATTATTCCTTCATTTAAAGAAGTCAAAGCATTGCAAAATGAATGTATGGATTCAGAAGAACTTGAAATAAATGTTAATAGAAAAATTGAACCAATTTCTTTCCAAAATGAGATTGAATGCCGTAATGTTTTTTTTCGCTATAATCAAAATGAACCTGAAAGCACATTAAAAAATATAAATATACTTATTCCATCTTATAAAATGACAGCTTTTGTTGGACGATCTGGGTCCGGTAAAAGTACATTAATTGACCTATTAATGGGGTTGAATCAGCCTGAAAAAGGAGATGTTTTGGTTGATGGTGTTCCCTTATCGAGTGAAAATTTATTGTCATTAAGGCGTGCAATTAGTTATGTACCTCAAGAACCTTTTCTTTTTAACACAACCATAAGAGAAAATTTAACGTTGGTTGAACCGGATGCAAGTGATGAGCAGCTCTGGGAATCATTGGTGTTTGCTTCAGCAGCCGAGTTTGTTGGTAAGCTTCCTCATGGGTTAGATACAATTATCGGTGATCGAGGAATTCGCCTTTCTGGTGGTGAGAGACAAAGGATTGTGCTGGCGCGAGCTATTTTAAGAAAACCATCCATTCTTGTGCTAGATGAAGCAACAAGTGCGCTTGATACAGTCAGTGAAGAGAGAATACAAGAAGCGATTACTCGGTTGAAAGGTAAGATGACCATTGTTGTCATCGCTCATCGATTATCGACAATAAGAAATGCAGATCAAGTCATTGTACTAGACCGAGGGAGAGTTATTCAACAGGGTCATTTTGATCAACTTTCCCAAGAAAAAGGAAAAACGTTCAGCCATTTATTAAGGAAACAAGTTGAATTAGCACCTTAGATATATCAAAACGGAAAATATATTAAATTTTCTGTATACTATTGACAAGAGAGAAAATCAGTGTGAAAATCAAACTATAAAATTCTTTATAAAGAACTAAATGTGATGGTTAACAGGGGTATTCGTTTTTTTTACCTGAGTTGTTCTTTAGAAAGAACAACTATTCTTCATATGATATTTATGAATATAATCGCTGGTCTTAAAAATCGATCGTATTTAATATGGTCAAGCGATGATGAGTTCTTTTGCTCTATTTTCCTTCTAATGGTCAGTAGCCTTTTCAACATAAAATCATTAAAAAGATGATGTGAGAATATGTAAATATTTTAAGGGTATTGCTTGAAGGGAGGTGAAATGGTGAAAAAAGAATGGAAAAAGCCAGAAGTTGAGCTATTGAATGTGCAAATGACAATGGATGGTCGGTGGCCTTGGCCTTGGAGACCCGGTAAACCCGGCGAGGATAGTTAACATATTTAAACATTAATATTTGATACTATACTTAGAATATTTGAATTATCTACTACAGAGCCTCTGTATATTTATTTAAGTATGGAGGCTTCTCTTTCAAAAAAGATTGTTTTTCTTTTTTCTCAAATAGCATTCAGGCCATGCATTTTATAATGTTTATTTTGGAGGAAATAACTGTGAGATTATCTTTTTATAAAGCATTTGGTTTAACGATTTCAAGTGAAGTGAAAATTCGTGGATTACGTGAACTATCGTTTGATCATAACAAAATTGATGTCACCATTAGAAAAGAAGATCTTAATAATTTATGGTTATGTAGATTTGAAGAAAATAAACACTTTTATATAAAGAAGGATATTATTATGTTCGAAATACCGAACGTAGCTATCTTCCTTATAAAAAATGGCTCGGAAATTTATGTATCACCGCATGAATTTTCAAAACAGGATAAAATCTGTCTTTATATTTTAGGAACCTGTATGGGGGCAATATTAATGCAAAGGTTTGTTTTTCCTCTCCATGGTAGTGCAATTGCTATCGGCGAAAAAGCCTATGCCATCGTCGGTGAATCAGGAGCGGGTAAGTCCACACTTGCATCAGCGCTATTAAAGAAAGACTATAAATTGCTGAGTGACGATGTAATTCCAATAACATTGAATGAATCTGGTGTTCCAATTGTTACACCAGCTTATCCACAACAAAAGCTGTGGCTCGAGAGTTTGAACCAATTCGGCATAGAGTCTTCTAAGCTTCGACCGATTATTGATCGTGAAGCTAAATTTGCCGTCCCGGTTGAATCGCAATTTGCTTCAAATACAATGCCACTAGGAGGGGTATTTGAATTAATAAAAACGGACTATGGAAGTATTGAACTCCAGCCAATCAATAATCTCCTACGCTTTCAAACAATGTTTACTCACACCTATCGACCATTTTTTGTTAACCCACTTGGTTTAATGGAATGGCATTTTACTACTTCTTCAAAAATCATCAATCATATCAAACTTTTTCAACTTAGAAGACCACAAGATGAATTTACAGCGCACGAATTAGCTGATTTAATCTTATCGACCATTAAGAAGGAGGCAATTGTACATGAATCATACTCAAATGCTTAGTACAAATCATATAGTCTCTCAAAAACCTGGGAACATAGTAAGTGATATGGATGGAGAAAAAGTTATGCTTAGTGTTAAAAATGGAAAATATTATAACATGGGTGACATAGGCGGGGTGATATGGGAAAGAATGAAAGAGCCGATTGTAATTGATAAGCTCATTACCGAGTTAACTAATATATATGATGTAGCAGTTAGTGTATGTGAAGAACACGTATTAAGCTTCCTCGATCACTTAGCGAAGGAACAGTTGATTCGTGTTACGACTCATTGATAAATCAGTACTAATTCTTCTAGAAAGGAACGTTAAGTATTATGGGAAAGTTTAAGGCTTTTTTCTCATTTAATAGAGAAGTTAAAATGATGTTATTAGAGTCTTATGTTTATTTAGCGAGAGCACGATTAGCGAAGGCCATTCCTTTTTCCAGGGTAGCTCCATTTTTAGGGGAACATATGGCTGAAACAACGTTTAGGGTCAATCCAGCGAACAGAAAGAAGTTGGCCAGTGTATCTCAAACCATTCATATCATGAGTCGTTACACATTCTGGGAAAGTCAATGTTTAGTGAAGGCGATTGCTGCTATGAAAATGTTAGAAAGACGGAACATTGAAAGTACCCTTTATCTAGGAACGGGAAGAGATGATGAGGGGAAGCTAGTAGCACATGCATGGCTGCGGAGTGGTTCTTATTACATTACGGGCTCTGAAGGAAAGGAAAGGTTCACTGTTGTGGGGAAATTCGCCAAATATATTAATCTTTAATAGATAGAAGGGGAGAGAATGGGACAAACATTTTGCCTTGATTCTAGTAAAATATCCAACGAATTAAAGTTTATTCTAGAACTGCTAAAAGCTGATACTGATCAAGCTGTGCATTGTATTAATCCTAATCTAGTTGAAATGATTGATTGGAATTTATTTATCGCTCAAGCCAGGCACCATCGTGTCTATCCTGTTCTTTTATCAAAAGTTAAAGTAATGGATGAAAAGCTTATACCATCATTTGTTGTGGATACTTTATCACGTGAATATAAACAAAATACTTTTAAGATGCTTCACATGAGTGCGGAAATGGAGCAAATCCATCAGTTGTTTGAACAACAATCGATTCGTATGATTTGTTTAAAGGGGCCAATACTTGCAAACGAATTGTACGGTGATCTGTCGTTGAGAACTGCAAATGATTTAGATATTCTCATCCCTATCGAGGATCTGCTAAAAGCAGAAAATCTACTTATAGAGGCGGGTTATCAAAAGGATGACTATATTCAGACGGTACTTAATGATTGGAAATGGAGACATCACCATGTGACGTATTTTCATCCACAAAAAAGAACCAAAGTTGAGGTGCATTGGCGATTGAGCCCCGGACCAGGTAAAGAGCCTAGCTTTTTAGAGTTATGGGAGCGAAAGCAGAAATCCACACTATTCGGTTCTTCTGTTTATTTACTAGGGAAGGAAGACCTTTTTTTCTTTCTTGCTGCACATGGTGCCAGACATGGCTGGTCACGTCTTCGGTGGTTAGTTGATATGAAGCAGCTGATGAAGATGGACCTTGATTGGGTTACGCTACAACAATTATTAAAAAAGTACTATATTCAGCATATAGGTGGGCAGAGTATTGTATTAGCAACACAATTACTAAAGGTACATTATACGAGGGAAATGATGGTGCTATTAAGAACAAAGCGTGCACAAAAGTTAGCACAACAAGCGATTTTTTATATGGAAATTATGATCAATTTACATACCTATCCTGTTCCAGGAGAAGTATCGAAATATCACAAAAAGCATTTATTTTCACTGATGTCAATTCAGCAAAAAAGCCTTCATATCTTAAGTACACTTCATCCGTACCCAGAAGATGTTAAAACATTACCTTTACCCGTTAAATTTCATTTTCTCTACTTCCCTCTTCGTCCAGTGTTATGGATGTGGAGAAAAACGAGGAAACATGCTCTACCTTAGAATGGATTTCTCATTGACGATGATTTTAATACAAATAGATGAGATTTTCTAGAAATCTTAAGAATGGACAAGGCGGAATGAGTTCAGTTGCGAGCGAAGTATGGCTCCGAACGGCTACTCATTTCTTTTTATGTGTCGATCGTTATTTGGACCGATATGCCGGTGCCGAATTCCGTTACCTTTGGCATTTTCTCCATGTAACTCCAACTATATATTCCCCGTAACAGACGTGGTCACACAAAAAATTATTAGTTTGAGAAAATGGGGCGCTCAACATTGAAAAAAACAGTGATAACCCTCTTCATTGTAATTGTAGTTATTATGTTAGCTGCTGTTGTTTTTAGTTATTTTAGTAACAATCGAATTATAATAGAACAACAGGATATTCGAATAAATCAACTCCCAGAAGATTTTGAAGGTTTTACTATTCTACAAATTACGGATCTGCATGAAAAGGAATTTGGGGACGACCAAGAACAACTAATTGCAGCGATAAATTCGCTTCAATATGATGCCATTGTCTTCACTGGCGACCTATTAGATGATACCAGTAGTTTAAATTATGAATCGTTCTATAAATTGATACGGGAGATCAAAAACAAAGAACATGCCCTTTATGTGGCAGGTAATAATGATCCTGAAAATTATATTCTGAGCGCAGAAGGTGTGCTTGAAAAAAGTGAATTCGTCAAGGGAATGGAAGAACAAGGGGTTATGCTTCTGGAATCACTAAACACGATACAAAAAGGGGATGCCGAGCTGCATTTTGTTAATTTTGATCTTTCTATTATGGATCCAGAACATGGATTTCAAGATATTAATGGCAGAGAACAACTATTGATTGAATCTGATGCTCAATATATTGAACATCAAAACGAACGCCTTCAAGATTTTACTATCTTAATGGAGCGGGAGGATGATGTGCTTGTCGCACTTAGCCATTACCCAATCGCTGATGCTCAAATCGATTATTTCGAAGACGCTTCTCAGTTTACGCTTAGAGACTATGACCTAATCATAGCGGGGCATTATCACGGAGGACAAATGCGTCTCCCTTCTTTAGGTGCCCTTTTTGTTCCAGAGGCGTGGAATGAAAGAAACGGTTTGTTGCCTTCACAAGACCGTGTAAAAGGGCTTTGGGAATATCAACAAATCCAACAGTATGTAAGTGCAGGACTTGGCAGCAGTGAGTCTTTTCCATTTTTAAATTTTCGGGTATTCAATCCCCCTGAGATCAATTTATTACGACTCACAAATGAAAAAAAGTAGCGTGAATCCAAATAAATTAGGGTTCACGCTACTTCTTTCATCGTAAGGGCTTAGCAAATCTTTTATATAAAAGAATATGAAACTATGTTTGTTTGTTGTGAATAATTTCAAAATTCCCTTTTGACATTCTTAGCGTCACATCTGAACATTTAGCTATGCTGTGATCGTGTGTAACGACGATGATACATTTATTCTCTTCGTGAGCGAGATGTTGAAAGAGCTTCACAGTTTCACGAGCTGTATCTTCATCTAAATTCCCAGTTGGTTCGTCAGCTATGATCAGGTCTGTTTCACAACAAAGAGCTCGAGCAATCGCGATACGTTGTTGTTGACCTCCACTGAGCGTGAGGACCTTTTGTTTGGCTTGCTCTGGTGAAATACCAACCTTTCGTAACATGTCTAAGGCGATTTCTCTTTTGTTTGTTTTCTTTACTTTTGTGATTTCCATCGCTGTCAAAATATTTTGAAGTGCCGTCATGTAAGGCAATAGATTGTATGATTGAAAGACAATGGATACATACTGATTTCTAAACGTTGAGTAGCCGATAGTTGAGATATCTTGGCCATCAAAGTGGATCATGCCTTCCTTAGGGATGTCTAGGGCACCCGCAAGAGAGAGAAAGGTCGTTTTACCTGATCCAGAGGGACCAACGATGGTATAAAATTTGCCTTTGTCAAACTCAAGGTTCACATTTGAGAAAATAGTTGAACGCTTCTGATCGTTCGAATACCAATAGCCTACATCTTTAAATTGTAATAAACTCATCTACTTAGCCTCCTATTCCTGTTTTGTGAGTATTGTTTTTGGTTGAAGTCTTAGCACAGAAAGAGATGGAATCAAAGTTGAAATTAGAGCAATCATAATCCCAATGACAGCCATTATTCCGAAGTCTTGTGGAGAAATGTTGATTTGAAGTTCATCAATTGCTTCGGCATTATCAGACTCATCACCAAAACCACCACCCACGCTTATCATCATTGTTCCTTGTTCTTGTTGTTCTTGTGATTGTGTTATTTGTTGCTCAAGTAATTGGTCTCCTATCGCCCCAGCGATCATTTGACCACCTACAGAAGCAATTCCAAGTGCTAGTATGGCTACGATTAAAATTTCTGTGGCAAATTGACCAATTAACTTCCATTTTTGTTCACCAAGTGCAAGTAAAACACCCATTTCGTATTTTCGCTCTCGGATTGCCATCATAACGATAAGCCCCATTATAATAGCGCCTGCAATGGCAACTAGATACACGACATTGTTAGTGATTGAGGCAACGTTCTCAATCGGTCCCGTCATTGTCTGATAAGCCTCGTCATGAGCTGATAACGAGTAGAAATCATTTAAATCAGCAGTCGCTTCAGCTTCCTCTAAAAACTCATCTAGTTGAGATGGCTTTTGAAGGTAGTAAACTGCGCTTTGAATCACTGGTTCCTCATTTTCTTGCTCACCAAAACCAAACTCAGGGGCTACTATGTATGGAACATAAAGTCTGTTATATGGATCTAAAACTGGACTACCCGGAAATGGTGATGTCTCCGTTGTTGAATAAATACCGATGATTTCAAGTTCCAAACTTTTTTCTTCGTAAGTGCTTCCGACAGTCAGTGTATCTCCGACTTCTAAATTGTTTAATTCAGCAAGATTTTGCTCTATCATTACTACGTTTTTGTCCATGTGTTCTTCTGTAATAGGTTCTCCTTCTTCTAATACAGCGTCTCCATTTATAAATGAGGGAGATGAATTGGAATCCAACACGCCACTAAGAGTTATTTCAGGTTGTGCAAACTCTTCGCCAGCTATACTTTCTGCCATAACCCCGCCGGATTCTTCATCTTCTTCATCAGGTGAAATAAATTCAAAATCGTCAGCTACAGCAAATCCTTCTGTGAAAAAATTGTATCCCTTTAAAAAGTCTAAAGACGCAATTTTTTTCGCCTCTGATACGGGTACTCCATATATCGGTTCTATATCTTCACCTTTTTGATCTGCATTCATCATCGATTGGTAATCGACACTAAGGGTGACATCTGCTCCTAGCGTTTCTCTGGCTAATTCACTCGATTTTTTGGCTGCACTCTGAATCGCTAATCCAGATAATACAAGCGCAAAAATGGCTGAGAAAATAAAGATTTGCAAGAAGCTTTTTCCTTTTCTTTCCTTCACGCTTAATAAGGCACGTTTTATAAAATTCACTTGTTATCCTCCCCTGATATAGTTTGTTCTATCTGTGTCTTCATTTGATTTAAGACAAATCTATTATTACTAGGCAATATGAAATTTAGATGAAATTAAAATGAAACTAAAATGAAATTTATATAATTTTTTAAATAATTAAGTAGTTACGTTTAAAACCATCGTTTTATGCACGAAAAAAGCCCACCTTTGTTCAGTCGTCTTCAAATTTTTTCCGCGAGCGATTGGACGATTCGGATCGAATAGTAAACCTTAAGTTAATCAGAGAGGACGATCGAGTTGAAACGAGACAGAATCCAAGAAAAATTAGGCTGCCATCTCTCCAAAAGAATTTGGAGAGATGGCAGCCTAAAGGGTGTTTTATATGTGGCTCATATCGCTAGGTATTTGTATAAGATTATAGGTGATGGTACACCTGGTTTTACTGGACTGACATTATAAAAGAAGTTGGCTCGTATCTTAGAGAAAGACTCGCTCTGCGGTTTAAACACAATGGGTTCTATTTTTTACGTAGGCGCCGAATAAGAAATTCAATACTCTCCTTTGGATTGTTTTTTCTTATACTCGTATTAAACCAATCATATCTGTAGTTTGTATGTTTTAATGTTTATCGCTGTTTAGGTTTGTAGTCTAAATCCGTAAATAGTTGATTTCGTTCATGTTCAGTCAAATCACGCCATTTTCCATGTTCGAGCCCTTCTAAATGGATGTTCATGATGCGTATGCGTTTTAAACTGCGTACGCTATATCCAAGACTTGAACACATGCGACGTATTTGACGATTTAATCCTTGCATCAGCGTGATTTTAAACACATGACTTGAGAGTTTTTCGACTTTACACGGAAGCGTTTTTGTATCTAGAATTTCCACACCTTGGGACATTTTTGTTAGAAAATGCTCCGTAATCGGTTGATCAACAGTGACGATATATTCTTTTTCATGCTTGTTCTCTGCACGTAAAATTTCATTTACGATATCGCCGTCATTTGTCAGTAAAATTAATCCTTCTGAGTCTTTGTCCAGGCGTCCTACATGAAAAATGCGTAAAGGATGTTTGACGAAATCTACGATGTTTCCTTTAATATGACGTTCAGTTGTACTTGTGATTCCTACTGGTTTATTTAAAGCAATATAAACATAATCTTGCTCAAGTGTGACAAGGTTGCCATCTACATGAACTTTATCGTTTGACTCTACGCGGCTACCCAGTTCAGCTAGTTCACCATTGATTTTAACTCGACCGTCTGCAATCCATTTATCCGCTCCGCGTCGAGATACAATCCCAGATTCACTTAAATATTTATTTATACGCACTCATAACAACACCTTTTTGCTTATTCTGTGTACTTAAGATAACGCATTTTACTCTACAAATACAACCTTGGTACAAAAGCATAGGCGTCGCACCATGGAATTAGGGGGACGAGTAAATGTGTACATGTTAGTTACTGGGAATTCTGTTTTTACCGCTACCCTTGTATATTTCCTTTCGCTCTAAGGAATAATACAGCCAGTAATAAATGAAAGATTTTTAATAAAATTTGGGAGGCAGGGAAGAGATTATGACACACA
This sequence comes from Jeotgalibacillus marinus, assembly GCF_040801915.1. Taxonomy (NCBI): domain Bacteria; kingdom Bacillati; phylum Bacillota; class Bacilli; order Caryophanales; family Caryophanaceae; genus Jeotgalibacillus; species Jeotgalibacillus marinus. The sequence continues at coordinate 282,980 of NZ_JBFMIA010000002.1, read as the reverse complement.
ACAACACGCCTAAGCCGGATGATCGATCGGATAATGCAGAAAAATTAAAGGATATGGTACAAAATACAATTGGAAATATGGAAGCAGCAGAAGAAACAATGGCTTTTTCAGATGGTAAAGAGAGAGATGCGATTAAGGCAAAAAATGAACGTCGAAAAGAAAGTATTGAAGGTATGCGTAATGAAATAAAGGATGAAATATCACAGGAATAACAAATCGAAAAAAGGGTAGCAAGTCATACTATAACGACTTTTTATGGTTGAAAATTCAAGAGCCAACTTCCTATACCCTAGGAAAGTTGGCTTTTGTTCGATCATTTTTCCTGAACTAAACACCCGTACAACCTTCCTCTGATACTCCAGTTGATTTCATCGTATAAGTAACACTAAAAAAAACTGCCAACTGTAGTCGATTTTTTAGAAGTGGCTTGTTTTTGGGTTTTGAGTATTCACTCACTGGGGATAGTTAAGATATATATTAAGGAGGAATAGGGGATGAGATTACATAATGGAAGCCTGTATTGGCCTGAGACAGAAGTGGATAAAAAGAAATACCCAACACTTGAAGAAGATATCACATGCGATGTTTTGATTGTTGGTGGAGGGGTAGCGGGAGCATTATGCGCCGAAGAATTTTCTCGAACATCACTTAAAACAACCCTCGTTGAAAAAAGTACAATTGGAAGCGGAAGCTCCTCAGCAAATACCGGTTTGCTTCAATATTCCAATGACACGATGCTTCATGAATTCATAGAAGACATCGGTGAAGAGAAAGCCGTACGTTTATATAAATTATGTCTAGAAGCAGTCGAAGAGTTGCAACAAGTCACGGAAACCTTGTCACATACGGTGGAGTTTGTTCGCAGACCAAGTCTATATTACGCAAGTAACAAAAAAGGTGTAGCTAAAATAAAAAAAGAATATAAAGTGTTAAAAAAACATGGGTTTAAAGTAGATCTCTTGGATAAAGAAAAAATAATAGAACTTTATGGTTTTGAAAAACTGGCTGCGATTATGACGTACGGAGATGCCGAGGTTAATCCGTATCGGCTTGTTCGTGCGCTAATCGATAAAGCTCATACACGTAAAGTGAGTATCTATGAACACACTGAAATCAAAGAAGGGGGGACAGATGGTGAGTATGTACGATTTGAATCACCAAAAGGAACCATTTTATCTAAAAAAGTGATTTATTCAACCGGTTATGAAACCGTACCATTTGCAGAAAAATTAGGGGCTGACATAAATCGCACCTATGCGATCACCACTACACCGATAAATGATTTTCCTAAATGGACAAATCGTGAGTTAATCTGGGAAACGAAGCGACCCTACTTTTATATGAGGACAACAGAAGACGGTCGCATCATTGCGGGCGGACTTGATGAGGACAAAAGGGAAGCACCACTTGATGAGGACATCATTAAAGATCGTGGACAAAGGCTATTAGACCGCGTAAAAGAACATTTTCCAGCGTACAACATTGAAGTCTCACATGCATGGGCTGCGAGCTTTGGAGAATCAGATGATGGACTTCCATTTATCGGCCGACATCCTGATAAAGAAAAGGTATATTATTGTCTAGGTTTTGGTGGGAACGGAACCGTCTATAGTAAATTTGGAGCCAAACTACTTTGCCAAATGCTTCACGGTATAGAAAACGAAGATGCAGAGATTGTTCGCTTGTATCGATAAAAAAATTGTTTGTAAAAGTTCACCTAGTAGGAAAAGGTGAACTGTCGTTTGCATTCTTCTTTAACTAACGCAAACGTAAGCTCCTTTCTCATTGGTCCTGTCCCTGCTTGCGTAAAGCAATTGGGGACAGGACGAAAACCCTTGGCAAGAATTCACTGACTTTCTTTATCGCTTCAACGTACGGCGGATCTGTCCCACAATTGAACGATCTCAATCAACTCACTTAATTCATCAATTTCAGCATCAGCCTGCACATTTTGGCTGTACGTATGCTTTTTCCAAACAGCCTTCATTCCAACATGTTGAGCTGCTGAAATGTCTTTTTCTGCATGGTCACCCACAAATATTGCTTCAGTTGACGTGATATCAAGTCGATTCAACGCTCGATTGAAAATCTCTGGATCTGGTTTAGCGCAGCCTTCTTTTACGGAAATTAGGATTTCATCAAAGAACGGTTCAATTCCAAGTCCTTGAATAGATCGAGTTTGGACGAGTTCTAAACCGTTTGTAATCATACCAAGTTTATACCCTTTTTCTCGGAGTGTCTGAAGCATAGTATGTAATCCAGGGTAGGGGATGCAGCTTTCTTGAAAATGGTCTGTGTAGTCCTGTACGAGTAGCTCGCTCGAACAACCACTAATGTTAAATTCTTCAATGAGTTTTTTGTAAACATGCTCTTTCCAAACGTAGCCACGTTCTTCAAGCTCGTTAAATCTTTTTATGAAGGTATTTTTGGGGATGTTTTTTAACCAAGGTTTCAACCTGTCATATTGTCTTTCTAAAAATAAATCTATTGAAGCTTCACGGTCTAATAGGGTGCCATCAAGGTCGAAAACAATTGCTTTAATCATATGCTCCTCCTTTGGATAGTCCCGGAGACAAGAAGGACTATAAACTAAGATAAAACACCATAATCAGCAAGACGTATGGGGGGAGAATCGATAGTCTGAGTGTAAAATCGTTGTTCACTCTTTCTTCATTGCTCAACCTCCATACGGTTTATTTAAGGTTATCACGTTTTATTAAACAGGTGCAACGGAATCCAAGGGAACAGTATAGTGATTACATACGTCCATTCTGTGTCTTCAAGGCGGTCTCCAATGGGGAATGGCTTGCCTTAGCCTATTAAATTGGTGAGAAAATATAGAAATAAAAAAAGACCAAAAGAGCCAAGGTTTGTAAAAAGAACGACAAGCGAAAGCGTTAAATACTCCCCTTTTGATAGGAGAACTCCTGGAACAATAATCCCTATGATAAATAAGACTCCCCAAAAGTGAAGCATAGGATCTGAACTGATTAGCAGATTACCAATAAAAAATAGGTTAGCTAACAAAAATAAAACTAGAATAATTTTTTTCATTTACGCCTCTTTTTCTTTTTTTTCCTAATAATAACATCGATCCCCTAACAGTACTACCTTGATATCACGAGAATATATATAGGTTATAACGAACTCTCTGCCTAAATTATCATGCAGGGAGTTCTAATTAATTTGGGCTGAAACCTTTATAGGTCTTTAGCGATTTAACGTCACCATAGGGAGTGTCCCTATAAATGCTTTACCGCATCAACACTATAGCTTGTTTTTCAAGCGATAACTTTCTGGCCAAAGGTTGCTGCCGAGGGGTAGAACAAGTTTCCTAGTTCCCCTTAATTAAAGTGATGAGCGGAAAATATTTAAAAAAATCAGAAAAATACAACGTAGGAGAATTAATACGTGTATATTCACCCAGGATGAATGTATAATAATCTGTATATTTATTTGTGTTCTCAACTGGACATAAAAAGGATGGCGACTCACAATGTATTTAACAATTACAGAAACAGCAAATACTTTACCCCAATCAACCATATTAGTGCATGAACAGCGTATTGAGCTTCGATTTCATAAGGTATTAATAGTTTGGTAATAATTTGTTCATATGTTGTTGCTACGATAGTGATTCAGTTTGTGATCAATCGCGATCAATTTCGACATATAAAACAAGTAGAAAAGCCCAAAAAGTAGCTTGATGAATGGAGAAATGAGCCTACCCATAAAGAGATGTAAAAGAGGAAGATTAATTATTTTTGAAAATAACGTTTGTATTTAACATTAGGACAAAAATGTGTAAGGGAGTTTTGTCTGCATGAAAGTGGCGAAATTTGGTGGGAGTTCTGTTGCGAACGCTGTTCAATATAAAAAAGTGGCGAATATTATTCTGTCGGATGCAGAGCGTAAAGCTGTTGTCGTTTCAGCACCCGGGAAACGACATAGTGACGACGTGAAAACGACAGATTTACTGATCAACTTAGCTACTAGTATTAACGAAAATGGCTATGATGAAGCGGTTTTCAACGCAATTCTTGACCGTTATAAAGAAATTATTGAAGGTTTAACTTTAGATGATGAGTTACTTAAAAGCATTTCAGATAGCTTGCAAGAAATCATTTCACTATATCGCTATGACGAAGAGCGGTTATTAGATGCACTTAAATCGAGCGGTGAAGACAATAATGCAAAAGTCATGACAGCCTATTTAGTTTCGCTTGGTCAAAAAGCGACTTACATTTCACCAAAAGAAGCGGGATTGATTGTGACAGACGAGCCTGGAAATGCGCAAATTCTACCTGAAGCGTATGAAAAGGTTGCTGAATTACGTAATCGTGAAGGGATTTTAGTTATTCCGGGATTTTTCGGTTATTCGTATCAAGGGCATATAGTAACGTTCCCTCGAGGTGGCTCTGATATAACTGGATCAATCATTGCTGCAGGGATGAACGCTGTTGAATACGAAAACTTTACTGACATTGATTCGATCTATTGTGTCAATCCGAATATGGTTAAGAACCCATGTGCACTAAAAGAAATAACGTATCGCGAAATGCGGGAACTTGCTTATTCAGGATTTTCTATTTTTCATGATGAAGCGCTACAGCCTATCTTTCAAAAAGGAATTCCTGTTTGCGTGAAAAATACAAATCATCCAGAGGCCAAAGGGACAAGAATCGTGTTAGAACGGGAGCTAAATGAAGAACCAGTCATTGGGATTGCAAGTGACGCTGGCTTTTGTAGTGTCAATATTACAAAATATTTAATGAATAGAGAGCTTGGTTTTGGACGTCGTCTGCTGGCTATTTTAGAAGATGAAGGCATATTGTATGAACATACACCTTCTGGAATTGATAATTTGTCTATTATTCTTCGTGAGCATCAGCTTGACAACGGCAAAGAAGAGCGGGTCTTTAATCGAATTCGTCAGGAGTTGCTCGTAGATAATGTGAATATTGAGCGAAATCTAGCCATGATCATGGTAGTGGGCGAAGGGATGAAACATGCAGTTGGCATCGCATCAAAAGCAACACAAGCACTGGTGGATTCAGGCTCAAATATTAAAATGATCAACCAAGGGTCATCAGAGGTGAGTATGGTGTTTGGAGTCGATGGTGATTCGGTGAATCGAGCTGTTAATTGCTTATATAATGTTTATTTTCCGGTACAAGAAAAGACATTCCAGTGAGGGGTGTCTTTTCTTGTGGTGGGGATGGTCCTTACATCCCGAACACAGTAAATTTTAGATCGATTCAGATTTATGGTAAGTGTTAGTATAGTTGATGGAATCATGTCATGATGAAAGAAAAGGTATTGGAGAAGGTGTTTGGAATGAATCTAGTCGAAAAGTTGTATCCGTTATGGATTATAATGGCGGTTGGTGTGGGGGTGTTGCTTGGAGGAGTTTCTAGTGTTCAGCGGATTGCTTTAGAATTCGTGACGCCTCTGCTCATCGCCATGCTCTTTTTCGCATTCCTGCAAATCCCTATGATGCAGATTCGACAAGGATTTTCACACCGTCGATTTGTGTGGAGTAGTGTGACGTTGAATTTTGTTGTGACGCCACTACTTGCTTGGGGATTAGCAGCATTATTTTTAGCAGATTACCCTGCTTTGTGGATTGGCTTTATCATGCTGATGGTGACACCGTGTACAGATTGGTATATCATTTTTACGCAAATGGCGAAAGGGAATGTAGGGCTATCAATGAGTATACTGCCACTAAATTTAGTGATGCAACTCATTCTTTTGCCTTTATACTTCTATCTTTTTACTAGTACTACGGGATTGGTGGAAATGTCATTTGTTTTAGAAAGCATCGTGTTCGTATTGTTTCTTCCATTTATACTTGCACTCATTGTGAAAAGACTTTTTAAAAGAAACCAACATCTGCTAGTGAAAGTAGGGGGCGCACCGATCTTCTTTCTTTGTTTAACGATTGTGGCGATGTTTGCTTCACAAGGGACGTTGCTTTTTAATAATCAATATTTATTAGGAAGGTTGCTTGCTGTCATTCTTTTATTTTTCGTTTTGATGTTCATCATCGGAAGGTTGACTGGAAGGTGGCTTCGTTTTTCGAATGCTGATAAAGCGAGTTTAAATATGACCACGCTCGCACGAAATTCACCGATCGCTTTAGCTATTGCACTCACTGCATTTCCAAATGAACCGTTAATTGCATTCGTATTAATTATTGCACCATTAATTGAGCTACCTGTTTTATCTGTGGTAGCGTTTGCTATTGCATTGTTGGATCGCCGGGAGTAGGTATGTGTTTGCCTATGGTTGTGGCAATGACTTTACAAGTTGAATAAATGCCCTAGATGCATAGGGTACATACCTGTTTTTAGCTAAAATAATGCCGAGTACCCAAGGAAATGAGTTAGTGAGTGAAATCATTTTAACGGGACCATCTTTTACACGATCACAAATTAGCTTTGGCATAAGAGTGACGCCCAAGTTTTTTTCTACCATCCCCACGATGAAATCCCACTGAGAGCTTTCGTACGCAATTTTTGGGGTGAATCCCTCTCTGATACAAACCTCTATCGTTCGACTATTTAATGTAAATTCCTTATTCAATAAAAGGAATGAATCGTCTTTTAATTCAATTAGATCGACCACGTCTCGATCAGCAAGTGGGTGGGATTTATGGATGAGCAATTTGATTTCCTGATGCACAAAAGGGATAACGTCGAATTTTTCTCCGTTGACTGGAAGTAATACAAAACCTAAGTCTATTTCACCGTCCAGAACCTTTTGTTCGACTTTTTTCGCACCGTCTTCAGCGAGCATGACCGTTACAGCAGGATAAGCTTTCTGAAATTCTGCAATAATCGTTGGGAAAAAAAGTGTACTAATAACAGGGGGAATCCCTATTTTAATTTTTCCTTTTTTAAAATTCATTACGTCATACAACGACGTGGACAAATCATCTAGTCCATTCACTACTTTTTGCGCTTGTACAAACACTATTTCACCAGCATCTGTTAAGGAGATTTGCCGAGCAGATCGATCAATAAGGGTGACATCTAACTCATCTTCAAGCCCTTTGACCATTTTACTTAAGGCTGGTTGTGTTACATGCAGTACGCGAGATGCTTTTGTAAAGCTTTTATTTTTTGCTACTTCGATAAAATAACTTAGCTGTCTAATGTCCATTCTAGAACTCTTCCTTTCTATAACTTTTTGTTATAAGTATTATAGCTATTATTCATTTTACCTATTGAAAATGAAAAGGTACACTGTAAATAGTTAATTAGTCATAATTTTCATTTAAATTTTATTTGGTAAAAAAAGAGATGTTCATTTTGAAATGTGTATATACGTCATTTGATAAAGTGATTGAATCCCATGAAGCTTTGTTAAGCGTAAGTGATTGAGTAAAAGAAGAAGCATATTAATCATGGGAAGGCGCTCTCTGCTGAATTTTTTAGTAGAGGGTTTTGTTATAAAAATGCATAACAAGGGTGGAAAAGAAATGTTAAGTATGATCGGGTTAGTCGGCGGACTTATTCTTCTCATCGTATTAACCATGAGAGGCATGAATTTGCTTGTGGCTGGTCCGCTTTGTGCATTAGTAGTTGCACTAATGAGTGGTATGCCGCTATTTCCACAGCTTGTGGAAGAAGGTGGATCGGATTTTCTAACTAATTACATGGATGGATTTTCAAGCTTTATTACCTCCTGGTTTCCAATGTTCCTACTTGGAGCGATTTTCGGAAAAGTAATGGAAGACAGTGGAGGAGCAGACAGTGTATCAAGATGGCTGGTTGGGAAATTCGGTTTAAAACAAGCGGTGCTTGCAATTGTTCTTGCGTGTGCAGTCTTAACTTATGGAGGCGTTAGCTTATTTGTTGTAGCGTTCTCGGTTTATCCAATGGCACTGAGTCTTTTTAAGCGAGCAGACCTTCCGCGACGTTTTATTCCAGCAGCACTTGCGTTTGGTTCAGTAACATTCACGATGACATCCGCTGGGTCACCTGAAATTCAAAATTGGATTCCAATTGACTATTTAGGAACGACTCATTATGCAGGATGGGAAGTCAGTCTAATTGTGGCAGTATTTATGGCTGTGCTTGGTTACTGGTGGTTGAAACGTATGATCAACAAAGCAGTGGCTAAAGGAGAACGATTTGAAGCAAGTGAAAAAGATCCTGTGGTGGAAAATCGTGAACTACCACATCCTTTAATGGGTCTTATACCGTTATTAGTTGTGTTCGTTATTTCGTTTATTTTCCATGATGAGTTAAAAACATCGGCGTTAATAATTGCTTTATTTGGTGGGATTATCGCAACGTATCTATTAAACAGAAAATATTTCTTGAACTTTGGAAATGCGATGTCAGAAGGAACGGTTGGTGCACTGATTGCAATTGGCAATACTGCAGCTGTTGTAGGATTTGGAGGCGTTGCTAAAGCTGTTCCAGCATTCGAAGTAGCAGTTAGTGCAATGACAGGAATTCCGGGAAGTCCGTTAATTGGTGGAGCCATCGCAGTCAGTGTGATCGCTGGTTTAACAGGATCGTCTTCAGGAGGTCAGGTTATCGCTTTACCACTCCTTGCACCTCACTACATCGAGCTCGGAGTTAATACAGAAGCGCTTCACCGTACGCTTGCCATTTCTTCTGGTGCACTAGATTCATTACCACATAACGGCTATGTTGTAACAACCATTCGTGGTGTTTGTGGAGAATCGCATAAAGACGCTTATGGTGCTGTCGGCGTTGTAACAGTTATTGTTCCGTTAATCGGTCTTGTCATTGCGATCGCTCTTTTTTCATTAGGTTTAGGGGTGTAGTCACAAAAAAATAATGTATCGAGGATATTACTGTACAAGGGGGAGTAAACATGGTTGAAAATAAGGTTGTGTTTATTACAGGAGCCGCTAGTGGTATTGGTTATCAAATGGGTGTTGAATTTGCAAAGGATGGAGAGAAAATTGCCTTTACTGATATTAATGAAGACGCGGTAAAAGAGGCTGTTAAGCTTTTAACTGAAGAGGGCTTTGACTGCATCGGTTTGAAATGTGATGTCACGAGTGAAGAGGAAATACAACGTGCAATCGACCAGACAGTTCAGCACTTTGGCAGACTGGACGTATTAATTAACAACGCTGGATTACAACATGTATCAGCTATTGAGGAGTTCCCAACTGAAAAATTTGAGCTATTAACGAAAGTCATGCTTGTAGCTCCATTTATGGCAATAAAGCACGTTTTTCCGATTATGAAAAGACAAGGATATGGTCGTATCATCAACACGGCGTCAATCAATGGGCTTGTTGGGTTTGCGGGGAAAGCTGCATACAATAGCTCCAAGCATGGTGTCATCGGCCTAACGAAAGTGGCGGCATTAGAAGGCGCAGAGCATGGGATCACCGTAAATGCGATTTGCCCAGGGTATTGCGACACACCACTTGTTCGCAATCAGCTCGTAGATTTAGCCGAAAACCGAAATATTTCATTAGAAAGGGTCTTAGAGGAGGTTATTTATCCCCTTGTACCTCAAAAACGTTTATTGTCCGTACAGGAAATCGCTGATTACACAATGTTTTTAGCGAGCGATAAAGCAAAAGGCGTTACAGGTCAGGCTGTTGTGCTTGATGGTGGGTATTCAGCGCAGTAAATAACTAATAAGAGGTCGAGGTCACAGGTGCACTCACTGCATTTCCAAATGAACCGTCAATTGCCTTCGTGTTAATTATCGTAATGTTTGCCGGTGAAAAATTATTTTGTGACTTGATGAAATAATCAATTTTGATCCTGTAATTAAAAACAGAAGCCCCGTTGTGTGGATCACAACGGGGCTTCTGTTTTCATGTTCGAACCATTTCCATTTAATTTAATAATAGCCACCATACCCATAAGGAGATCCATAAAAATATGGGTAAGCGTATGGAGCAAGCAAGAGCCCACCAAATCCAAACGGTCGACCGAAACCGTATGGTCGTCCAAATCCAAACGGTCGACCGAAACCGTATGGTCGTCCAAAACCAAACGGCCGTCCGAAACCGTATGGTCGTCCAAATCCAAATGGTCGACCGAATCCGAAACCGAAACCGAAACCTCCGAAACGTTCATCTGTTGAAGGCTCATCATTTTCATAGGTGTTCACAATAGGTAAAGAATGCAAAGAGGTGTTCATGAGCATCAGCCTCCTAAATGTCTGTTCAATAAAGCATATGCCTATTGATAAAGTGTTTCTTGTGTGAATATCCATGTTTTTAAAAAAAGAAGAAAATGGAGTTAAAATATTCGAATGGGATCTTCGATAAAAAGGGAAACTATATAAAAAAGGGGAGCAGATCATGAATTTTCCTACTATCTATACAAATATTTGGGATGTCTTTTTGGCTGTTCCTCTTATTATTATCACAGTACAAACATTAAAAATAATGTTGAAAATACCTAAAACATACGTACCTTCTTTAGCAACTGTACTGGGTTTGTTTATCTCCATGTTGATCAGTCATAGAGGTGAAATCACGGCAGGAATTTTCATGGGGTTTTTTTATGGAGGAGCAGCAGTTGGAACGTATTCGTCTATTAAAACGACGATTATTTCGTTTCTTAACAAGCGTAATATTAATTGATGCTATTACCTAGGTGATGTATTGGGGACTTTTCCCACAGTACTCTAAACGAACTCCCATTTCAAATTTTGTCAATTAGGACAGACGAAGCTTTGCCGCTTGATTGTGTTTAGCACATTCATTGTGGAGAATTAAAACTTCTTAAAAATGTAAAAATATGTTGACTGTGCCTGAAAATGGTGTTATTTTTTGATTGAGTAATCAATCAAAAAATAAAGATGGGAGAAAAGAATGCCAAAGACAGTAGAGCAGAATAAAAAATTAAAAGAAGAGAAAAAAAAACTGATATTAAAAGAAGCTATAAAGTTATTCTCACAGAATGGATATTCGAATACGACAATTGAAAAAGTAGCAAAAGCAGCTGGAGTAAGCTTTGGAAGTGTATTTTCATATTTTAAAAATAAAGAATCACTATTTAACGCTGCTGTTTTAGACCCGTTGTCTGATAGTAAAAAATATTTAATGTGTATTGATGATTTTGAGGGAACACCTTTAGAAAGAGTTAATCAAGCAATTGATAAACATATTTATTACTTTTCTAGGAACGGTGAGTATTTACGCTTGCTCCAATTTGTATTAGCTCAGCCAAATCGTTATCCGGCTTTAATTTTAGAACTAGACTGCTTTCTAATGGACTTTCAAACATCTTTAGTTAAAGTAATTAAAGAAGGACAACAAACAAAAGAACTTTATACTACTAACCCTGAATGGATCGCTTTGTCATATTTTAGTTTTTTAAATGGTGCTCGTTTAACATTAACGGTTGAACCAGATCACGACATATGGAAACTGTATAAGATGCAAGCATTAAGATTATTTGCTCCTTTGCAAGAAGATATGTAGTTGAGGGGCTAAATGTTTAAAAGTTAATAGTTGCGAGAAAGGTTACTAAAGTGTTTTTTGTAGCACTATAAGGCTTTTCTTTGTGATTAATTATTTGAATAATCACTCTATATTTTAGATTAAAATTTTATATAAGGATAAAAAAGAAAAGAGGGGTGTCTTGAAAAGAATATTGTACATAGTTTTTATGTTTAATTTTTTGTTTATGTCATTGACTTCTATTCTTCCCTTACTGGTCTTTTCTCTTTCAAACTCTTCGGCTTCTTCAGGTTATGTAATGGCAACGTTTATGCTCGCACTGATTACAGTAAGGGTGTATTTGTTTTACAAGTATATACCACTTAAATTTTTAAGTAGAGTCGGTATTATTTCGTACTGTTTAGGTTTTTTAGTACTCGTCATGTTTTCTGAAACAATGCTTTCTTTTTATATTGGTGCGGTCTTCCTAGGTATGGGTGTTGGTATAGTAGTCCCCATTTTATTAACATTACTAACAAAATCAGCTACAAACAGAAACGGAATGATTAACTATCATAATATTCTTCTGGCTCTTGCCTCCTCTACAGGTCCGTTTATAGGAATGTATTTATTTGATAATCTAGCAAGGCAACAATTATATCAAATACTACTTTATATGGGACTTTCTATGGTATTAGTAAGTCTCTTTTTAGGTAAAGACCCTAAACAAGAAAACACTTCGATGAGAGGGTTAAATTTAAAGGCTATTTTTCTTAATAAAAATTATTCTGTTAATTTCTTCGTTTTTTTTATTACTTCTATTAATTACGGGTGTATAATTGCATATTTACCAATTTTATTAGGAATACGGGAAATGAGGATTGACTTCTTTTATTCTATATTTTGGTTATGTTTCGCATTAGCACAGATCTATACTTCTAAGCTTGCAAAACGTGTGAATGAGAAAAAGCTAATGTATCTTTTTCTCCTCGTTTTAACGATATGCACAGCTACTCTTGCTATTGTTGGTGAATATAAATTTCTCATACCAATCGGAGGATTGTTTGGGTTTTGTTACGGGGCATTGACAAACTTATTTTACAATAACATAGCCTTGATTGATGAAGAAAAGTATAAGACGGATGCTTTCTCTATTTTTGGATTAATGTCTTATCTAGGAGTCGGTGTAGCTTCCTTCTCATTAAGCCCTATCGCAGAATACTCCTTGTCACTGACATTTTTGTTAGCAGCTCTGTTTACATTGATCATCGTATGTATGTTTATTATTTTCAATACGATTTCAAATAATAAAAGACAACGACAGAGAGCGTAAAATATCTTACGTGTTGTAACGATACGATACAATTCAAGATGTTGGGGGCGTTCCTTTTTCAATGTACTAAAAAGTCAGTTACATTTAAAATTTACTTATAGAAAAAAGGTTTTTTATATTGGTTTGAAGAATTAAAAAATGAATCGATCGATATGAGGGTGGTCCATGCATACCAGTTAAATTACTGGATCTGTATGATTAGGAAATGTCGATAAGTAAAAGGGAGCGATAAATTATGTTAAATAACGTAATGTCTATAAATGATAGGTTAAAAGAGATTAAAAAAGAGGTGAACTTTTCGGGGGTTATTTGCCTAAAAAATGATCATGATACGGCCTTGGAAAGTGCAAGTGGTTATTACAACAGAGCAGATGAACTAACGAATAATATTAACACAAGATTTGGAATAGCGTCAGGGTGTAAATTATTCACATCCATTGGTATTTGCCAACTGGTAGAAAAAGGAGTTATATCATTTGATACAAAACTTAAAGATTGCTTAGATATTGAATGTCCAAATTTTGATGAGGAAATTACTATACATCATCTATTAAGCCATACTTCTGGCATTCCAGATTACTTCGATGAAGATGTTATGGATAATTTTGAAGACCTTTGGAAAGAAAGACCTATGTATCTTTTGAAGAGTCTTAAAGATTTCCTGCCAATGTTCCAAAATAATAAAATGATGTTTAAACCGGGAGAAAGGTTTTATTACAATAATGCAGCATTTATCCTTCTTGGTTTAATTATTGAGCAACAAACAAAAGTATCGTTCACTGATTATATTGAAACAAATATTTTTAAAAGAAGTGGAATGAATCATTCAGGATATTTTTCAATGGATAAACTTCCAAAAAATACAGCGTTAGGTTATATCGGAAATGAAGATGGCTCATGGAGAACTAATACTTATTCCATTCCTGTTAAAGGTGGAGCAGATGGTGGAGCCTATATAACAGCACCTGACATGGTGAAGTTTTGGGAAGCGCTATTTAACTATAAACTTTTGAGTAAAAGAACGGCAGATCTATTATTGACCCCTCATGTACAACAAAAAGATAATGAGTATTATGGATACGGTATATGGATAACCAAAAAAGACGAAAGTATATTTAAGTACCATGTGATGGGATATGATCCCGGTGTAAGCTTTAAGTCATCTGCTTATCCGAATCATGGAATTAAACTTGTGGTAATTTCAAATAAGGGCGGTGGTCCTTATCAAATTACTGAAGAAGTTGAAAAATCTTTGGTGTAGATGAAAAACTAAAACGAAAAGCCGTTAGATCACACACTTTTTTCCGTTTCGATCAATTTGTTAATACTTTTGAAAAAGAAGGTTCTAAAAGCTGAAAAACAACCGATCCCAATTAGAGGACCGGTTGTTTTTATATACTGAAGCGTTCAAAATAAAAACACGAAAAATAAATAAGCAGCAATTGTAACAAAAAATGAGCGGTGAATAATCGTTTCAGAAGAAGCTTCATCTTGAAACCGGATTAAAACGGAAACGACCAATAAATAAAACAGCAAAAGGAAATAACTTAACATTAGGTCAAGGACCCATCTGTACTCGATTCCAAAATTCACAGGTATACTCACGGTTGTGAACACGGCCATCAGCACAATTGCAGATAAAGTAAATACACCTACTAATATCAACGGCATCTTCTTCCACAATTTGTGTGAGAGAAAGGTGCCAGTTTTCTTTTCTTGAAAAAAGGTCAGTAAGTAGAAACAGCCTATGAGAAATATAAAGAAAAGCAAGGAGCTAATGATTGATCCTGGAATAAACAAGATATCGCTATGTAACAGTTGCTGCAATCGTTCTGCAACCTGGCTAAGTGTGAAAAAGACAGCAAGCATAAATAAAAGGATGCCGAGCTGTAAGGTACTCCATTTGGAAAGCATAGCCCTCCCCCCAATCTGTCAATGTATCTCTATCTGTCAATACGATATTTTTTTGAACTAACCACCACTTATCCGACTTTACGGTTTGGATTGAAGTGGTCTCTATCGTGATGAGTTCCACAAGCCACTTTCTTTTAGATAAGTTAATTATACCATTATTCAAGTGAGTTTTGACTGACGTCCACCGAAATTCGTCCTCCACTTAATGCTGGGCTACGCTCTCCACGTATTTGAAGTGGAAGTATTCTTTCGGGAAAAGATAGATAAAAGTTTCACTCATCGGTAAGACAAAAGATAGGAATCTAGACATTGGGTTGATACATTGTTTACAAATACGATACAATGCATCTATGCGAAATTTTCAGAATTATGTCTAAAAAGGAGGGTATCCGTTTGGACTATTCACTCCATCCATTAGGAGATCAAGCCATACTCATTGAGTTTCCCCAAGAAGTAAATGCTTTTGTGCATGCGGATGTACAGAAGGTGAAAAGGCTACTTGAGCAGCAAGTAGCAGACTGGTTAGTCGAGATCGTACCTGCATTCGCATCTGTTGCAGTTCATTACGATATTCGTAAACTTATACAGCACCCTTTGCCATATGATTATGTGGCTAAACAGATCGCTTCAATACTTGAGCAAAATGAAAAAACGGAAAAGCCTAAGTCTCGGATGATCGACATCCCCGTTTTTTATGGTGGGGAACTGGGACCTGATTTAGAAGAGGTTGCCAAACAGAACGATGTCACACCTAAACAAGTAATTGATTTACATATGGCTGCAAATTATACCGTGTATATGCTCGGTTTTGCTCCTGGATTTCCATTTATAGGTGGATTGAACGACAAAATTTCCACACCTAGAAAATCAAAGCCAAGGCTGAAAATTCCGCCAGGTTCAGTAGGCATCGCAGGGAAACAGACGGGTGTTTATCCCATTGCAACGCCAGGTGGGTGGCAAATCATTGGTCAAACACCTGAACCTTTATTCCGACCGGATAATGAAGCGGAGCCTACACTGTTGCAAGCAGGTGACACGGTCCGATTCTATGCGATTTCAGAAGAGGAATTCCGTGAGCGAAAGGAGAGAAACACATGATTCGAGTAAAAGAACCAGGTCTTCTCTCAACCGTTCAGGATGAAGGACGTCATGGCTTTCAACAATTTGGCGTCATCACAAGTGGTGTAATGGATCCTTTTGCCTTGCGCATTGCTAATCTTCTTGTCGGAAATGATGAAAAAGAAGCAGCGATTGAAGTAACGTTGACGGGACCAACGATAGAATTTGAAGAAGACGCACTTATTGCAATTTGTGGTGCAGATTTCTCGGCTGTACTTGACGAAGAACCTTTGCCTCTTTGGCGTCCTGTTGTCGTGAAAAAAGGTAGCACATTACATATGAAATTTAGTAAAACAGGATGTAGAGCGATTATCGCAATGGGTGGGGGACTTGACCTGCCTTTCATAATGAATAGCAAATCTACATACGTACGTGCTGGAATTGGCGGGTTTGATGGACGGGCATTTGATAAAGGAGATGTGATTAACGGAAAGCCTTTGTCAAAAACATCTTCTCAAATCGTTCGTTCTTTAACGAAAAAGACTAGGAAAGCGCTAACGGCAAAGTGGTCGATCTCCTCTGTCTATTTAGCTGAACTTTACAATCGAAAGACGATTCGCGTAATCAAAGGAAGACAATATGATGATTTTTCTGCTGAAAGCCAACAAGATTTTTGGAATGAGCAGTACAAGTTATCTTCTCAATCTGATCGAATGGGTTTTCGGTTAAATGGTCCAAACTTGGAACGAATCGTATCAGAAGACTTGTTATCTGAAGCTGTAGCATTCGGTACGATACAAGTTCCATCAGATGGTCAACCAATCATTTTACTTGCAGATCGTCAAACTATAGGTGGCTATCCGAAAATGGGACAAGTGGCATCTGTGGATTTACCCGCTTTAGCCCAAAAAAAACCAGGAGAAACGATGCAATTTCAAGAAGTTTCTCATCAAGAGGCTCAACGACTGCTTTTAAAAAGGGAACAGGATATTCGTGAATTAAAATGGATTATTGATAAAAAAAATTAAGGTTGAAGGGAAGAATGAACATGCTACGAGTTGATTTAAACTGTGATATGGGTGAAAGCTTTGGAGCATATAAAATGGGAAACGATGAAGACATTTTAAATTATGTTACCTCTGCGAATATCGCATGTGGTTTCCATGCTGGAGACCCATCAACGATGAAGAAAACGGTTAATCTTGCTTTAGAAAAAGGGGTAGGAATAGGTGCACATCCTGGGTTCAATGATGTTGTTGGATTTGGTAGAAGGAATATAGCCATGACACCAGAAGAAGTCTATGACCTCGTTGTGTATCAAATTGGGGCATTAAATGGTTTTGTAAAAGCTTCAGGCGCAACACTTCAACACGTAAAGCCTCACGGTGCCTTGTACAACATGGCTGCGCGTGATCGTAATCTAGCAAAAGCGATTGCGAAAGCTGTCTATGATGTGGATTCAACTCTTGTGCTATTTGGACTTTCAGGTGGAGAGCTTATCTTGGCGGGAGAGCAAGCAGGATTAAAAACGGCCAGTGAAGTTTTTTCTGATCGCACCTATCAAGTAACAGGTGAACTGACTTCTAGAACAGAAGCAAATGCATTGATTGAAGATGACAATCAAGCTGTCGAGCAAGTTGTTCGCATGATCAAAGAACAAAAAGTACAAGCTACAACAGGTGTCGATGTAGCTATTAAAGCGGATACGATTTGTATTCATGGCGACGGCGCGCATGCGTTAACCTTTGCAAAACAAATCAATGAAACATTAAAAGCAGAAGGTATTGAATTGACGGGAATTGGTAAATAATTAGCTTTTGTTGAAATGGGGAAAATAGCATGAAGCAATCGAATCGTAGTATCCTGCTTGGCGCAGCCTTTTTGATGGCGACGTCTGCGATCGGACCGGGATTTTTAACACAAACAACAACGTTCACTCAAACGCTCGCAGCAAGTTTTGGGTTCGTCATATTAATATCTATTATTATTGATATTGGGGCTCAGTTGAACATTTGGCGTATCATCGCCATTTCTGAAAAACGAACACAGGATATTGCCAATGATGTATTGCCTGGGTTAGGTTATGTTCTTGCAATATTAATCGTCATGGGAGGACTTGCGTTTAATATCGGAAACATCGGGGGAGCGGGTCTAGGAACCAATGTGTTATTTGGCGTTTCTCCTGAATTGGGTGCGTTATTTAGCGGACTTGTTGCGGTTGGAATCTTTTTAGTGAAAGAAGCGGGGCGCCTGATGGACCGTTTCACACAAATACTCGGCTTTCTTATGATTGGTTTGACGATTTTTGTCATGTTCCAGTCGCAACCACCGATTGGTGAAGCTGTGACGCGTACCTTCATTCCTGAAACGATTGATTTTTTTGCCATCGTTACACTTGTTGGTGGAACGGTAGGTGGTTACATTACCTTTGCTGGTGGTCATCGTTTACTTGATGCTGGGTTGAAAGGGAGAGAAAATATAAGAGAAGTGACGAAAGCTTCGGTTTCTGCCATCGGAATTGCTTCGATTATGAGAATTTTCTTGTTCCTTGCAACGTTTGGTATTGTGGCACAAGGTTTACAAATTGATCCGAGCAACCCCCCTGCTTCAGTATTCCAGCTTGCAGCAGGTAATATAGGCTATAAAATCTTTGGAGTCGTGATGTGGGCAGCTGCTGTAACGTCCGTTGTAGGTGCAGCCTATACGTCTGTTTCCTTTATTAAAACGTTTAGTCCAATCTTGGAGAAATATGAAAAGCTAGTCATTGTCAGCTTTATTGTCATTTCAACGACGGTTTTTGTGATTGTAGGACAACCCGTAACGATTTTAATTCTTGTTGGTTCAGTCAACGGACTCATCCTGCCATTGGCACTAGGCATTATGCTTATTGCAGCACATAAAACAAAAATTGTTGGAGATTACAAACACCCAATGTGGATGACTATTTTCGGTGTAATCATTGTCGTGATGATGTCGTATATGGGTATCCATACACTTATCAATGGGATTCCTCAGTTACTTTCATAAGAATATTTAAATACGCCTGATTGAACAATAAAAAAGACATACAGTTCAGAGCTGTATGTCTTGAATTTTTTATTTGAATACCTTTTCTTTTGTGTGAAAAATGTTATTTTATCTTTCCAATAAAAACAACAATTCCTAAAACGAAGAGGACCAATGAACGCATTGCTTCTTCAAAACCTTGCCCCGCATTAAAATGCGAATATGCTGCACCGCCCATGAGTAACACTAATCCTCCAGAAGCAAGTAAAGCAATCTTCGACTTCCAAAATCCAATCAGTAGTCCAAGGGCTCCTAAAATTTCACATACACCTACAAAGTACATGAATGATTTAGAATAATCGAAAGTTTCCGTAAACAGTTCTACTTGATCTACATTACCAGTTAGCTTCATTATACCGGCCATAACAAATGCAACTATAAGGAGAGCTTGAAGAATACGAACAACCCACTTCATAAAAAGCATTCTCCTTTCTTTACTTATTTTAATTCTTTAGCACCAAGCCCAATTTTCTTTAGTAAATGAATCAATTGTTGTTTCTCCTCTTTATTGATAAACGATAAATTTTGAGATATCGTTTCAACATGTTTTGGAAAAATCTCGTCAAATAGCATTTTTCCTTTTTCAGCAAGGACCACATTTGAGGTTCTTCGATCCGTTGGTGTAGGTTGTCTTTTTACTAATTCTTTTTTTTCAAGTTTATCTACTACGTACGTGATGCTTCCACTTGGGATAGAAAAAATTTCACTAATTTTTTGGACTGGATGGGGACCTTTACTATATAAAAGTTCTAGAATCATAAAATGATCACGACTAATTCCACAACGGTCAATATCTGCTGTAAGGTTATCAAATACGGTTTTGGAAGCCTTCGACCAGACACGAAATAGTCTTAAATCAAGATGGCTTTGTTCATCTCCTAGATACATAAACGTATCCTCCTTTCAAATAACCACTATAACATTTATCTTGGTTTGCGGTACAAAGGAGGATCGTTAACTTCAGTAGTATCACCTTATCTTTCCTGTGCACCAGTATTATATGCTCTTGGAAGATCCTCATGCGTAAACGTTGAATAGATTAGTCCTCGTTTAAATATGGTTAAAGACAGGTGAGGAGTTCTTCATTTAGTCCTCCGATTTTACGCTTCGAGTCTTCATTTGTAATCTATTACTTTTTTAAAATTCCATCTCTCACACCAATAGGGAACTCCAATTCAAAACGACAACGATCAATCCCAAGATTAATAAAATAATGGGCATCATTGCTTTTGATACAGGATCCTTTACACGTAGGTGGGTAAGAATGGCTCCGACCATCGTGAAAGATATTAACAAACCGCCTATAACTGCAAATGTAGTATTCCAAATACCGGCGATTATAAAAGCAGCCCCGATGATTTCAACCAAACCTGTTACAACCCGAAACCATTGTGGCAAGCGAAAACGATTGAATTCATCTACCATTTGCTTTGCGCCGAATTTCATTAGACCGAACATCAGGAATCCTAATCCTAAAATACTTTGAATAACAATTGATAAAACATTCATTGTTACTTCCTCCTTATATTATCCTATTATTAGATATCCTAACCTTAGGGTGATTATATCCTAACATTAGGATATGTTTGTGTCAATAAAAAATGCACCCCAATTTTATAAATAATTGAGATGCCGGATCGTTTGCGAAAGGTTTCCTTTTTTAGTTTCCATCGTAACCTCAGCGGTGTACAACGGATTATTTGAGGAATGATGATACGGTTGTTGTGTTTAAACTTGATCGACTAGCATAGAGGACAAAGCAGTTAATTGATCTTTTGGAAGTATCGAACGAACGTGGTATTCCATTTCAATCAACATCAACAGCGTAATTTCCATCAAATCCTACTATCCTTTTTAGCATGTAAAAAAATTTCATTATAATTGGTTACTTTCATTAAAGCCTTCTCTTCCTCAGGGATTCTCACAGATAACATAGCTACATTTAATAGTGAAAAAACGATTGCTGTAAAATATGCTTGGAAAAGTAGGGGGAGTAGAAGGATTTCCATAGTGACGATTAAGTAATTAGGGTGTCTGATGAATTTGTAAGGTCCTTTTTTGACTACCTCTGCCCGTGGAAGTACGAGGATTTTTGTATTCCAAAACCGTCCAAGAGACAGTAAACACCAAATGCGGGCTGCTTGTGTGAGTAAAAACAAGGTAATTAGCGACTGCCACGAAGGTGAAATGGCTCGGTCAAACAATATGACCTCAACCAGTAAACTTAGAAAAAAGCTCGCATGAAGTGCAATCATGAAGGGGTAGTGACTTGAACCAGCTTCAACAGCACCTTTATCTAGCATCCATTTTTCGTTTCTTTTAGCAATCCATAGTTCGATAAGTCTTTGCACACAAACCATCGCGATAATGAATAAAAATAGCATATTATCCTCCTTGATTTTTCCATTCTATTAATAGAAGTTCTCCACTGAAACCAGGTCCAAGAGCAGCCATTAACCCAGTGTCTCCACTAGAACATGGATTTTTCATAAAATGCTCGAGAACATATAAAATGGTAGGAGATGACATGTTCCCATTTTCCTCTAAAATTGCTCTGGATCCATCTGTTTTAGATCGATCGAAGGCGAGTGTCTCTTCATAGGCTTCTAGCACTTTTTTGCCTCCAGGATGTGCAACAAAATGGGTGATATCCTGTGCAGACTTGTTATGGGTGGATAGAAACTGCTGAACAAAAGGCCCAAGCCAACCTCGTATAATCGTAGGAATGTTTTTAGAAAAGACAACATGAAGCCCGTTGTTTTTCATGTCCCATCCCATGATATTTTCCGAGTCAGGCATCCATTTTGAAGCGGTGGCAATTATGGATGGAATCGCTTTTTGAATTGGAATGTCAACATCATCCCCACATACTAATGCACAAGCTACACCGTCAGAAAAGAGGGACGCTCCTATTAAGTTGCTTTTTGAATGGTCTTCACGTTGAAACGTCAGACTGCACAATTCAACACATACTAGCAGTACTTTTTCTTTTGGGTGTGCAAGGCAGTAGTCAAAAGCACGGCTTAAACCACTTGCACCGCCCGCACAGCCAAGTCCCCAAATCGGCACTCGTTTTAACTCGTCATTAAATGGAAGACGATTCATGATTCTCGCGTCTATACTTGGTGTTGAGAAACCCGAACTGGAAACAAAAATGATGGCATCAATTGAAGAGGGATCAATATTTTCTAATAAAAATATTTTATTTTGTAAGCATTTTTTTATGGCCTCAACTCCGTAAGTAGTGGCAAGCTCTATGTATAAATGATTACGTTCTTCTAGTGTATGTGGTTGACCGAACCATTCGATTGGGACACAAAAGTGTCGTTTTATAATTTCCCCGTTTTCAAATACTTTTAACAATCGTTCAATGTCTTCGTAGTTCTCCTGAAATAATTCTCTCGTTAAGCGCACCGCATTTTGTTGTGTAATCACATACGGGGGCTGATATGTACTGATAGAGAGGATCTTTGGCATAACTATATCCACCAGCTTTCAAATTTTTAGACTGATTCTTATTTTTCCCTAGCGGTTGTTTTCCATACTTAAAGACATCTTGTAAACGATGGAAACTCATTGTTTTTTAATAATTTTCCATACATACATTCATCTTAAAAAGGTTAAATTAATCTTCTGGAGGCGATAGACAATGAAAAACAAACAACCAAATCACAAAAATGGTAACCAAGCCAAGGGTCAACGAATGCAAGCTACTGAATCGAATAACCAAAAGTATGGTACTGAATTTGGAGCTGAAACAAACCCAGCTCAATCAAATGCTGAGCGTGCAAGACAGCGTAATCAACAAAAACGAAATAATCAATAATATTAGCAAAAAAACCAAAAAACCTTCTAAATTTGGAAGGTTTTTTGGTTTTTAAATGTAATGTGAGAGCAGCGGTAGCGGGTATATGCTCGCTCAAACTGATTTTACTGTTGGTTTTGTTGATCAAAAGCAATTTACAAACGTTGATTTTAATAGAAAGAAAAAGAACACGTTTTGAAAAAAGATTGATCAAAATGGGTGCTTTTATAGTTAATTTTTATAAAAAAGTTTGATCAAAAGTATAATTTCCAAAGGGGTAAAACGGTTAAACTTTATTAAATAAAGTTTTAGGTAATCAGGGTGTTGGTATCTTGTTTGATATGGACTCTCAAGATAATAAAGTCCTCTTCAATCGAGCATTCTTTAATTTTACCTTTGACATTCAAGATGATGACAATAATTTTTTCCAAGGAAACAAGTGTGGAACGTCATCAGGGGTTAATGTAGATTGCCCGAATTAAGAGCTTAAAAGGGCTCTTTTTTTATTTTGTACCTCCTTTTACGACCGTTACGCTTATTTAGTGAAAAACCAACCACCCTGTGCATTCCTGAAACAAAAACATTCCAATATCACCCTTCTTTTTTAAATTCAATAAATATTATGTAAACTGTGATACACTTTAAGTGGTTAAGAGATAGAGTTGCTAGATTTTTAAGATCTTATCAGCTCTTTATTTTGGTTATAAGTAATACAGAAAGGTTAGGTTTTACTGGACTTTTCTAACTCTAGAAAGGAGCTATTACATTGGAGGAATGGTTACGATTTCTTGAGGTAAATTCACCTCGTATTTTGGAATTGACGATCGATCATGCTGTACTTGTCACTTTAGCAATTATTGTTGCGCTATTAATCGGTGTCCCACTTGGCATTTATTTGACCACAAACGAATACCTCGCAGGAACAATTCTTCAAGTTGCTTCGATTACGTTAACGATTCCGAGCATAGCACTATTTGGTGTGATGATTCCTATTTTTTCATTGATTAATCAAGGAATTGGTTTCCTGCCGGCTTTTGTCGCGCTTGTACTATATTCTCAGCTTCCGATTATTCGTAATACATATACCGCTATTAAAAACATCAATCCAGAAATGCGTGATGCAGCGATTGGCATGGGTATGAAAACACATCAACGTTTATTACGAGTTGAGATTCCGAATGCGTTACCTGTCATTATGGCTGGTGTACGGACTTCGGTTGTTCTTAATATTGGGATAGCCGTCATAGCAGCGTATATTGGTGCCGGGGGTCTAGGTGTTCTGATTACGCAGGGGATCAGCAGAGGAGACAACTATTTAATCATTAGTGGTTCTCTGGCCGTCGCATTGCTAGCGGTTATTGCAGATGGTATTTTACTGACGATTCAAAAACATTTTACGGCAAAAGGATTAGTGGATTAACTGTAGAGAGGTGAAAAAATGATATCGTTTAATCATGTAACAAAAAAGTACAATGAAAATACAACAGCAGTCAATGATGTTAATTTCACCGTTGAACAAGGAAAAATTGTGGTCTTGCTTGGTCCATCTGGTTGCGGAAAAACAACTCTATTAAGAATGGTCAACCGACTAGAGCCCATTTCAAATGGGGAGATCATTATTGATAACGAAAATTCGATGGATTTAAATGCAATTGAATTAAGAAGAAAGATAGGTTACGTCATTCAAAGTAATGGACTTTTCCCGAATATGACAATAGAAGAAAACGTGATGATTGTTCCTGATCTTCTTGGTTGGAGTAAAAAAGAGAAGCGTGAAAGATTCATTTACTTAATGAAACTAATCGGTCTAGACGCTGAAGACTACCGTAAGCGCTACCCACATGAAATGTCAGGTGGTCAACAGCAGCGTATCGGCGTGGTGCGCGCACTTGCGGCTGATCCTCCTGTTATGTTAATGGATGAACCGTTCGGAGCACTTGATCCAATCATTCGAGAAAAAATTCAAGATGAGTTTTTGGAAATTCAAAAAACAGTGAAAAAAACGATCTTATTTGTTAGTCATGATATCGATGAAGCACTCAAAATGGCTGATAAAATCATGCTCTTACGTGATGGAGAAATCATGCAATTCGATACACCTTCAGAAATGCTAGCACATCCTAAAAACGAGTTCGTGTCTCAATTCTTTGGTAAAGATCGTGCAATTAAGAGCTTAAGCTTGCACACCGTTAAAAATTTACAAGAGGTTATTGGACTAGCTCGAATTGATAAATCAATTAAAAATACAAAAACGATCAATGTACATCAGGATCTACGTAATACTTTGTCTCTGCTTATGAATCAAGAAGCCGATCAAGTGGTCGTAACGAATGACCAAGGTGAGAAAATGGGTTCGATTACGATTGATCTTGTACAAAAGTATCTTCATTTTGAAATAAAAGGGAAATTGTCCGTGTCCCAGAAAGGGTGATTCGGTGAATAGTAAAAAATTAATAGGCAACAGTGTTAGATTTTTAATCTATGCGATGGTGATCTTGTTCTTTATCTGGGCGATTAATAATCAATATTTCACTCCTATTTTTAGTCAATCAAGTACGTTTTTTGTCCTATTAAGGCAGCATGTTGAACTTGTGCTTGTTTCCTCGATATTCGCCATTATTGTTGCAGTGCCAGCAGGTATTCTCATTACTCGCCCAAGGTTCAAGAAAGCAGAATGGGTTGTTACCAATCTCGTTAATTTCGGACAAACGATCCCTAGTCTGGCCGTTCTCGCTCTCATGATCAGCGTTTTGGGCATTGGTTTTCAAACGGCAGTTTTTGCGCTGTTCATTTATTCGATTCTACCCATTTTTCGGAACACTGTGGCCGGTCTTGACACGATTGATAAAAATTTAATCGATGCTGCAAAAGGGATGGGGATGACACCTTATCAGATTTTAATTCTCATCGAACTTCCAAATTCAGCTTATTCGATCCTTGCAGGTATTCGAACGGCTGTCGTATTGAATATAGGTACAGCAGCTCTTGCCTATGTGGTTGGAGCAGGTGGCCTAGGGGTTTGGATTTTTACAGGAATTCAATTATTTGATAATGCATTTTTAATTTCAGGAGCAATTCCTGTGACCTTATTGGCTATTCTGGCTGATTATTTACTTCGTAAGTTAGAATATGTGGTTGTACCAAAAGGATCAAGACGTGTTGCGAAAACGTAGCGATAGAGGATAGGAGGTATTGGATTTGTGAATAAATCACTCAAACTTATTCCCCTAATGATAATCACAGTCATACTTACTGCCTGTTCTAGTTTGGGAATTTCAGGAAAAGAAATTACAGTAGGGGGAAAAAATTATACCGAGCAATACTTATTATCAGAAATGACCGGTTTCTTGTTGGTGGAAGAAGGGTTTAAAGTAAATCAAATGAATAACCTTGGAAGTAGTGTAGTACGTTCAGCATTAGAAAATGGACAAGTGGACATGATGTGGGAATATACAGGAACGGCACTCGTTACCTTCATGGGAGAAGAACCTCTTGCTGATCCAGAAGAAGCCTTTCAAAGGGTTAAAGATATTGATAGCAAAAACGGCATTCATTGGATGAATATGTCGAATGTCAACAACACATACGCTCTTGCTATGAGAAGTGAACAAGCAAGAGAGCTTGGACTGCAATCAATAAGTGACCTAGCAGACTATATCAATGAAAACCCTGGAAAGTTAGCAATCGCATCTGACGCCGAATTTGCTAATCGTCTAGACGGGGTGCCAGGTGTAGAACAAACATATGGCTTTGAATTTGGTTCGAATCAGATAAAACAAATGGATCTCGGTTTAACCCAGCGATCTCTAGATAATGAGCAAGTGGAAGTTTCTGTAGCGTTTGAAACAGATGCCACCATTAAAAATTATGACCTCGTCCTTCTAGAAGATGATGAACAATTCTTCCCATCTTATCGTGTAGCTGTTGCAATTAACGAGGAAGTGTACAAGAAATATCCTGAAATTGAAGAAATCACAGCGCGATTAGCAGAAAAGTTGGACAGTACCGTCATGAGAGAGTTAAATTATCGTGTGGATATTGAAAGAGAAAGTGTTTCAATTGTTGCCTATGAATGGCTTATTGAAAACGGGTTGTTGGAAAAAAAATAAGAATATTTTAAACATGTAAAAGGTCACAAGTAACCCTTGTGACCTTTTTGTATGCCAGAGTGAATATCAGACATTAAACTAAACAACGCGAGCTGGAAAGAGATCATGTAAAAATAATCCCTTCCCTGAACGTAATCGTTTTTTAATCTTCTAAATCAATTTTCGTGTCATCATTCCTTGTCAATACAGAAATGGATGTTAGAATAATCCAAATAGAAAATACCATAATGATTGCTCCGAACACAAAGAGAAGCGAATTTGTGTCATCGCCCCACCACGACCACTGCCCAAAAACTTGTTGAATCATTGCGTATAACGTCATGAATAAAATGAATAACATCGGTATGAGTGTAACTAAGTAATTTCGGCCAAGTCGTTTTAGCCAAATGGAGATAAGCAGTAGACTGATTCCAGCTAGTAACTGATTGGCAGTACCGAATAACGGCCAAAGAAGGTAACCACCTGACCCAAAGCCATTGGGTCCTTCAGGAATTAACACGAGCGCAGCACTTGAAGAAACAGCAATCGTTGTAGCTACGTGTGTTTTAGTTATAGCAGGTACTTTGTATTCCACACCAAGCTCAGCGATAATATAACGCATAAGTCGAACAGCTGAATCGAGTGATGTAGCTGCAAAACTTACGACAATGATGGATACAATTGTTCCAGCAACATCAGCAGGTATTCCTAAGCCGGTTGCAAGTTGACTCGCCCCTTGAATAAAGCTACCAAGACCTTCAGCATTAGCCGCTCCAAAGCTGTTATACGTGGCTAAAAAGTCTTCTTTTGTTGGGAACAATGTAACTACAGCAATAATAGCAGCAAGTGCAAGGATTCCTTCACCAACCGCTCCTAAGTATCCAACAAAACGTGCATCTGTTTCTCTATCTAACTGTTTAGAGGATGTTCCGGATGAAATAAGTCCATGGAAACCAGAAATCGCTCCACAAGCAATCGTAATAAATAGCAGCGGGAACCAAGAAACATCATCCGCACCAGGGTTTGTGATTGGGGCAGTGATCTCAGGATTCGTGAATAAAAGGCCAAGGTATAAAATGCCTAACCCAACAATAAGTTGATGTGAGTTAATAAAGTCTCGTGGTTGTAGAAGCTTCCATACTGGTAGGGTAGAAGCGATATACACATACACCATTAAGATCATGATCCAAATAAAGAATGCGGAAGAGACTGCACCGAGTCCAAAAATTCCTGCTGCATCTTCACCACCCATATATCGTACAAGGTCGATCTGTAAGAAATCAACTTTAGCAGACACGATGGCAACAAAATACATTATTGCTAGTGCGATCAAAGAAGGAACAAGCATTTTTATGTTCTTTTTATATACGGCATGACCAATCCAAATCGCTAATGGGATCTGGATAAATACTGGCAATACGCTTGATGGGTAGGTAATAAATAAGTTTGCAATAACCCAAGAAAATACAGCGTTGACCATTAGAACGAGAATAAGAATGATGAATAGAAACAAAATTTTTGCACGTTGACCAATTAGTTTGTTTGCAAGTGTTCCAACTGATTGACCTTTATTACGCACGGAAAGTACGAGTGTTCCAAAGTCATGTACCCCTGCAGCGAATACAGTCCCAAGCACCACCCATAAAAGTGCTGGTAGCCAGCCCCAATAGACGGCAATCGCAGGACCGAGAATTGGCGCAGCCCCAGCAACGGAGGTGAAATGGTGCCCCCAAAGTACAAATTTATTCGTTGGGACAAAATCCACCCCGTCTTTAAAACGATGTGCAGGTGTTACATAGTTCGGGTCTAAACGGAATATTTTCTCAGCGACAAACTTTGAGTAAAATCGATACCCAAGAATGAAAATAAAAATACCAATAGCTGCTATTGCAATGGCGTTCAAATGATTCTCCTCCTTCTACATAAGATAGTTTTTGTGATAGACGAAGTATTTTGTTAAATAAAAATGTAAGATTCTAAGACTTATCTTAATAATAGATTGAAAAATCAGAAATGTAAATGTGTTTATTGTCGAAGTTTGGCTATCCATTGTGCAAGATTACTTATACTAGAGTTGGTAATGATAGTGGTGACCGAGCATTTATTCTTTCAAAGCTCTTTAAAAACCTTTTGTGAGAAGGAGGAGAGTGGAATGAGTAGAAAGTTTAAATAAGTTACATCGCGCTGATACTGCAGCTGTTGCCTAAGTGTGGTTTCCTTGCGAACGGTTTGTTGGAAGAATAATAAGAATGATTTACGTATGCAAAAAGATCACAAGCAATCTCTTGTGACCTTTTTGTTATTCGAGATGAATTAGGTTTTTAAAAATGATCACTAAATGATTCTAGATGATTTTTGCTTACGATATCTTGTGAGAACAATGGAATATAGATCAATTGCTGTTTTGTAAATGTTTCTTTAATCAATTGAGTATACTTCTTCTCGTGTTTTTTTCGTTCGAGAAAGAAAGCTCCATCTGCTTCTTCCGGCAATACTTTATTGATAATTAAGGTTTTGACGTGCAAATCATATTTATTCAGTAATTCAATTGCCTTTTCCGTCTCTAAAATCGGGAGACGCTCTGGGTTCAAAACAAAGATAAATCCTGTTTCCTTTTCACTTAGCAATATGTCTCTTGCCTTAGAAAATCTTTCTTGTCTTGTTTTTAATACTTCATAAATAGGATCTTCAACTGGTTCACCATCATTCAATAGTGCTGCATAGTTTTCGTTCGTTTTTTTCCGTTTATCAAGTAACCCTTCGATCCACACGCCCATTAGCTCTGGCAATGTAAGCAAACGAATTGTATGACCAGTAGGTGCGGTATCGAACACCAATTTATCAAAATTTGCTCGTTCTTCTAAAATAATTGAAATCAACTTATCAAATAGGGCTGCTTCATCGGCTCCAGGAGAGGCTTTTGCTGTATCAAGCTGACGATGAACTTCCTCCATCATGTGAGAATGTACGACCCCTTTAATATTTTCTTTTACCCCTTTAATATATGTGGCCGTTTCGATTTCTGGATCGATCTCAAGCGCATAAAGGTTTTTCGAGATTTCAACGGTTTTACCATCCAATTTCCGGTTGAAAATATCACCAACGTTATGTGCGGGATCGGTTGAGATTAGCAGTGTTCGATTGCCTTGTTGAGCTGATTTCCAAGCAATAGCAGCGGCAGAAGTAGATTTACCAACGCCGCCTTTTCCACCTACAAAAATAATGCTTTTACTTAAGACTTCCATTGCCATTCTCCTTTATGCCAAATTAATCTTGTTCTAACAACAACGCATACCTGCTAATGGTGATTTCTCCATTCCCATTCTTAAATGCCAATCATGAAATTTCTCAATCATGTAAGGATAAAGTTCAAGCGTATAGTAATAAACAGGGTTTGGAATGCCGATCATTTCTGAATAAAGTAACAGAAGGAATAGATCGTCTTCATCTCTCAACTCACGAGCAATTTCCTGGCGATGTGGCATGCTTAACACTTCCTCGTAATAAGCGATAAGTGTTTTCATTTTATCGAGCATCATAGTTAATCACCCCTTCGTAAAATACAGGAAAGGGACCATGTGAAAATGATCCCTTTCCCTAACGTAATCGTTCTTTAATCTTCTAAATCAATTTTCGTGTCATCGTTACTTCTCAATACTGAAATGGCTGTTAGAATAATCCAAATCGCAAATCCCATAATGATCGCTCCGAACACAAAGAGAAGCGTATTTGATTCACTTCCCCACCACGACCACTGAAAGATAACCTGCTGGATCATCGCGTATAACGTCATGAATAAGAGGAAGATCATCGGGATAATTGTAATCATGTAATTTCGGCCCAGTCGTTTCAGCCAAATTGAGATAAGGAGTAAACTGATCCCAGCTAATAATTGATTGGCGGTACCGAATAAAGGCCAAAGAAGGTAACCACCTGACCCAAAGCCATTGGGTCCTTCAGGAATTAACACGAGCGCAGCACTTGAAGTAACAGCGATCGTTGTTGCTACGTGTGTTTTAGCTAAAGCAGGTACTTTGTATTCCACACCAAGCTCAGCGATAATATAGCGCATAAGTCGAACAGCTGAATCGAGTGTTGTAGCTGCAAAACTTACGACAATGATGGATACAATCGTTGCAGCAATATCAGAAGGGAGTCCTAAGCCAGTCGCAAGTTGACTTGCCCCTGCAACAAAGGAACCAAGACCATCAGCATTAGCTGCTCCAAAGCTGCTATACGTAGCTAAGAAGTCTTCTTTTGAAGGGAACAATGTTACTACAGCAATAATAGCAGCAAGTGCAAGAACTCCTTCACCAATCGCCCCTGAGTACCCAACAAAACGTGCATCTGTTTCCTTATCTAACTGTTTAGAGGATGTTCCGGATGACACAAGTCCGTGAAAACCAGAAATCGCTCCACAAGCAATTGTAATAAATAGTAGTGGGAACCAAGAAACATCATCCGCACCAGGGTTTGTGATTGGGGCAGTGATTTCAGGGTTCGTGAACAAAAGACCAAGATATAAAATGGCTAACCCAACAATAAGTTGATGCGAGTTAATAAAGTCCCGTGGTTGTAGAAGCTTCCATACTGGTAGGGTAGAAGCGATATAGACATACACCATCAAGACCATGATCCAAATGAAGAATGCGGTAGAGACTGCACCGAGTCCAAAAAGTCCTGCAGCATCTTCACCACCCATATATCGTACAAGGTCGATCTGTAAGAATTCAACTTTTGCAGACACGATGGCAACAAAATACATGATTGCTAGTGCAATAATAGAAGGAACAAGCATTTTTACGTTCTTTTTATATACTGCATGACCAATCCAAAGAGCTAGTGGAATTTGGATAAACACTGGCAATACACTTGATGGGTTCGTAATAAATAAGTTCGCAATAACCCAAGCAAATACTGCGTTAAGCATTAGAACAAGAATAAGAATGATGAAGAGAAACAAAATTTTTGCACGTTGACCGATCAACTTGTTGGCAAGTGTTCCAACTGATTGTCCTTTATTTCGCACGGAAAGCACGAGTGTTCCAAAGTCATGTACCCCCGCAGCGAATACAGTACCAAGTACCACCCATATAAATGCTGGTAGCCAGCCCCAATAGACGGCAATCGCAGGACCGAGAATTGGCGCAGCCCCAGCAACGGAGGTGAAATGGTGCCCCCAAAGTACAAATTTATTCGTTGGGACAAAATCCACCCCGTCTTTAAAGCGGTGTGCAGGTGTTACGTAGTTCGGGTCTAAACGGAATATTTTCTCAGCAACAAACTTTGAGTAAAATCGATACCCAAGAATGAAAATGAAAAGCCCAATGGCTGCTATTGCAATGGCATTCAAATAAATTTCCTCCTACATAAAGTGATATTTTTTTGTTTTACAAGTTAGTCTGTTAAATAAATATAAATGGAATCGTTTTCAAAGATTCGTTTTAATAATAAAATAAAAGGCGGCTGATGTAAATAATATAAATATTTTGTCGTGTTTTATCGAAAAAATAATACCATAAGGGTGTTTTTTGTTTTTGAAACTAAGCAATCATTCATAGTTATATATCTTTTTTATGGGAGTTTACTAGGTGAATAGTGGTGATTGTACATGAAGTGGAACGCCTTTCCAATAGAGACTTTCTGGAGGACTTTAAATTAGTTTCTCTAATACGCTAAGGAATTGGTGTGATTTGTTAGAAAATGATAAGGATAAAGAGGGTTCTGGAGTAGTTCAGTTTTACTGCGAGGCTAGGTGTGACTCTTAAATCATATTTTCCCACTGCTAAATTAATGGGGAAAGAGCTCTCTCCCGTTACTGACAGGAGAGATTTTATCCAAAATTATTAATAAATCATGTGTTTGGGGTGATCAAATTTTTTAAAATGCACCTAATACGGGAAATGAATTAATTACTTGAGTGTGGATATGTCTTTGCAATACTGTGTTAACTTTTCATCGATTTGATCATCATATTTATAGTCTAGCGATGCTCCTACTTCTTTGGCCAGCTTCCTAAATAAGTCCATCATGGCAAAAAGTGATTTCCAGTTATCCTTAATTTCTCCCCCAGCATATGTTTGTTCAATTTCTATCCAAACATCAGAGTCTACATACCGTTTAAACCACCTTCCAACTTTATTTGGATTAACGGCCCAATCATATTTTACACCGAGATGCCACTCGATCATTGGTCGCAAATAAACGATACGAATGATACTATCCAATATATATTTTGCGAAAAAAAGTTCATCACGCCACAAGCTTTTGGCAACGTACGACGTATCCCACCAGAAATCATTAACGAGTTCTTGGTAAGCCTCTTTTGTTGGTGGAGACACGTAATAAGCTGTATGGGAAGGGGCTTTAAAGTGTTCTGTGAGATGATCTTTATCGAGTAAAACTTGGTAACCATTATCATATTCAGGTGGGAGAGTTTGAAACTTTTGAAGGCAGTCTAGATGTTGGATTTGGAAATCAATTTTCGTTCCATCTTCAAACAGGACAAGCCGCGTTAGGTGTTGATGATCGATCATCGGATTTAATGGAACAGCTGCGATTAGTTCTCCAAATTGAGCGAGCCACTTATCTTGTAGGAACCATTCAAGATCTTCTACAAACAATTCAATATCATAATCTGTAAACCGGTCTTTAAATGCATGTGGATTTGCCCGTGAACTTGTTTGTAAGACAACGCGAATCGATTCGAATTTCTCAGCCCAGTTCAAGAGAGTTGGGTAAAATTGTTCTTCACTTTGCACAGGTAGTACCTCCGATTCTATTAGGAATCTCTCCAACTAATATACCATTAAAATATCAGAAGATTAAAACCGTTCATTGAGAAGTTTTTAAAAAAAAGATCTAGAAATACCTACCAAAACAGAAGTGCTGTCAAAGAGT
Source organism: Jeotgalibacillus marinus (assembly GCF_040801915.1). Lineage (NCBI taxonomy): Bacteria > Bacillati > Bacillota > Bacilli > Caryophanales > Caryophanaceae > Jeotgalibacillus > Jeotgalibacillus marinus. The sequence goes on along the minus strand of NZ_JBFMIA010000002.1, from coordinate 249,414 downwards.
TTGAATTGCTAAAAGACACACTAGCTAAACAATATCTTGCCAATGGAAAAGAATACATAGATCGGAACGATTCTTTCTAAAAGAGTGCTATAAGGGGTTGTACATCTTCTTATGATGTGGGTAAAATAGGAAAAAGTCTGAGGGGATGTGCTGCCGATGTCAATGGAACATGTGTATTTAACTAGACCTTCTGAAAGATTAAAAGATCAATATTTAGCTTATTATCAAGAATGGATAAAAAGCGGGGAACCATTCATTCCTCAAGCGATTACAAAAGATCCTTCTGACTTCCAAGAGATGTTAAAGCTATTTACAAATGAAGAAAAAGGAATAGGTTTGAGAGCAGGATGGGTATCGAGCTCTACATTCTTACTAATCGGAGAAGACGAGAGAATGATTGGTGCCGTTCATATTCGTCACAAGCTAACAGAAGATTTATTGAATAGTGGGGGGCATATCGGCTATGGTATTCGACCAAGTGAACGAAGAAAAGGGTTCGCAACTAAACTCCTGGAACTAGCGCTGATCGAGGCAAAAAGTCTAGGAATTTCAAAAGTGCTTGTCGTTTGTGATGAAGATAATCGTGCATCAGCTAAAACAATTAGTAACAATAATGGCTTACAAATAGAAGATTTTATCGAAGAAGACGGTAATGTTATTCAACGCTTTTGGATCGATACATTTGAAAGGACATTAAATCCTTAAAACTTGGATTCCGGGTGAGCGAAGCATTAGGAAAACGTTTAATCAATTGCTTTACAAAGCTGATTTTCATGCGTTTTAGCAACAAAATAAAATCTTAAAAGTAAATGCCGTCTACGATTCATGTAGGCGGCTACTTTTACCTAGGGTGGTCGGAAGTAGATGGATAGAAAAGAAGTAATCAGGCTTGAAGGTTTAACAAAAAGTTACGGTGGAGAGGATGTGCTCAAAAGCATTAACTTGACGGTGTATCAAGGGCAAATTGTGGGCTATATCGGACCCAATGGAGCAGGTAAAAGCACAACAGTAAAAATGATGCTTGGTCTTGTCGAAGGATACAGTGGTAGCATCAGTGTCTTCGGAACGGATATTCAAGACCAAGATCATTTATATAAAAGACGAATTGGCTATGTGCCGGAGAATGCAGAGATTTATGATAGCTTAACGGCAAGTGAATATCTTGCGTTTGTCGCTGGGTTATATGGAATCGATGAAGAAGAAGCGCTTGATAAAGCAAGAAAACTGATGAGTCAATTTGATATTGACCAAGTCATTTATTCACGTCTTTCTTCCTTTTCAAAAGGGATGAAGCAGAAAGTGCTAATCATCTCAAGTTTATTACATAACCCTGATTTACTGTTTTTAGATGAGCCATTGAGTGGTCTTGATGCCAACAGTATGCTTGTTGTAAAAGAAATTTTATCGCAATTAGCGGCACAAGGAAAAACAATTTTTTACTCCTCACACATCATGGATATTGTTGAGAAAATCAGTCATCGGATCGTTCTGATTTCAGGTGGTAACGTTGTGGCTGATGGAACGTTTGAAGAATTAAGAGAACAAAATAAACAAGGGTCACTCGAAGACATTTTTAATGATTTAACAGGCTTTCACCAGCACAAACAAATCGCTTCTGAATTTGTTGCCATTGTCCAAGGAGTTTCATCATGAGTGATTTCATGAGTCTACGTTTTCTTGATCGTTTTGAAAAGGGATTTAATAAGGTGGGGATTGAATATCCACTGTTGAGACATATTTTAAAAATCAAACTTACGATGGACTCAAGAAGAATTCCAACAGTATACAGCCAACAAAAAGTGGATGAGAGTAAAGACAAAAACCATTTTCTTCGTTCACTTTGGATCTATGCTTTGTATGGGCTAGCGGTAGTACCCTTTTTATTTTTTGCTGATCAATATTTCTTTCAAATGAGCATTATTTTTGGTGTCTTAATGTTTATTCTCATGACCTCGATGATTTCCGACTTCTCTGCTGTGCTTTTAGATATTCGAGATCGAGCCATTATCGGACCAAAACCGATTAACAAGAGAACATTAAGTGCAGCAAAAATGATTCACGTCAGTATTTATATGTTTTTTCTAACGACAGCGACCGTTGCGGTTCCACTCGTTGTTTCGTTATTTAGTATGGGGATAGGGTTCTTTTTGTTATTTTTACTTGAAGTTATTCTTCTTGTGATGTTGATTCTTGTCTTAACAGCATGTATATATATTTTCATCTTGCGTTTCTTTGATGGAGAACGCTTAAAAAACATGATCAATTATATTCAGATTTTGTTAACTATTGGGATTTTCATCGGTTATCAAGTTGTCATTCGTTCGTTTGAATTTATCGCGATGGAAATCAATTTTACTCCTGCGTGGTGGCAGTTGTTGACACCTCCTGTTTGGTTTGGAGCATTACATGAAGTCATCTTGCAGGGAGAGCGTTCAATATTTGTCATCATCCTTGCCGTGATGGCCATACTGATTCCAATTTTGATGATGATCCTATACGTTAGATTAATGCCAACCTTTGAACATCAACTGCAGAAACTTTCTCACACAGAAGTTGGAGTGAAGAAACGCCAAGCTAAATGGAAGAAGACATTTGTTAAATGGATTAGTCCAAATAAAGAAGAGCGCAGTGTGTATTATTTTGCTCGTTCAATGATGAAAAGTGAAAGAGAATTCAAATTAAAGGTTTATCCTTCACTTGGTTTTGCAATCGTTGTTCCCTTTATTTTTATGTTTTCTATGTCTCAAGCCTCTTCGTTTGATGACCTGAGAGACGGTAATTCTTATTACTTTATTTACTTTAGCTTGCTCGTCATCCCAACGATTTTTTCCATGGTGAAATATTCATCAGGCTATAAGGGGTCTTGGATTTATGAGGTGGCTTCAATCCAGCATCGTTCATCCATTTACAGCGGTACGTTAAAAGCAGGGCTAGTTACATTATTTTTTCCGGTATTTTTCATTCAATGTATCGTATTTCTTTGGCTGTTCTCTTACCAAATATTTGTGGATTTGCTTGTGGTATTGATGAGCTCTATCATTTATTCAACCGCTTCATTAAAGGTATTAAGTAATAGGGCGTTTCCATTTTCTGAATCATTTTCACTCGCGCAGCACAAAGAAAGTGGGAAGGTTTTTGGACTTATCTTGGTCATCGTTGCCTTCTATGGACTCCATTCCGTTAGCTCGTTGTTTCCGAACGGAACCTATGTATATGCAGTGATTTTATTTATTTCCATGATTGTTACTTGGAAAATGACTTTTCGAAAATGACGAAGAGGTAGAAGGAGTCAATGTAGATCGGTGAAAATAAACGTAAAAGGTAGGTTGGACAATGATTATTAGACACGCAGAACCAAATGACGCTGAAAAACTAGTTCATTTGATGGAACAAGTAGAAAAATCGAACTTCATGTTATTTGAACCTGGAGAAAGAAAAATTCCAGTTGAAGCGCAGAGGAAAAGAATTAAAGCGATCAACGAAGACTTGACTTCTTCTATTTTTTTAGCAGAAGATGATGGGGAATTAGCTGGCTTTTTGTTTGCGACAGGAGGAAATCCAGCACGAGCCAAGCACAGGGTATATGTCGTGTTAGGAGTTGCGAGTCATTTTAGAGGAAAAGGAATCGGAACAAAATTATTTGAACATCTTGATAGGTGGGCTAAAGAACAAAGTATTCATAGATTAGAATTAACGGTCATGCACCATAATCATACAGGAATTGGATTGTACAAAAAGATGGGGTTTACAATAGAAGGAACAAAAAAGCATTCATTATTTGTGAATGGAAAATATGTGGATGAATATTATATGTCTAAAATCATTTAATTTGAAAGGAGAATTAATCATGGTTAAATCTCCAAATCCACCTTATTATGAAATATTGAAATCAAGAAGAAAAATACTTTTATTCTTTTTTTTAGTTTCAGGGATTGGGGTATTTACCTCAAAAGTAGATCTCGTTTTTAAAGATGAAAACATATTAACGTCGATTGTCTTCTTGATACAAGTCATCGTTATGCTTCTTAGTATTGTAGGTATTATGATCATAAAAAGGAAAATGACAGTTGAACGAGAGAAAGAACATAAAAGAATTAACGAAAGCTAACGGATCGATTCATTTACTCGCCGGTAATTTTCTTGGTTGATGATTGAGTTCTTTCCGAAGAAAACTGAGCTAGCAGCTGATCTCAGAAAACGAACGACAACGATCCATCGATTTAGAACGCTAAAGGGTATGTGCACATTGCCAGCAGTTTGAGGAAAAACAAATACCCCCAGAATAGAAAATGCTGATTTTTGTTAGAAATCGGTGTTTTTTCATTCTGGGGTATAACTATAGAGTTTTTAAATCTCTTCACTCATGCACAGTAGTGAGTACATTATAAAGATTTGATAGCAGCGTTGTACGCAATTCAACTAGCTCAGGGTACTGATAAAAAAAAGAAATTTTTTCATCAGCAACCGTTTCATTTTCGGGTTTATAGGATAGAACGAAGTAGCTCCATGATTCGGCTATATCCTCTGATGGATGAGTTGCAGCATAGTCTGTTACAAATTCATCCTCATGATTTGTAAAAAAATGATCAAGGTCTTCCTCGTTTGTTTCTACATCGAGTGACTCCCACTCCTCAATAATCTCCACCCAAAAACGTTGGTAAAATTGATTAATGTAGGATTCAGGGGCACTGCAACCATATGAGGTGAAATACTGTAAGCAGTTTGTTTTCAATCTCTCTAACACTTGGTCATTTTCTAGATCAGCAAAAGTAGCCTCGCTAAATGGAACCTGTTCTTCATTCAAAAATAATAGATGGCCGAATTCATGTATAAGTGTATCTATTAATTCTTTTGTATTATCACTATCTGCTATGTCTAGACTGAGAAGCCATTCTTCTGGATTTTCATAGCGTGGCTCAACAGCACCTAAGGTATTGCCGACACCATCGGTAAATACATAGAATCCTGTAACCATTTCACGTTCTTTAGAAGGAACGATACTAGCGAATAACTGCCAAAGCTGAGTATGTTTATCAATATCCTGTTGATAATGTTCCCATTTCTTATCTTCTACCTCTAGAATAGGATTAGAAAGCTCATCGTCAATCACATCATAGGATATAAGCGGTGTTTCTTCCTCTTGACTTCCGTTATCGCTTTCTTCTTCCACTTCAACTAACTCTCCAAGAACTTCAGATAGCTTATCAATGTATTCATCACCGATTCCTACATTCGTAACTTGTCTAATTTCCTCGTTTGTTTCCTCACTACTACATCCTGTAATCATTACAAAGAATACAGAAAGTAAAATGATTCTGATTATACTTTTCATAAAATAAAATGATCCTCCTTGTGTATCTTTTTATCGTAAATGATCATCCAAACTATTTGCAATGTAACTTATTGGTTTCCACGCTAAAAGAGCGTCTTGGTGTTACAGACGCTCTTTTGTCTGAATTTATAGAAATTTCACCGTATGGTTACCTTGATAGTAAATATTTTTAAAGGTGAAAACATAAGAAAAGCAGGTGAATATGATTTGTCACTATGATTTTTTTAGAGGATCTATTTTCGTTGAATCATCAAGGTTAAGCGATGATCGCAGAAAATAAACGAAAATCCCGCCTACCATACCCAAAAGAAAAACATAGCCTACTGTCACCGTCCATAAGTATGCCACACAAACCGCCTCCTTTTTTGATCTATATGCAGGAGGACGACCATTATTGTTTTTTTTTATTAAAAAAGATTGGCTGAGATAAGTGAGCGAAAAGGACAAAAACTCACATTATATCAACCAATCCTGTTATTCCTTGTCTTAGGTATTTTTGCAACAGTGCTGAATGAAAATAAAAATTATCGATTGAAAAAATTCTCCGTAAAGTACGGTTGTGAGTCTTCATTGAACGCAACCCCAACGCCTAAAAAAGCATAGCTATCGTTCAATATATTTTCACGGTGGCCTAAGGAATTCATTAAGCCTTCGTGAGCAAATATGCTACTAAATTGTCCATATGCCAAATTTTCACCTGCGACAGTATAGTGTATGCCATCTTGTTCCATTCGATCAAAAGGAGATTGGCCTTCCAAGTTTTCATGGTCGAAAAATAAGTTTTCTGCCATGTCTAAGCTGTGTTTTCTTGCCGTTTCTTTCACTAATTCATCCCACGTTAATACATTCAACCCATGGTTCACACGCGCCGCATTAGTTAAATCAAATAACTGATATTCGAAACCTTCGTTTAATGCGGTTGATGGGTCACTATAAAAGTCGGATCGGTTTGCTTCAAGGTCCTCATGTATGATTTGAATGGCTGTTACTGTACTGTTTGCATGCTTGTCATAAAAAACAGTGACGTAGCTATCCTCTAGCTTGAAAAGGTCATATTCACCTTCGCTCTCAAGCTGATAACGTATTAAACCCTTGCGAATGGTCGTCAACGGATCACCAAGTTCTGCATGTACAGTTTCTTTTGAACTTTCAAGTGTAATGCCAATTGATGAAGAAAGTAAATCTTGGTTTGTAAAAAGGCCATTTACTCTATTCTCTTCATTGTAAGAAATCATTACAAAGTTTTGATAATCCTCATGATAGGTGAACCATTTCGTTCCAAACTCATTGGTCGACTGGCGCTTTGGTGCACCGACTTCCTGTTCTACTTGTTCTTTTGATTCACCTAGCTGTACATTATAAACGGAAAAAAGTTGTTCCGTTGGTGTCTTTAAATTAGGTTTTGCTACGGAATTTGTTTGCTGGTCTGACTCTAAATCTGGTGCTTGCTGAATAGCATCATTTATATCGATAATCATTGTAGTTAACGTATCCTGAAAATGATCAAGTGCGTTCATAATCGTTGGAGAATCGCCAACCGATAAAACTTTATCAGAGATCGTATCCATAAAAGAAACATCCACGTACGAGGAAACCTTGTCCTCCCATAGCGGCTTCGAGATGAAAACAGCAACGATCAACAGTATTAATAGAAAAAATTTCCTCAATCGATTTCACCCCAATCCTACCCTCATTCTAACCTAAATTGACATATTGTATTAAGGGAAAGCCCTTGTGGAAATAAGATTTAGTATCAAAGTCACAATCGAACAAAAAATCTATATGCCTACATATTAACCGAAGCCGTGGTGGATATTCGTGGATACATAGCATTTATCGAAGTTTATTTGGGGGATATCCGCGTATTAGACCCAATATCGAAGTCAGCATAGCACTTATCCGCACCTCGTGACAAACGTCCTAGCTGCTATGTTAAATAGCAATCTCTAATTGTGATCCTTTAGTTCGCTAATTCACTTCTTAATTAGCGAACTAAAGGATAATATTTACTTTAAATTAATATTTTTTTCTATTTTAAATTGTAATTTTATAATATTTGCAATAGTATAAAGTTATTGCTATCGAGGAGGAATAAAATGAAAACGCATACAAAAGATTCGGAATCAATTACAGCAAAACACGGCACAGAGCTCGAGACAAAGGGTTGGCAGCAGGAAGCAGCTCTTCGTATGTTGATGAATAATTTGGATCCAGACGTGGCGGAACGCCCTGAAGACCTAGTTGTCTATGGCGGTATCGGAAAGGCTGCACGAAATTGGCCTGCTTTTCAATCAATTGTCAAGTCGCTTAAGGAGCTAGAAAACGATGAAACATTACTTGTTCAATCAGGAAAGCCTGTTGCGATATTTAAATCACATAAGGATGCGCCTCGTGTTCTTTTAGCAAATTCAAATTTGGTTCCTTCCTATGCAAACTGGGAGACTTTTCACGAGCTCGATAAAAAAGGGTTGATGATGTACGGGCAAATGACAGCGGGTAGCTGGATTTACATCGGTTCACAAGGAATTGTACAAGGTACGTATGAAACATTTGCGGAAGTAGGTAACCAACATTTTAACGGCTCTCTTCAAGGGACAATATCCGTTACTGCGGGGTTAGGTGGAATGGGCGGTGCTCAACCGCTTGCTGTCACAATGTGCGGTGGGGTTTGTATTGGGATTGACGTGGATGAAAGCCGTGTGGATCGTCGACTTGAGACGCGCTATTTAGATGTAAAAACGCATTCGTTAGATGAAGCGATTGAGTTGGCACAAAAAGCAAAAATAGAGGAAAAGGCTTTATCCATTGGGTTAATTGGAAATGCAGCTGAAGTGCTACCGAAAATGCTTGAGAAAAGTTTTGTACCAGATATCTTAACTGATCAGACCTCTGCACACGATCCATTAAACGGTTATTTGCCAGTAGGTTTAACACTTGAAGAAGGTACAGCAATGAGAAACGAACAACCAGATGAACTGGTAACACGCGCAAAAAAATCAATGGCCCTACATGTGCAGGCAATGCTCGATTTGCAAAAAAAGGGTGCGATTACGTTTGATTATGGCAACAACATTCGTCAAGTAGCAAAAGACGAAGGTGTCGACAACGCCTTTGATTTCCCTGGCTTTGTCCCTGCATATATTCGACCCCAGTTTTGCGAGGGGAAAGGACCGTTCCGATGGGTAGCACTATCAGGGGACCCAGAAGATATTTATAAAACAGATGAAGTGATTCTTCGTGAGTTTTCATCAAACACTCACCTTTGTAATTGGATCCGGATGGCTAGAGAAAAAATACAGTTTCAAGGATTGCCTTCCCGCATTTGCTGGTTAGGGTATGGGGAGAGAGCAAGGTTTGGAAAAATCATTAACGATATGGTTAAAAGCGGTGAATTAAAAGCGCCTATCGTCATTGGTCGTGATCATCTAGATAGCGGATCGGTTGCTTCACCTAATCGTGAAACAGAAGGGATGCTAGATGGTTCCGATGCTGTTGCAGATTGGCCGATTTTAAATGCGATGATCAATGCAGTTGGCGGTGCGACGTGGGTTTCTGTTCACCATGGTGGCGGTGTTGGAATGGGGTATTCCATTCATGCTGGGATGGTCATTGTAGCTGATGGCACAGATGAAGCAGCCACTCGGCTCGAGCGCGTTTTAACGACTGATCCTGGTATGGGAATCGTGCGCCATGTGGATGCAGGATATGATTTAGCGAAAGAAACAGCGCGGGAAAAAGGCGTTAATATTCCAATGCTCGATCAAGACGAAAACTAATTTTCATGTAACGAAAGGATGGCTTGGTGATGAAACCAGTTTGGATAAAGCACGCAACTCAACTTGTCACGATGGCTTCGTCGTCTCTTACAGGACCACGTACGAAAGAGGCGATGAGTGAGCTTGGCATAATAGAAGATGGAAGTCTATGGATCGAAAATGACGTCATCGTCAAAATTGGAACAACGGAGCAACTCGAACATGATTTTGCAGACCGGGCACATGAAGCAGATGTGGTTGATGCAAAAGGAAAACTGGTTACACCAGGACTTGTTGACCCCCACACTCATGCCGTCTACGGAGGAACACGTGAGCAAGAATTTGAAAAGCGTCTGGAAGGCGTTAGTTATATGAACATTATGAATGCAGGTGGCGGCATCCATGCTACGAGTCGAATGACGCGCGAAGCAACAGAAGATGAGCTTTTCGAGCAATCTTGGCGTCGACTTGATTCATTTTTAAAGCATGGTGTTACGACTGTAGAGAGTAAGAGTGGCTACGGATTAAATCTGGAAACTGAACTTAAGCAATTACGAGTGATGAAAAAGTTAGATGAAGCACACGCCATTGATCTAATACCAACTTTTATGGGAGCCCATGCGGTTCCGAAAGAATACAAAGGAAGAGAAGATGACTATATCACGCACATTATTGAGGTAATGATTCCTAAAGTTGTTGACGAAGAACTTGCTCAGTTTAACGATGTGTTTTGTGAAAAAAATGTCTTCACGCCGGAACAGTCCGAACGAATATTAAAAGCCGGTAAGGAGTTTGGTCTGACACCAAAAATTCATGCGGATGAAATTGAGCCATTTAATGGGGCAGAGCTTGCAGCAAAAGTCGGCGCTATTTCTGCCGAGCATTTGTTAAAAGCATCAGATGAAGGGATCACTGCAATGGCGAAAAGCGGGACCATCGCTTGTTTATTGCCTGCAACAGCCCTATATTTACGCGAAGAAGCAGCACAAGGCCGTAAAATGATCGATGCAGGTGTGGCTGTTGCCATTTCAACAGACTGTAACCCAGGCTCTTCACCAACAACAAGCATGCCACTCGTAATGAATCTAGCTTGTATTTCAATGAGATTAACTCCTGCAGAAGCTTTGTGTGCAGCTACTATAAATGCAGCGTATGCAATCGGTAGAGAAGAACAAGCTGGTAGTTTAGAAGTCGGTAAAAAAGCAGATGTTGTCATGTGGGATGTTCCTAATTATCGTATGCTTCAATATGCATTTGGGGTAAATCATGTGGAAGCAGTATGGAAAAATGGTCAACAGGTTGTCTAAAGGAGGTCTAAAAATGCCAGATATCTACCACGATCTCCAACAGTCATTTGTTCGAAAAGCAGAATGGAGCTGGACAAAAGAGGCTGAGCATAAAGGAAGAGTTCATCAGTGGATTCATACAATAGAAGAGTGGCAGCAGCCTATGGAAAACATTGATGTTGTCCTGCTTGGTCTGCCATTATCACGTTCTTCAATCAGTGTGTCAGGTGCATCGGAATATCCACTTGCCTTCCGTAAAGGATGGAAAGGATTCCAGACCTACAATATAGAAGAAGAAGTTGACCTTGCGTCATTAAGAATTGTTGATTTAGGCGATGTTAACATGCACGGAACGGATATTGCTCAATGCCATGAACGCATTGAGCAAGCAACTAGTGTGGTTGCTCGCAATTTCGCGAATGCGGTTTCGGTAAATATTGGTGGCGATCATTCTGTTACGGCTTGTACGGTTCGTGGATTGAATGAAATCTATCCACACGAAACGATCGGTATTTTACAATTTGATACCCATCTTGATCTACGTGACCCATCCCAAAATGGACCATCAAACGGAACTCCAATCCGTCAATTGATAGAGGGTGATGTGATTAAAGGTGAGAATGTATATAACATCGGATTACATGGTTATTTTAACTCTTCAGACCTCGTACAGTACGGTAAAGAACATGGTGTTAACATGATTACACTTAAAAAAGCGCGACAGCAAGGAATGAAGGAAACAGTTCGGGCTTCATTAGCAGCTTTGAAGGAAAAAGTAGATCGTATTTATGTAACGGTGGATATGGATGTATTAGATGTCAGCTTTGCTCCAGGTGTGCCAGCGTCAACGCCTGGTGGCATGACCACACACGAATTATTTGATGCACTACTTGAAGTAGGTAAAGATGATCGTTTTCAACATATTGATTTTGTATGCCTTGATCCTTTAAAAGACGGGACAGCCTCACCCACGGTAAAAGCTGGTGTATACAGCTTTTTACAAGTAATGACGGGGATTGTATTAGCGAAAAAGGGGGATTAAAAATGATCACGTTAAACGGCAATGATTTAACGATTGAGCAAGTAAATCGAGTGCTCTATGAGGGAGAGCTAGTTAGAATCGCCGACGACAGTATGGAACGTGTGATGAACAGTCGCTTCGCTGTTGAGAAAATCGTTTCAACCCATAACATCACATATGGCATTAATACGGGATTCGGTAAATTTAGTGATGTAGAAATTGATAAAAAAGATGTTCATGCATTGCAGCTTCATTTAATTCGCTCACATGCATGCGGAGTCGGAGAACCCTTTCCAGAAGTGGTGTCGCGAGGGATGATTTTACTTCGCTTGAATGCATTATTGAAAGGGTTTTCAGGTGTTCGACCGATTCTTGTTGAGAGATTGATGATGATGGTCAACGAGCGCATTCATCCTGTTATTCCACAGCAAGGATCTCTTGGTGCATCAGGTGACCTCGCTCCGTTGTCTCATTTAGCTTTGGTACTCATTGGGGAAGGCGAAGTATGGGATGGTTCGGAGCAAATCGAAGCTTCAAAACGCTGGGGATCAATCGGTGTGACACCGATCGAATTGCAAGCAAAAGAAGGGCTTGCTTTGATAAACGGAACGCAAGCGATGACGGCAATGGGAGTAGTCAACTATATCGAAGCAGAGCGGTTAGCCCTTCAAAGTGAATACATTGCAGCGATGTCAATGGAAGGATTACATGGTGTGATGGATGCTTTTCAGTCAAGCATTCATGAAGCGCGTGGTTATCCGCAGCAAGTGGCAGTGGCAGAAAGGATGAGAGCTCTTTTACAAGATAGCAAGCTTACGACAAAGCAAGGTGAACGACGTGTGCAGGACGCTTACTCATTGCGTTGCATCCCGCAAGTACATGGAGCAAGTTGGCAAGTACTTGATTATGTAAAAGAAAAGCTAGAAATCGAGTTGAATGCAGCAACGGATAATCCACTTATATTTGATGATGGTGGAACCGTAATCTCAGGTGGGAATTTTCACGGCCAGCCGATCGCATTCGCCATGGATTTCCTAAAAGTAGCCGTTGCAGAGCTTGCGAACATCTCTGAACGTCGAATTGAACGCTTAGTAAATCCGCAATTAAGTGATGGCTTGCCAGCTTTTTTAAGCCCGGAGCCTGGGCTTCAATCGGGTGCGATGATCATGCAGTATTCAGCGGCAAGTCTAGTTTCTGAAAATAAAACGCTTGCTCACCCAGCGAGTGTTGACTCCATTCCTTCTTCAGCAAATCAAGAAGACCATGTCAGCATGGGTACGATTGGTTCGAGGCATGCTTACCAAATTATTCAAAACGCTAGGCGCGTATTGGCGATTGAAGCAATCTGTGGCATGCAAGCGGTGGAATATAGAGGGGCAGATGGGATGAGTTCTGTGACAAAAAGGCATTTCGAAGAATGGAGATCGATTGTTCCGCCGATTGTGGAGGATCGCAGGTTTTCAAAGGATATTGAAAAGCTAAGTGCCCATTTGAAGGAAGGTAGAGTAAGAGAACCGGTAGGAAGTTTATAATTGGGGAAATTTTTAACTATCTAGATTGTTCAAATACATCATCGAGATGAAGAAATTATTTATTAGAAGGTCAAGTACAAATAGCTTGAACATTGGGGAATCAAGTGTGAATCCATAACACTTGATTCGCACATGTTCAAGCTATGTTTAGATTGAGCGAGTTAACTTCTCACATTACAAGCTGTATTTTTCTAACATACAGTCTAAGGATAAATAAATAATAAAGGAACTGAATTAACAAGTAACTTAGTATCGTAACCGTACAAACAAACCAAACAGACCCCGGTATCATATTTTGTAATGCTATAAAAGCAAATATAGCGTGTACAGTAGCGACCAGAAAAGGTACAAAGAATAAGACTGCCAGCTGTTTGGATGCGATGTTTCTCATTTCAGAAATGGTTAAGCCAATTTTTGATAATGCCTTATAATGGTCAAGGTCTCGATCAATTTCGTTATAGAGCTTAAAATATAAAATACTGCCCGCACTAATAAAAAATAGAATGCTTATAAAAAATCCAATGAAAAAGATTTCTGAAAAAATGTTCTTTAATAAATAAAAACCTGCAATTTTTGAATTGAAATTAGGGTGAGTAATCGTCTGTTTTAAATCAATATCCAATTGTTCTTGTCTTTCCCAGTTTGGAAAGTTGACACTATAGTAGCGCTGGAGCTCGTTCGGGTTCATATTTTCGTTGAATGATCGGTACAATTCATCATGAACAACCGTTCTCAAACCATAATCGTTAATCACTTTACCATCATAAACTTCTTTCACATTCAATGTATGTGACTCTGTTTCGGTCATTAATGTGACTTGTGACTCGTCAAAATCAAAGAAACCTTCCACATCTGATCCTGATATTAGAAAAATTTCTTCTTCATTTAATGACAGTTGTTTTAATCCGATATGTTTTGCTTGTATATTGAAATCTGTTAAAGACATAATGCTTGTTGGACTTTGGTCTGTTAAATAGCTGATCTTAACAGGGAGAAGCTGAAACTCATTGTTTGTAAAGGTAATACTTTCTTCCATTAAATTCTGGTTTAAATTTTCTTTTTCTTTTTCATATTGCTCCATTGTTGAACCATCACTAGAAATGCTAAATACATCTGGATAAAACTGTTCTGCTTGATCTTTCTTTGAGAAATAAAAACTAGCAAGTACACCAGTTGCCGTGAAGGTGATGGCAGTCATAATTGCTACTACTGTTAAAATGCTAGAGTTATCCTTCATCTTATATGAAAGATCAGATATGGTAAGCATATTTGTTTTTTTATAATAAGTGCTTTTTCTTTTTTGTAAAATACGAATGATAAAAATACTTGCTTGAGTAAATAAAAAGTAAGTTCCAGGAATAACTAATAGTAAAATAGGAATCATTCTAAAGAATATCGTCCTTAAGTTAGCATCAAATGATAAATAATACGCAAAACCAATTAAAATGAATGCCATGATAGATAGAATCCATGAATACGTTGGATACTTTTTAGGTTTTCGAGAGCCCTGTAGTAATTCAAGCACACGATTTTTATTTATGGAAAATAAAGTTAAAAAACTGTTCGCCAAAAAAAGAATAAAGAACAAACTGATTGTTAAAACTATTGCATTTGTTGGAACATAAAATGATATCGGTGCATCTAAAGCTAAAACGAGAGAATAAATCATTAGAAACAGTTTAGAAAATAAAAAACCAATTGCTATTCCTGTAATAATAGCACCTATTCCAATCATCATATTTTCTAAAATAACAAGACGATTCAATTGTCCTTTTGTGATCCCTAAAATCGTTAACAAACCAAATTCTTTCGACCGATTTTTGACAAATGTACTCATCGAATAATAGACAAAAAAGACAGCAAAAAAGTAGATTATAAATTCTGCAACAACAAAACCCATATTAACCGTTGACGGTAAAGCTTCATTGTTTATTTCTGGGTGAAAGCTTATTACGGCATATAAAAAGAAAATCAATACGGTAAATACACTGCTTAAAAAATAGGCCGAATAGCTTTGTTTATTTCTCATCACATTTTTAAAGGCGAATTGTCTGAAACTCATTTACGTCCCCCCCTAAAAGTGATAAAACGTCCAGTATTTCTTGAAAAAATGCTTGCCTATTTGAACCTTGATGAATTTCTGTAAAGTATTTTCCGTCTTTAATAAACACTATTCTTTTACAGTAACTTGCTGCGAATGGATCATGTGTCACCATTAAAATTGATGTTTTCTGTTGTTCATTTAATTTTGTCATCGATTGCATGACATCTTTTGAAGCTTTTGAATCGAGGTTTCCAGTTGGTTCATCCGCCAATACAAGTAGAGGATTTTGAATAATAGCCCGTGCAATGGCAGCACGTTGCTGCTGTCCACCGGACACCTCATACGTTCTTTTTTGTAAAATGGACTCAATTCCAAAATTTTCAGCTACAGTATTCACTCTCTGTTTCATTTCTGACACGTTTGTTTTATCTAGAGTTAAAGGTAATATAATATTTTCTTCAATTGTTAGCGTGTCTAATAAATTATAGTCTTGAAAAACGAAACCTAACTCTTTTCTGCGAAAGAGGGCCAGCTTTTTACTTGATAGTGTAGCTGGATTAAAGCCTTTAATTTTCAACTCTCCTGAGGTAGCTGTGTCGATGGTTGCCAAGATGTTTAACAAAGTCGTTTTCCCACTTCCAGAAGGTCCCATAATCCCAACAAATTCACCTTCTTCTACCGTTAAATTAAACTCATCTAACGCTCTGTGAGAAATTCCTTTTTTTACTTGATATATTTTTGATAATGAGTTCGCTTTAAGAATCGCCATTGGTACATACCTCCAAATGTTTAGTGATTAATATAGTTTCAGTATAATGATAAGGAGGATGAACTCGTATTGATTTTCCTTTCATTTATTAAGTTTAATCTTTCAGTTTTGTCACGTTACTCACAAAGAGACATTATGAAAAATAATGGTGACTTTTGTTCCTTCTCCTTCGGTAGAATCGACTGTCACATTATGACCGAGTTTTTCATATATTTGTTTCACAAGGTAAAGCCCCATGCCGGTAGATTCTTGAAATTTCCGTCCATTTATCCCTGTGAAAAATGGGGAGAATATACGCTTTATGTCTTGTTCAGGTATACCGACACCACTGTCTGTAATAGATAAATGAACGTCTTTTTCTTTTAATACAGCTGCAAATACTATCTTTGAATTTGTTCCCGAAGCATATTTAATGGCATTGGTGATGATTTGATCTAACATAAATGCACATGATTTCTTATCTGTTTCCACAAATAGATTGTCATCGATATTCATGATAGGGTACACGTGGTTTCGGATAAAAGCACGTTTATGATGATGGATTTGCTTGCTAACTAAAGAGGAAAGCTGAACTCTTTTTACGTGAAAATCAGACTCAAATTGTTTTAATCTAGCAGCATATAAAACCATATCTAATCCGTTTCTTAAACGATCTAACTCTTCACGTATGCTATCGGAAGAATTTGTGTTTGAAGACTTATCGACCTTTTCTTGTTCAAGTAGGAGCTCAATGACAGACAACGGTGTTTTCATTTGGTGTACCCATTGATTCATAAATGTTATTTGCTCCTGTAATTGTTGGCGATAATATGATAATTCATAAAAATAGTGTTTATATTGTTGTTGTAACTTGTTTTCAAATGATACAAGTATTGAAGATCCTTCAAGTGTAATCACGGAGTCATCGAGTGACTTGTCAACAGTAACTAGTTGCTGCAAAGAATCCCTCTGTCTCATATATCGATATATAAGGTAACCGATTAAAATGGAACTTGATAAAATAATGATGTATAACAAATTTCCAAGCGCTATTGATGAATTATTTTGTAAAAAGTCCAATTGTGTGATTAAAAGGATAAAAAATACATTGATATAATAAACGATGATAAATGGAAGATTTTCTTTTAAAAACAGCTTCATGTATTCTTACTCCATGTTTTATTAAATCGATATCCTACCCCACGAATCGTTTCCAGGGCATTTTTTATGTTGAGTAGCTCCAGTTTTTTTCTTACTCTAGTCACATTTACAGATAACGTATTATCATCTACGAATTTCGTATCATCCCAAAGAGCTTCTAATAACTGCTCTCGAGCTACCACCTGTCCATGTTTTGTGAGCAAACAATCCAGCAGGGCGAATTCTCTTTTACTTAATTCTAAAATTTGTCCAGCGTACTCCAACTCAAGACGGTGATGATGCAGGTATAATCCATTTAGTTCTGTGACCTTCGAATTTGAATCCACCGCGTAACTCCCATACGTTCTGCGTAGCAAGCTTTTTATTTTGGCAATGACAATTTCAATATGAAACGGCTTTGCAATATAGTCATCTCCGCCATTTTCAAGCGCCATCACTTGATCCATTTCTCCTGTTCGCGCAGAAATAAAAATGATAGGACAGGTTGTAACAGTACGAATTTGCCGACACCAATAAAAACCATCATATCGAGGAAGGTTGATGTCCAATAAAATCAGGCTAGGTTGTACCTCTAAAACGGATTGTTTTATCGTTGTGAAATCTTCTATTATATAACAATGAAAATCATATTTTTCAATATGGGATTTTAATAGAGTTGCAATTTTTTTATCGTCTTCGATAATAAGGATTTTGTGCATGGAAAGACCTCCTCATAAATAGTGAATAATTACCATTATAAAATATTTTAGATGGTATTACACTAGGTGGTTTTTATGAGAAAAGTGGTCATTCTTATTGAGCATAAACTGTCTTTATTACCCTCAATTCTTCATTATAAAGAATTGCCTTTTTGGTGAGTAAATCGATGATAATTTTTGCAAGTAAGGTATAATAGTATCTAGAGATTAGTAACATGAATTAGAAAAAACTACTTATCCCTAGTTTGAAAAAATGTTTAGGAAGATGCGTAGTTTTGTTCAATTACAGTGGAAAGAGAGTGAGACTATGGGACGTAAGTGGAATAATATAAAAGAAAAAAAAGCCTCAAAAGATGCAAATACAAGTAATATATATAACAAGTTTGCACGCGAAATTTATGTAGTAGCGAAGCAAGGGGAACCAGATCCAGAATCAAATCAGGCGCTAAGAGTCGTCCTGGAGCGAGCAAAAACGTACAATGTACCGAGAACGATTATTGACCGAGCGATTGAAAAAGCAAAAGGTGGTTCAGAAGAAAGTTATGATGAACTGCGTTATGAAGGTTTTGGACCAAATGGCTCGATGGTAATCGTGGATGCACTGACAAATAACGTCAACCGTACTGCATCAGAAGTACGTGCTGCATTTGGAAAAAATGGTGGTAACATGGGCGTCAGTGGATCTGTAGCTTATATGTTTGATGCAACGGCAGTCATCGGTCTTGTTGGTAAAACAGCGGATGACGTACTTGAACTTTTAATGGAAGCGGATGTAGACGCACATGACATTTTAGAAGAAGATGAAGCGGTGATAGTGTATGCTGAACCTGATCAGTTCCATGCCGTGCAAGAAGCATTCAAGAATGTTGGGATAACTGAATTTACAGTGGCAGAACTAACAATGGTTGCACAAAACGATCTTGCACTTCCAGAAGACGCACAAGCACAATTTGAAAAAATGATTGATGCACTAGAAGAATTAGAAGATGTGCAGCAAGTGTATCACAACGTAGATTTTGGTGAATAAGTGTTTGTTTTTTACCAACTAGAAAACAGATCTTTTTAAAAAAGGTCTGTTTTTTTATGGGCAAAATGGGTGTGGAAGAACTGCGCTCGCCGATTACGCACAAAATAAAGACATCGTGGAAGGGAGAATTAGACGTTCTTCTCCAAACTAGGCATATGATCAAGATCTCTCGTTTTCAAACTGGCCAGGCCCAACAATTGACGAACAAAAAACCAACCATGATAGGAAATCTCCTTTTTAGCATGGCTGGTCGGTATAAATATCTTAATGCGTTTTAGTAAGTAATTTCATTTCTTTTTCCGTTAACGAGCGCCAGTGTCCCATAGGTAAATCGTTGAGGTGAATTTCTTTTATTCGTATTCTCTTCAACGTCTGGACAGTGTAATCGAACGTGCGACACATGCGCCGAATTTGTCGGTTGAGGCCTTGTGTTAGGGTAATCGAAAATGTTCGATCGTCTAGTTGAATCGCTGTACAGGGGGAGGTTATTTTCCCACGGATGTTGATCTCACCTTGTTGAATACCTTCAATAAGCAGGGGAGTAATGGTCCGATTAACGGTTACGATATATTCCTTTTCATGTTGGAATTCTTCTCGCATCAATGGATTTACAATACTGCCATCATTCGTCAGTAAAATAAGCCCTTCTGAATCTTTGTCCAATCTTCCAATAGGGAAAATCCGTTCAGGGTACTGGATGAAATCAATAATGTTTCCTTCAATAGAAGGTTGAGCGGTACATGTAATGCCTCGTGGTTTATTAAATGCTAAATAAATAGGAGCAGGTTTGCCAGGTAGTGGGTTCCCGTCAATTCGAACATCATCATCTTCTTGAATAGACTGGTTTGGTGTGCAAAGGACGCCATTAACCGTGATTCTTCCAGCCTTTATCAACCGCACTGTCTCTCTGCGTGAACAAACCCCTGATTTGCTTACAAATGAATGAATATGCAATCCGAACACCCCCAAAAGACCTTTAAACATCAAAATGAACAATTATTTAATGGATTAAAGCACTGTGACTCCTAACAAAAATTCTTCCACAACTTTAGCTACGCCGTCGTTCATGTTTGTGTCTGTAATATGGTCAGCGACTTGTTTGATGTCGTCAGGAGAGTTGCCCATTGCGACACCAAGTCCAGCGAATTTAATCATGGATAGGTCGTTGTAGCTGTCGCCTACTGCAATGACTTCTTCTTTGGTTATGCCGATTTTTTTAATTAACTGTTCAATGCTCGACCCTTTAGTTACGCCGTTTTCAGTGAACTCAAGGAAATATGGTTTTGAGCGCATGACGCTAAGTTGACCGCGCATTTCTTCTTGAAGTTTCTTTTCTACGTGAACTAATTTTTCTCCATCTTCTAGCATCAATACTTTCACGACAGGGTCTGTAACGGATTCTTTAAAATCCTCGATGATATTTAATGGTAGGCCAGTAATTTCAGCCTCAATATCTGAATAGGGGTTAGGCGTTTCTGTAATGATGGAATCACCAATGTACGTTTGAATACCAACATTTTCTCGTTGGCTAATATCATATAAATGATGAACTGTTTCAGGGGAAAGAGTGCTGCTGAACAATTCTTCCTTTGTATCGGCGTTAATAATTTTTGCACCATTAAATGACAAAATATAGCTACCGTAATTATCTAATTTAAGTTCCTTTGCAACATCAATCATGGCATACGTAGGTCGACCTGAGGCTAAAACGACCTTAACACCCATCTCTTGTGCAGCCATCAATGCTTTTTTAGTCTGTTCGGAGATGGTATGGTCATCTCGTAAAAGAGTATCATCCATATCGAGTACAATCATTTTATAGTTCATTTTAAAAATCTCCTTCTTATATAAACATGCCCTATATCTTACTACATTTGACTACCATTAAGCTAGTTCGCAACATGGTACTTCACTAGCTCTTACTGACTGATTTCAGATTTAATCGCAGAATCGACTGTCTTTTTAAATTGCGAAGATGTAGAAAAAATGTAAATGCTTAAAGAAAGTGCTACCGCCATCATACTAATCGTTCCGGTTATCACAACGATTTGAAGCGATAATAATTGAGTAAGAAATCCCAAAATCAATGTTGCCATAATAATTAAAATGGCTTCGATCAACCCGTAAATACTGCTAATTCTTCCCATCATTTCAACGGGTACATGATTTTGATAAAAGGTAAGAAATCCTGTATTAGCGAATGAGATGAAAAATGCAAGGGTGAAGACACCGAGAGCTGCAACAGGAAAAGTAGTAGAAAACGCAAAAATCATATACCCGAACGAAACAAGTACAGTGCCACCACTCATTAAAGTGAAAATGGAAAATGTTTTTGTAAGAAACGTATTTATGATCGATCCAACGACAATACCTGCTCCAGCAATGCTTACGAGAAATCCATATTTACTATCGGATAACTGCAAAACCTCTTTAGAAAAAGAAACCTCTAGTGAATCAACCGCTGTTGCCATGACCATCATAACTCCACTAAAAAGAAGATAAATGACAATAACAGGTAGGTTTCTACGGCTAAACGAGATGACTGCTTTCCAATCTTTTTTTAATAATTCCGACGAAAAGGTAGAGTGGTTTGCTCCATCCAAAGTATCACGTTCAAGGTTCGGCATGAACAACGTCGCGAGCGCTGACAAAATAAAAGTAATTACAGTTGTATAGAGGGCAAATATTGGTGTACCAATGTTAAAAAGAATACCTGCAATTGCAGGACCAATAAAAAAAGCACCAGATGTGACCATATTAAAGAGTGAATTGAATTGTCTTCTTTGTTCAACAGGAATTAGCTTTGTGATATAAGTCATCGAGGTAGGTTGAAAAATAGAGTTAGCCATATAAATAATAAAAGCAATGAAATAGATGAGCCAAATTGACGGTAGAAATGGAATCATCATAATAAAGATCGCTCTAGATAAATCTAAGTAGATCATCAAATTACGTTTGTTTTTCCGATCAATGACCGTTCCTGCCCAACTATTTGTACATAATGTAGCTAAAGGGATAAGCGTGTATAGAAATACAATGCTTAATGGAGAGCCTGTCATTTCAAATAAAATTAGATTTAACGCAAGTAAATAAATCCAAGAGCCTATGTTGGAAGCACCAACCCCGAACATTAAAATAGCATAATACTTCCAGCGTTCTTTCACTGTATGCATATCCATCTCTATTCCTCCCCGAATGTTTTTTTGTCACAAGTATTGATTCACACTTAATGCCAATAAAAAAAATCCCGCCTCCAAGATTTTCATCTTGGAGGCGAGATTATGCATTCGCGGTACCACTCCAGTTTTGTTGACATGTCACCATATCATCCTCATTAGGTACAGCATATTAGCTTATACCCTAGCTCTATAACGGGAGCTCCCGTCACACCATCACCAAAAAGGATCCTTTGTGCTGCTCAAAGACTTGGTTCAATAAGTCATTCTTGCTCCTTTTCAGCAACCGGAGCTCTCTTTGAAGAATGACTTTATCTACTCTTCTTATCATCGCGTTTGATTGTTTATGTTAACAGCAGTTGGATTATTTGTAAATAATGAATGTTCATAATTTTTAATAATGATATCTCTAAGCTCCTTAAGGATTTAAGTCACGCCAACTTGTTAGCAAAGAGTACTGACTTGTCGGAGTTCAGCACCCGCTTTCGCCTTTGTTCTATCCAGCTCAAGCGGGTAACCCCTGGGAGCGTACACCACCCAAAAAGCGCCTACTTGTGTTGATCGTTTTACGTCTGTCGGAGTTAAACACCTCTTTTTCTTTTGTTCCTTATGGCAATTCATACGCTTTTACTTCATTCGATTTCACTGTGTAAAGAGTATCTTCAATATAAAGCATACGCTGAACAAGCTCTTCCCAATTATCGTACATTTGCCCTTCGACTTTTTGGTCGTACATTTCTTTCGTAAGTTCAATGCCATTTTCGGGTGTGATCGTGTAGAGAAGGGCACCTTGGTTCACAAAATTCAATTCGCTATTCAGCTCTTTTTGATCGTAAACTGCGATAGGGAAGCCGAATAAATTGCGTTCAGTATGATGAAACAGCGCTTTGTGGTCGGACATAACAGGAGAATGAGTACCTTGCCCACCAATGATCTCAGTGTCCTTTTCTTTTGGATTGCTGAAATCAGTGATATCAAACAATGAAATCTTCATGCCAGTTTGAATGACCAATGGCGGCTGTCCAGCAACTTTACTTTCTTCGAGTTCTGTATCTACGCCAAAACCGATTAAGTGATTTTCATCTAATGGGTGCAAATAGGTACTGAAACCTGGGATTTTTAATTCACCCAATACTTCAGGTGCTTCAGGGTTAGCGGTATCAATAACAAAGAGTGGATCGGTTTCTCTAAATGTCACCATGTACGCTTTGTCACCCATAAATCGAGCGGAGTAGATGCGCTCTCCTTTTGCAAGGTCTTCAACCGAACCAACCTGCTCCATCGCTTCATTTAAAATAAAGAGATGGTTAAAAGAGGTCATGTTTTCTCCCTGCGTATTTCCTTCTGTTGTGACGACTCGGAAATGGTCATCATGCTCATCCATTGAAAATTGATTTAACACATTTCCTTTCACTGAGCCTTTCGCTACAAAATCAACATTCAAATCATCAATGGCAAATTTATAAATAGTTGTGCTTGAGTCTTCGGGTATGACTGGCATAATACCCATTTGTAACGTCGAAACCATATTATTTGTCTCTGCTAAATAAAGGCTGTTTTCCGACATGTATACTTGCCCGCTGCTACCTAAATAGGACTCTGTTAGAACTTCTGAATTGTGATCGCTTACATCTACGACGGTAATGACCGTGTAATTGCTGTTCTCGTTTTCAGGAATTATTTTAATCTCATCAACTGACATTGGTTCGAATGATTCGCTTTTATTACTGTCCCACGTATGAGGGCGTAGTTCGATGTCGCTATCCTCTTCCATAATCCAGTAATTTGGTGCGTGATTTGTAATGACATACAGGTTTGAATCAATCATTCTGGCGTTATTAAAATAACCTTCAGCTCCAACTTCACGCATTAATTCAGGTGCTGTTTGATTACTAACGTCATAAAGCTTGGCAATCGTGACATTTTGGTCGTACGAGTAATCCATATTACCGCTTTTTTCTTGATTAAAAGGAATCCACTTGTCTCCAATGACAACAAGCGTGTCGTCTGTTAAAAATAATTGTGAGACGTAAAAATTATCTTCGAATTCAATGGTTGCTACAGTTTCCAGCGCTTCAGCAGGATAGGATTTAACAACCTTTACATCCTGATGATCGTTAATATGGTAAATAAACTCTCCGTCAGTTTGAACAATATCAGCTTCATTTACACCATCTACTTGGTTATTCGTTTGGGAGTGGCCACTATCGCCACCTGATGAACTTTCTTCTATTGTCATCTTTACATTATCGAATGATTGGTAACTTTGCTCCTGACTCTTTTTATTTTCTAAAATAGCTGCAAAGTGATTTTTAAGGTATTCTTCCGATTCGACAGTAGCTAAGTCGTGACTTACCTTAAGCGGAATGGCTAGTTCTCCGCGTATTCCTAGACCAAACGTTGATTTAATGTTATCTGAAAGGTGTAGCGTGTAATCTTGAAGATTGTTATAACCATTTTCAGGAGGGGTGACGTGTAGAATCTTGCCATCTGTACTTAGCTGAACATCTACTAGAACACGTTCCTTTTCTTTATTTAAAACATAGACAGAATCTTCACTTATTGTAGATTCGTTCAATGAGCGTGAAAAATGAAGCGTCCAAGCATTCGTTTGCAAAGTACCGCTTGTGACTCCCATAACGGATGGTTGTAGAAAGAAAAAGAGCGTCGCTAACGATCCAATCAACAACGTGAGTATACCTGAGAGTACCCACCTTTTTTTATTCACACTGTTTCCCCCTTTACTGAGTGTTCTTTATAAAGTAGACGTGTATTGAGGGGGGAGGTTACAAATAAATATTTTATATTTCCAGATGTAAGAGAAGGAAGGAATGAGTGTTCGCTGACACTGATTTTGTGCTCGGTTAGCGGTGGAACATACGTTTATAAATAAAATGTCAATTTAAGAATCCGAAAGATCCGTCCACATTAACTGCAGACTTCATTGATATAGGTCGACATCTGAACGCTAAATATTTCAGAAAACGGAATAATAAAAAGAGCAGAGCATAACATTTGATAATATCTCGAATTTGAACTATTATAAAACCGTAACATTACCAAATCAAAGAAAAGAGGGTTTAAGTTATGACGAAAGTTCTTTACATTACAGCTAATCCAAATGATCACACTCAGTCTTACAGCATGGCGGTAGGAAAAGCATTTATTGATACTTATAAAGAGGCAAATCCTGCTGACGAAATTGTTCATGTAGATTTGTTTAAAGAAGATGTTCCAGCAATTGATGCGGAAGTATTTGGCGGTTGGGGAAAACTACAAAATGGAGCCGACTTTTCTCAATTATCTGATGGGGAAAAAGCAAAGGTTGGACGTTTGTCTGAACTATGTGAACAATTCATCGGAGCTGATAAATATGTTTTCGCAACACCAATGTGGAATTTCTCGTTCCCTCCAGTAATGAAAGCTTATTTAGACTCTGTTTCGATTGCAGGAAAATCATTTAAATATACAGAACAAGGTCCAGTTGGTCTATTAACAGATAAAAAAGCGATCCATATCCAAGCTAGTGGTGGCGTTTATTCTGAAGGTCCTGCAGCTTCAATGGAAATGGGCCATCGTTATTTAAACACGATCATGCAATTCTTTGCTGTTCCTGAATTTTCAGGAATCTTTGTTGAAGGTCAAAATGCAATGCCAGATAAAGCAGAAGAAATTAAAGAAAAGGCAATCGCTGAAGCAAGAGAAGTTGCTCAAAGCTTCTAATGATCTGATGCCAGCAAACACCCCTTATGAACTTAATTTGGGGTGTTTTTGTCTTTTTTATTATGAGCTAATTCAATTGTGCTAAACAATAACGATCCCGCATTCAACTTGATGATGGGATCATACTATCAATGTTTCAAGGTTATAGAGCCAGTATCTCTTGGAATAGGATAAGAAAAATAAATGGTGACGAATTCAATGGTGTGAAAATAAAATAATAAAACAAAAAACAGCCCCCTTACCAATTGAAGCAAGAGTGGCTTAGTCAATCATAGTATATGTAATTCTTATTGATTATTGTCCATAAGATCAAAGCGATCGACTCGCTTCCATAGAAAAAAGCACCCCGATGGGTGCTACGAGTGATCAATTGCAAATATTAGGTTTGTTACTAATATCACATTTATTTTCTTTGAAATTGTTGAGAGGAACTGTGATATTTTGATCGTTGATATCGAAAGTCGTATTCCCATTCCCATTCCCGAACGCACGATTAAAGAAAACATCATTGTCGTTAGAATTATCATCTAAGGAAATCCCATTAAAAGAAGGGGTATCTTTAACGTTATTTCCTTTAAGCAAGTTCTCGTCCGAAGAGTCTAAGGAAATTCCATTAAACATATTACGATTAACGTTATTCCCTTTAAGCGTGTTTCTATTTGAACTGTCTAACACAATACCCTGCTGATTACCATTAACGCTATTCCCTTTAATCATGTTGCTATTTGAACTAGATAATAAGCGAATACCAAAATCTCCACTCCTATTAACGTCATTCCCTTTAATCATGTTGCTATTTGAACTGGATAAGAAAAAACCAGAGCCAGAGAAGTTTTGAATAGAAAAATTCTGCACCAACACGCCAGATCTGTCAGTAAGATTTATACCTATACCTCCCACGACATCTCCATCTATTACAGGTTTCACTTTCCCTATCCCAATCAGTTTGATATTATCCGTATTAATATCGACGTTTTCCTCATAAGGGGTACCATCTTCTTTTGTTTTTACTAAGATAATATCTCCTTCTACTGCCATATCAACTGCAGATGAAATCGTAGGAAATTCATCCGTCGGCACCATGAGTATTTTTTCGTTAAAGAAAAGGATCCCACCCACGATGACGACCCCTACGAAGAGTAACCCAAACGTGAGAAGTAGAATGGACACTAAACACTTGTCTTTGGACGTTTTCAATCCTTCACCTCCCTACCTTTCCGAACGGTGCTTTCAGCAGTGACGCTTTTTCTCTTTCAAACAGTCACATACAAACTTCGCAAGAAGACAGAGTGTAATCGTTGCCCACTCCTTTACATGCACAGCAGGGGATTTTTCTACTTTATCAGTCATCATTTTTCAGCTCCATTTTTACTGACCATCTATCTTATGAGAGAAGACCTCGCTACATGCTGTTGATAGATAAAAAATACCCCTCCACCAACAGAGGTGACCTCGGTCAAGTAGACAGTGTTGTTTGTCACTATCAAATGCCATTATTATCGCCGCAGCATTGATCGTAATAGGGTTCGGAGAAATGTGGTGGCCTGTGGCTTTCATTCCTGCGATTATCGCCCTTATTGTCGGATGCCATTTTTCAAGTCACTTTGTTGGTTGGCACTATCACCACTGCATTGTTGGTATTAAAAGAAAGAGTAAATGTACCAGGAAGCTCTACCGATATGTATCTTCTTAAAAGTGGTTTATATATCACAGCTAGTCTGATATATGTTGATGTTAAGAATGTTTGATTGATGTCAAAATCCCTCTACCATTTAGTTGGCGGAGGGGTTATTTTTTTGTTATCAGAATATATAACGAGGTCTTCATCATAGGATATAAGTTGAATAAAAATAATCATATGAGGTGAAGAAGAAAAAGTCTTTAGCACATGTACAAGAGTTGGCAAGGCTCTTTCAAGCTCTGAAAGTAACGTGTTCCTTGATGAACAGCGTGGACTTCAGCATCAATTGTCTAGCAGTTCATTCCTACATGACTATGCAGATCCAGTGAACGCACTTGAAAGCTTTGTAACAGATTCTTCGATGAACCGTACCGGCTGGTCAAATGATGAATATGATCAGTTAATTGCAGATTCAAAAGTTGAGTCTGATGAAGCAGCTCGTTATGAATTACTTTATCAAGCTGAGAAGCTCCTGATGGATGAAATGCCTATTTTTCCCGTTCACTACAATAACCAAGTGCATTTGCATGATGAGTTAGTAAAAGACATCGTGCGACACCCAGTTGGCTATGTGGAATTAAAGTGGCAGACAAAACCGAATAATTACTCACTTCAGAAGGAAGTGCAAAATAATGCGCTTCCTTCCACATGGTGATTGCTCTTTATTACTGTGAAAAGTGGGTGTGTGACCACCCTTTTTTCAGAGTGAGAAAGGAGAATGATAGGATGATTTTGCCAAAAAGGTTACAGCGAGGAGATACGGTTGGAGTGATTGCACCAGCGAGCCCTCCTAATATCGAACAACTAAAGCGTTCCTTCATATTTTTAAGGGAGCTAGGTGTGAACGTGAAAATCGGGAACCATGTTCAAGACATCAATGGTTATTTAGCTGGAGCAGATGAAGACCGACTTCATGATTTACATTCAATGTTTAAAGATCCATTTGTTCATGCAATTTTTTGTGCTGGAGGAGGCTACGGCACTGGTCGAATTGCTGAACAAATAAATTATGAACTGATCAAGCGAAATCCAAAAATTTTTTGGGGATATAGTGATATTACATTTTTACACAATGCAATCCGTCAATGTACGGGATTGGTTACCTTTCATGGTCCAATGCTTGCATCTGATGTAGGGAAAGAAGGGTTTGATGACCTTTCAAAAAAGATGTTTCAGCAGTTGTTTGAACCAAAAGAGCTTCATTATACAGAATACATCTCACCACTTGAGGTGATTGCTGAGGGAGAATGTGTTGGGGAGCTTGTTGGAGGAAACCTTTCTCTTATACAGAGCATGATGGGGACCCCGTATGAACTGGAAACCGAAGGAAAGATCTTATTGATTGAAGATGTGGATGAAGAGCCGTATCGCATTGACGGTATGCTTAATCAACTTACAATGGCAGGAAAGCTGGCTTCTGCAGCGGGGGTTGTGGTTGGTGACTTTAAAAATGCTGTACCAACCAACGACAAACCTTCTCAAAGTCTGGATGAAGTGCTTGATCATTATTTAAAAAGATTAGAAATACCTGTTATTAAAGGCTTTAAAATAGGTCATTGTCAGCCACATTTTGCTGTGCCATTAGGAGTAAAAGCAAAGCTCTCGTCAAAAACGAAAAGCTTGATTATTATGCCAGGGGTCCAATGAGCATGTTAAAGGAGCGTATCTATGAAGGTTAAATTAATAGAAACATACCGTGTAGCAGTTCCTCTAAAGAAACCTTTTAAAACTGCGTTGCGCACTTTAACAGTTGCTGAATCTGTTGTGGTGAAAATCACGGCCGATGACGGGAAAATTGGCTATGGCGAAGCGCCTCCAACACATGTGATTACTGGAGACTCAATGGCAAGTATTGAAGCTGCAATCAATGACGTGATGGCACCTAAGCTTCTTAACTACTCCATATTAGATAGAGAGCAATTATTTTATCTTTTACATTCTTCAATGGAACGAAATACAAGTGCAAAAGCCGCAATTGATTCAGCTATTTATGATCTACTTGCTCAGCATGCTAATCTGCCATTGTATCAATTTTTAGGTGGTAATCGCTCACAGTTCACAACAGATTATACAGTGAGTGTAAATGAGCCTGAAGAGATGGCAGAGGATGCATCTCAATTTTTACAAGATGGATTTCGTGTGCTGAAAATAAAAGTAGGAATTGGCTCTATTCAGCAGGATATCGACCGAATCCGTGCAATTCGTGAAAAAGTAGGAATGGACTGTCAGTTGCGCTTAGATGCAAACCAAGGCTGGACCGCAAAAGAAGCAGTCTATGCGATTCGCAAAATGGAAGACGCGGGGTTTGATATTGAACTCGTTGAACAACCTGTCCCAGCACACGATATCGTCGGGTTAAAGCAAGTGACAGACCATACAAGCATACCGATCATGGCGGATGAAAGTGTGTTTACTCCTCAGGATGCGATTAATGTTTTACAAACAAGGAGCGCAGATTTAATCAATATAAAATTGATGAAATCAGGGGGCATTCACCAAGCTCTAACCATTAACAAGTTAGCTGAAGCGTACGGAGTGCTTTGCATGGTCGGCAGTATGATCGAGACGAAAATAGGTATTACGACTGCATCTCATTTTGCAGCTAGTCAACGAAACATCACTCGTTTCGATTTTGATGCACCACTGCTGCTTTCAAGGGATATTGTTCAAGGTGGTGTTCAGTTTGAGAGTGAAAAAATGTTTTTATTAAATACACCGGGTCTAGGGATAACTGAAATTATAGGGTTGAATAGCGTGGATTAGTTATTTTAGGAGGTGTATGTATGAGTATTGCAACAGGTCTTATCAATGTAACGGTAGCAACCCTGTGGACAGATGCACAATCACCTCGTTTAATCGATGAGGAAAGTGTAAGAAACCCCGTGCAAATAGAAGCGTGGCTAGAAAGATTATCACCAGAGGAACGAAAAGCATTATTGGATGAAAAACGAATCCAATCCCAAATCTTATACGGGGAAATTGTTTATATTTTAGAAGAAACAGGTGATTGGGCGCATGTTGTCATCCCGAATCAATTTTCTAAAAAAAATAAACTTGGCTATCCTGGATGGGTTCCGCTTGTGCACATTACAAAAATTGAACGAGATGATGAGGAGGAGTTCACCGACCATCAAATTGTAATAGTAACGGATAAAATAACAACATTATATGGCGAAAACAAAACAGGAATTATCCCGCTTAGCTATAACACGGTATTACCCTTACTTAGTGAACAAGAAGATCTTTTGGAGGTTCACACACCCCATGGAAATGCTTTTATACAAAAAGAAGCAGCAACAGCGTTTGATTCAGTGGATGAGATTCCTAAGAAAAATGGGGAAGGTATCATCAATGAAGCATCACGTTTCCAAGGCCTTTTATATTTATGGGGTGGGATGAGTGCATACGGCTATGATTGCTCAGGATTTAGTTACAACATTTTTAAAGCGAGTGGCTACCTCATTCCTCGAGATGCTAAGGAACAAGCTGAAAAAGGTTTCCGTGTTGAAAAAGAGGAGGTTCTACCAGGTGATTTGTTGTTTTTTTCCTATGAAGAAGGTAAAGGAGCCCTTCACCATGTAGGCATTTACTATGGTGATGGTCAAATGATCCACTCGCCAACACCTGGTGAAAAAATTGTGATTCAGACAATTGAAGGAACCTTTTATGAAAAAGAATGGTGCGAAACACGTCGTTACTGGAACGAATGAATACTTCTAGATTGAAGAGTACACAGGGGGCATTCGCATGACAACAGAAGTTTTATTAGAAGTGAAAAAATTAAAAAAGCATTTCGATATAGGTAAAAGTCAATTGTTAAAAGCGGTGGATAGAGTTAGTTTTCAAGTTTATAGAGGTGAGACGCTCGGTCTTGTTGGGGAATCTGGCTGTGGGAAATCTACAACAGGTCGCACGGTTATGGGGATGTACAAAGGCACAGAAGGAAACGTTCTTTATGATGGACGAGAGGTTCATACGATGAACGAGAAGGAACGATTTTCTTTTTTACGTAGCATGCAAATGATTTTCCAAGATCCATATGCTTCACTAAATCCCCGTTCCACTGTGATGGAAATAATATCAGAGGCCATGGATATTCATGGGATATATAAAACAATAAAGAAATGAAAAATAAAGTGTATCAGTTGCTTGAAGATGTTGGGTTAAACCGAGATCACGCTAATCGATATCCACATGAATTTAGTGGAGGACAAAGGCAGCGAATTGGGATTGCTCGAGCGTTGGCGTTAGAGCCCGATTTTATCATTGCAGATGAACCAATATCCGCACTTGATGTTTCTGTACAAGCGCAAGTAGTGAATTTACTTAAGTCACTGCAGGAGGAAAAAGGATTAACCTATCTTTTTATCGCTCATGATTTGTCGATGGTTAAGCATATTTCAGATCGAATCGGTGTGATGTATCTTGGGCATATGGTTGAATTAACATCAAGTGAGCGATTATATGAAATACCACTGCATCCGTATACGCAAGCATTGCTTTCCGCGATTCCAATACCAGACCCTGATGTAGAAGAGAAACGAGAACGTATTTTGCTTAAAGGAGAATTGCCAAGTCCGATCAACCCACCAAGTGGATGCGTATTCCGCACACGTTGTCCACTTGCAGAAGAACGTTGTGCACAGGAAAAACCGGTGTGGAGAGAAGTGGATAAAAATCACTTTCTTGCTTGTCACTTAGTTTAACCATTAGGTTTGTGATCTGCTCCAAAAGGGAAGAACGTTAACATAACAGGAGGGATCATAACTTATGGGAAAACTATTTCGTAACTTGATAAAATTTGGACCAATTATTTATCCGGTTGTAAAGAAAATAATGAATAATCGAAAAACTAGAAAAAAGTAAATCCTTCATGTGGATCGGATGCGCAGATGAGACATTCCACGTAAAAAGAAAGCGGTTACGCAAAATTTAAAAACATTTTTGAAGTGTCTTCCGCCCAGGTGTTGCTATTTAAAAAAATACGTGCTAGTATTAGGTAATACTTAATAAGTAACTATCTTTTAATTCACATGTTAGCAAGGGTTATATATCTTTCGGCATGTAATCTTTGGTAACATGTGAATTGTCTATTTTTACATTTTTATTAAGTAAAATTTAACAAAATGTTGGAGGTTTTACCATGAACGAAGGTACAGTTAAATGGTTTAATGCAGAAAAAGGATTTGGCTTCATCGAAGTTGAAGGCGGCGAAGATGTATTCGTACACTTCTCAGCTATCACTGGCGAAGGTTTCAAATCACTTGAAGAAGGTCAAAAAGTTAGCTTTGATATCACTCAAGGTAACCGTGGCGACCAAGCTGCTAACGTTGTAAAATTATAATTTTTACAATACAAAACGCCTGACACATCTGTGTCAGGCGTTTTTTTTATTTTAAAGACAATTTGGTTTAGTGAAAGGTGAGTAAACGGTTTGTCGGCTCCAGTAAAGTGATTGTAAACTTCGGTGCTCCATTGCTACCACGTATATCCAACGTATGATCGTACATAACCGCTACGCCATTTCAACCAATCCAAATTTTACAAAGGGATTCGCAGGGAAAATATAGAAGTATATAAAAAGCACAAATATAGATTGGAGCCATTTGACTATGATTCAATACAAACCAGTTCTACCAATATTTTACAACAAATCAACACTTGAACTGGCTCAAAATCTTCTTGGGTGCGTTCTGGTAAAAGAAACGGAAGAAGGTGT
Organism: Jeotgalibacillus marinus; assembly: GCF_040801915.1. Lineage (NCBI taxonomy): Bacteria > Bacillati > Bacillota > Bacilli > Caryophanales > Caryophanaceae > Jeotgalibacillus > Jeotgalibacillus marinus. The sequence goes on along the minus strand of NZ_JBFMIA010000002.1, from coordinate 216,511 downwards.
TGCGTCTGGATACATCGTTGAAACAGAAGCATACATGGGTCCTGACGATCAAGCAGCACATAGCTTTGGAAATCGGCGCACGAAGAGAACTGAAGTGATGTTTGATCAAGCGGGCACAGTCTACACTTACACGATGCACACTCATACGCTCGTTAATGTGGTATGTGCTGGAGTTGGAATTCCGCATGCGATTTTAATTCGTGCGGTGGAACCATTAGATGGTCAAGAGCTTATGGGAGTGAGACGCTCTGGACGTCCGAAAAAAGAATGGACAAATGGACCAGGGAAATTAACGAAAGCACTTGGTATTAAAATGGATGATTACGGAAAGCATTTTATGAAACCACCATTGATGATTTGCGAGGGGTGGCCAACAGACATACTTACCATTCAAGCAGGACCCCGCATTGGTATTGATAATTCTGGTGAAGCTCGCGATTATCCATGGCGCTTTTATGTAGCAGACAATCCATTCATTTCAAAGTGAATGAAAACACCAATTGAAAAGGGGATAAGTGCACAATGACACCAGATCTTCAAGCAGTTGTAGTGGATAAAAGAGATGAGGACGTTTCTATTGAGGTTAAATTCTTAACAAAAGATCAATTAACAAAAGGGGACGTTTTAATAAAGGTAGCCTATTCTAGTGTGAATTTTAAGGATGGCTTAGCGGGGCTTGCCAACGGTAAAATTGTTCAATCGTATCCGTTCGTTCCTGGAATTGATTTATCAGGCGTTGTTGTTTCATCAAGTGACGAGCGATTTAAAGAGGGCGACCAAGTACTTGCGACAAGCTATGAAATTGGTGTAACTCATTTTGGTGGATATAGCGAGTATGCGAATATTCCAGCTGATTGGATCGTTCCGTTACCTAAAAATATGTCACTAAGAGAAGCCATGATCTATGGTACAGCTGGCTTCACGGCGGCTTTATCTGTTCATCGATTAGAAGCGAATGGGCTAACACCTGACCAAGGAAACGTACTTGTGACGGGGGCAACAGGTGGTGTTGGGAGTATGGCTGTTGCGATGCTTGCGAAAAGAGGATACAAGGTTGTCGCTAGTACAGGGAAAGACGAGGAGCACGATTATGTGAAAAACCTTGGTGCACAAACGATTATTTCAAGACAAGATGTGTATAATGGCACGCTACGACCACTACAAAAAGGTGAGTGGCAAGCTGCAGTTGATCCGGTGGGTGGCCAAAGTCTGGCATCTGTTTTGAGTCGGATCAAGCGTGGCGGAGCAGTTGCTGTGAGTGGATTAACTGGCGGAAGTGACATACCAACGACGGTGCATCCATTTATCCTTCGTGGAGTAAGTTTAATTGGTGTAGATTCAGCGTATTGCCCAATGCCTCTTCGTGAAGAAATTTGGAAAAGACTCGCTGACGATCTTAAACCTGATGATCTGGATGAGATGGTGGATCGAGAAGTTCCTCTTGAAGATGTGCCAATTGCGATGCGTGATATTTTGCAAAGTAAAATTAGAGGACGTGTATTGGTAAAAGTTAATGAGTGATAAACAAACTGGATCTTACGGGTTCGGCTTGTTTATGTCTTAGGTTTTTAAGGCTTAACTTCCCCCTTTGTTGCGAACTCACCACCAATCGTGGACAGACTAAAGTCAATGTTGGCAACATAAAATCCAGTTGGCACCCTTCTGATAAGGCACCAACTGGATGTTTATAATATTTCAGATGTTTTAGCGTTAAAATGGATGTGTGATAGGTTTATCCACAGCTTATTCACTATCTTGGAGAAATACTTTTTTTCAGATAGTGAACTATTAACTGTTGTGTGTTTTATTTTTTCAAGTTTTTCTTGATGTATTGAACAATCTTACGCAGTTCTTTAACGTTTGGTCGGCCAAATGGACTCGTCTGCTTTTGTTGATAAAGAACGTTTCCTTTTTCATCGAGTAAAAAATAACCAGCTTCACCATGTGTGCCATGGTCTTCGTAAGGTGCATCCTCACCGTGGTAAAAAACACCATATTGTGATAACAAATCAAGCGAAGCATCAGATAAAACAGGAAAAGATAAACCATGCTCTTCTTTCATTGCATTAGAATCTTGTTGAATATCAGTGGAAATTGTGGTTATATGCACATCTTTACTTTCAAAATAAGGTTTGCTGTCTTCTAGATCTTTTAAATCCTGAACACAAACCGGGCACCATGCACCTCGGAAAAAAACCAAGAATCTCCATCCAGGACGATCATTTAGATCTTTTTCAAGCGAATAGGTCGCACCTGTTTCTGCCGGAAGTTCAAACAAAGGTGCTTGACTCCCTAATTTTAACGAATTCATAAAATCTCTCCTTTATAAATAAAGTTAATTTTTTTGTTTTTCCCTAATGGAAAAATTAAAATGCAGACCTGATGATTTTATAAACAACCTTTTTTGCTTTTCGTTGACAAGGGATTTAAGAAAAAAACGGTTCTAGAAACGCTTGTACCTCATCGGGTGTTTTGGCATTCGCACTGTGTAGGTGTCCTAGCTTTTGATTATTTTGAAATACGAGTAGGCTAGGGATCCCCATTACATCATTTTTGCTCGCGATGTCTGTAAATTCATCCTTATCAATTGAAAAAGAAGGAATCGAGTTAAAACCTTCCATCACTTCTCCAATAAATAAATCCATTCGTTTGCAATCAGGACACCAGTCCGCATAAAACTTTACTAATACGGGTTGATCTTGACCAATCGTTTTTTCATATTGTTCTGCTGATGTTAGTTGTTCAAACATGATGAAGCCTCCCTGTGAAAAGTTGGTTACTGAATAATAAAATTCAGTAATTAAAATATAACAAATATCAAAGAAAAAAGATGTGAGATGGATTACGTTTTAATTAGCTGTATACAGGTGCTTTTAAAGTAGTTCATTATTTGGCTTAGAGGTTGTTTGAAACTTGTTCATTGATGTGAGAAGATAGCGAAAAGATCTTCTGATCCATTGACAATGTTTGCTGCTGTTCTTAAAAGGTCAGCCGGCTCTTTTTTATATTCTTTTTCATTTTTCTAATGTAACTAGTAAATGCTCTATATTCATTATCTCGTCATATACATAATATTCTTGCTGAATGTTTAAAAGAGGAAATCCCTTTCTTTTCTCAATTGGCACATGTTGAAATAAATGGCGATAATCGAAAATATTATAAGTTTGAAAAGGAATGCCTAGCTCGTTTAATTTCATTTTTGCTTGTTCACATTTGGTACATCCAGGAACAATAAACAATGCATGATCTGAAGGATGCACATTTAATAGAAGAGAGGGGATTTTAACCATGGATAAACTGACACTCCTTTCGCACATCAACCTTTTTGATGAGTTGCCAATGGAAGATTTAGAGTTGATTGATAAAAGTAGTACGATGACGCCGGTGAAAAAAGGGACGCAAATTCTTATCCCTGATCAGCCTCTTGATGTACTATTTTTTCTTAAAAAAGGGCAAGTGCGTCTTTACCGTATGACTCCACAGGGAAAGCAATTTACCACTGATATCCTCATAGACGGCAATGTTTTTGGTGAAACGGAATCCTTTATGCTAACGGATCAGCAAACCTATGCAGAGGCGATGACCGACTGTTATTTATGCACAATGGACAAGGAAAAATTTGAAGATTTTATTCGATCGACGCCTGATGTTTCGCTTAAACTTATTCAAATTTTATCGAATCGACTGAAGGATACGTATGATCTTAGTGAAAAAATCGCACTCGGTGATGTCCGTTATCGAACACTTTTTCTGCTGATTAAAATGAGTGAAAAAAGCGGACAGCGAGAAAAAGAGTGGCAATCAATCAAAATGAAACTTACTCATGAAGATATTGCCACAATGGTGGGTTCCTCTCGAGAGTCGATTTCCCTTCTGATGAGTAAGTTGAAAAAAGAAGGATTACTTAAGAAAAATGTCTTTGGGTACACAATTAAAGCAGATGAAATGAAGAAAATCATTTTAAAGTAAGTATTATAATTATTTTCCCATATTATGCGCTGTAAAAAAGTGAGTTTAACTCACATAAAGAAATAAAAAATTTTCGGTCCTGTTGAAGAAATGATAACCCAACAGAACCGAAAAGTCATGAACTTAAGCTTTCTTTGGTTTATTGACTAGACGACTGAATAAAGCAGCTAGAATGAGAGAGAAGGCCAAGTGGGTGACAAGGTTCATTAGCTGAGCAGTTGTAAACATTTCTCCAATCATTGGACCCATGCCCATCATGATTGGCATCATGAGTAGGGGGCCAATCACCCAAATTAGTACACCGTGGATAAAACCAACTAAGTAATATCGAGAAGAAAGAAGAGTCATCGCTCCAAATCCAAGTCCAAAAATCCAACTGATCATCATATGCATGACCCATCCAATCGCCAGACTTTCTCCTCCCAACATCGTGAGCATGCCCTTCATCTGCATAAGTATTCCGAGAAAAACACCGGCTACTGTACTAGCAATTAAAGATGCTTTTATCATTGACGAATAGCTTGAAATTATTGATGGTTGTTTTGTATTTTCCATAGTTATCACTCCTTTGTTTTTTAATAGTATAAATCAGGATTAGGGTAAAAAAAGTGATGTATCTAACAATTCTAAATAATAAATAAAAAAAGAAGTCGACGTTTTGTCGACTTCTTTTTTTATTTATTATGCTTTTTCCCAATTGGCTTCAATTGGAATGCCAGCAGCTTTCAACGTTGTAAATACTGGGCATCTAGCATCTGTTTTTACTTTCAGTTCCTCAATACGTTCTTGGGTTTCATTCGTTTTTACTTTTGCGTGAACAGAGACATGATTAAAATAAGGTTGAACATCTGTCTGTCCCATTAGACCTCGGGGATCCAGTTCGCCTTTTATATCAAACTCAAGGCCTTGAAGGTCGAATTTCAATTCTTTTGCGACCATATTGGCGATCACATTTTCACAGCCAGCAAGTGAAGCTAGTAAAGTTGATAAAGGGTCGGCTCCTTGATCCGTTCCGCCCATAGTTGCTGGCTCATCAATCGTAATTGAATGATTTTTTGCTTTAAGTTCTGATTTCATTTTACTTGAAGTGCCTGTTACTTGAAAAGTCATCATATTAGACAATGTACTCTCCTCCTTCAATTGATTATGGTTACATTTATACTTTAACCGATTCGATTGAAAGAAAATGTTAGATGGCTAACATGTGAAGGTTGTTTGTTATACGTCTGCCTGGAGCTATACGCTTACTTCAACTTTCGTTACAACCACCACATATCCGTAGGTTGCTCTTTTATATTCACTGATTTCAAATTCGTAACCGCACGTTGGAATCCTTCTTCAATGCTCATAATTGGGTCTTCATGTTCGATGCTGACAACGTAGTCATAGCCATAGGTGCGAAGGGAACTAATGATGTCTGACCATTCTTGTACAGAGTGACCACAACCAACTGAGCGAAAGCTCCATGCGCGTGTGCGGATTTCACTATATGATTGCATGTCTGTTAGACCATACATGTTCACATTGTCTTGATCGATAAATGTATCTTTTGCGTGAAAATGATGAATTGCGTTTTCTTTTCCAAGAATTTTAATTGCGCCCACTGGATCAATTCCTTGCCACCATAAGTGACTTGGGTCAAGGTTCGCTCCTATGTATTCGTTCGTGGCTTCACGAAGTTTTAATAATGTGTATGGTGTGTGAACTGAGAAGCCGCCGTGCAATTCCAAACCAATTTTCACGTCCGCTTCTTTAGCGATTTCAGCGATTTCTTTCCAATAAGGAATCAGCTTGTTCTCCCATTGCCACGATAAAATATCGCCGTATTCATTTGGCCATGGTGCAACAGGCCAGTTTGGATGTTTTGCCTCTTCATCTGCACCTGGTGTTCCAGAGAACGTGTTGACAACGGGAACATCCATCAATTTCGCCAATTTAATGCTTTTTCTCAATGCGTCATCGCTGTCTTTTGCTAAAGTTGGATCTGGACTAACAGGATTACCATGACAGCTAAATGCACTGATTGTAAGACCTCGTGATATAACCGCATCCAAATACTGATTGCGCAATCCTTCATCTTCTAACAGTTCATCAATTGGACAGTGGTCAGTACCAGGATAGCCACCTGTTCCAATTTCAACAGCATCTAACCCTGATGCTTTTACATAATCAAGCATATCTTCGAATGATTTTTGTGCAAATAAGACCGTAAATACTCCTAGTTTCACTTTCTATTCCTCCTTAAGTGATCAAAACCGCTTTTCAGGTCACACTGTCCGTGATGTTTCAAAAAATAGCGTTTTGTCATCAGTTTAAATTTTATAAAAGCCTGCTGATTGTGTAAACGTTTACATAAAGCCGTATTTTGCGCCAACTACTTTTTCTCAAGCTCAATAATATCACGAGCAACTACAAGTTCAACTTGGTCGTTTTCTACATACGCTGATATATGGAGCCGTTTTGCAATTCTTCTGTACTGTTTAAAACAACTTTTAGATTTTTCGGTTTATGCTATTTAATCTTGTAGCCTTCAAGTTTTTCTAGTGGCTTTGCATTGCCGTAGACAGGGGAGTTGCGTGTTGTTGGTGTTGCCCATTTTACAGCGTTGCCAATGACTTTTTGAATTTGTTTGTTGTAGTAAGTTGGATGCGTTTCGTGTCCTGGCCGGAAGTAGAAAATCTTCCCGTTACCACGTTTGAACGTTGCTCCGCTTCGGAACACTTCTCCACCTTGGAACCAACTTAAGAAAACAAGCTCGTCTGGTGCTGGGATATCAAAGTGTTCTCCGTACATTTCTTCTTCTTCAAGCTCAATGTATTCGTCTATTCCTTCAGCGATTGGATGACTTGGATCGACAACCCATAGACGTTCTTTTTCTTTTGCTTCACGCCATTTTAAATCGCAGCCAGTACCCATTAGCTTTTTGAATATTTTAGAGAAGTGAGCAGAGTGAAGGACGATTAAGCCCATACCATCCCAAACACGTTTTTGAACTCTTTCAACAATCGCATCATCCACTTCTTCGTGAGCGAGGTGCCCCCACCATAGAAGGACGTCGGTATTGTTCAAAACGTCTTCTGTTAAGCCGTGTTCTGGCTCGTCTAATGTGGCCGTTTTTACATCGAAGCCTTGCACGCCTAGTTCAGAAGCTAAAACTTGATGTATTCCGGCAGGATAAATTTTACGAACCTCTTCGTGTTGTTGTTCATGACGATATTCGTTCCATACGGTTACATTCATTCATAGCACTCCTTCTTTGGGTTAGTCAGAGGGTTCGTCCAGCTGCAATTCTTCTTCCTCTTCAGGTGGTAAATCAGCTTGCTGAATTTCGATTGCGTGTTCAATGGATCGTGGGACATCACCTGTCGTCATTCTCATTCTTACAAAAAAGGGGACCAGTTCTTTCATATTATTCACATATTCATCGCCGTCACGTAGAGTTGTATGACCAACTGCTTCCCGTTGTTCATTTAAAAGAACAACCATAGGGGAAGATCCTCGTGCAACGACTTCTTGTTTCTCGCGATTCCATTCTTCAAATTCATACCAAAGATAGAGTTCATTTTCATTGCCACCATAAATTTTGTACGCATCGGTTATTACGCTATCTTCTTCATTTTTCCAAGCGATTTTTTCTTCTAAATAAGAATCAAGCGATGCTGAATCATACTTGGGGAGTAAAAAGAGTAGGTTAAAGACTAAGATTAGCAAACTAAGTATAATCATATATAAACCATATTTCGCTGGTCGCTTTAACCTCATATTGTCCCTCCAAATTAAACGGTGTCTTTACTAATTCGACAAATGGTGATGATTCCCTTCTTAGTGAGTCAAAAATATTCAGATGATGCAACCAACATATTAGAAACTTATCGAAATCGATTTTAGTAAGAAATATCGATATAATAGAAATTGAAATGAACGAAACGAATTTAACGAGGAGGCATCAGGTGGTATGACGAAAACGACTGATATAAAATTGATCGCTTTAGATATGGACGGTACGTTGCTAAAAGACGATCACACCGTGTCAGAACTAAACCGCCAAACGATAAAGCGTGCACAACAAGCGGGAGTGACTGTGATAATAAGTACGGGAAGACCTCTTATACACTGCAAAGAAATGGTCCAATCACTGGCATTGTCATCGTTTTTAATCACCGTAAATGGCAGTGAAATTTGGGATTCAGATTTGAACCTGCTCGAGCGAACGACGATTGATGTAAAACATATCGATCAAATGTATGGAATGGCACTTAAATATGGAACGCATTATTGGTCTTCAACTGTGGGGGGAGTGTGGAATAAGCATAGTTCTTTCCCCGAGAAAACGGACGAACATGAGTGGCTGAAATTTGGCTTTGATATTGAAGATGACAAAGTAAGAGAAACAATTAGAGAAGAATTAGGTCAAAACAAAGCGCTTGAAATCACGAATTCGAGTTTGACAAACATAGAAGTGAATGCTGTAGGAATCAATAAAGCAGTAGCAATTCGTAAAGTTTGTGACCAACTGGGTTTAACGATGGATCAAGTCATGGCGGTAGGGGATAGTCTGAACGACCTCGCGATGATTAAAGAATCGGGATTCGGTATTGCCATGGGAAATGCGCAGCAAAAGGTAAAAGATGCAGCAGATTGGGTGACAGATTCGAACCAAGAAGATGGCGTTGCGAAGGCAATTTTGAAGTATGTTTTTTAACTAAACAAACGTTTGATTAAACTTCTTTCATAGATAAATTACAATGTATTTCAGGTACTAGAAAGGAGAAACTCATGTATACTGAATAAGTACATATTTTTGATTTTGAAAGGAGATGTATTATGCAAACTGTAACATTGAATAATGGACTCAAAATGCCCCAAATCGGATTAGGTGTTTGGCGAGTGGAAGATGGACAAGTTGCAACAGACTCCGTGAAACAAGCGATTGAAGTAGGTTACCGCTCAATCGATACAGCTGCTATTTATAAAAATGAAGCTGGTGTAGGTCAAGGGATTAAAGAATCAGGTGTACCTCGTGAAGAACTTTTCATTACGACAAAAGTTTGGAACTCAGATCAAGGCTTTGATTCAACGATCAAAGCGTTTGATGAAAGCTTAGAGAAACTGGGTCTTGATTATGTTGATCTCTATTTAGTGCATTGGCCAATACCAGCCAAAGATAAATACATAGACACATACAAAGCGATGGAGAAGTTATACGAGGATGGCAAAGTAAAAGCGATAGGCGTATGTAACTTTGAAATCGAACATTTAGAACGCTTAATGGCTGAATGCACAGTGAAGCCTGTTTTAAATCAAATAGAGTGCCACCCGTATCTAGGTCAGCACGAACTAAAAGAATTTTGCGCAAAGAATGGTATTTTCGTTGAATCATGGAGCCCACTTATGCAAGGTGGTGCTGTGCTTGAAGACAAAATTGTGTGTAACATTGCAGAGAAATACGGCAAAGAACCAGCACAAGTCGTCATTCGCTGGCATTTACAAAGCAATGCAATCGTTATTCCAAAGTCAGTGACACCATCACGTATCGCATCAAACTTTGACGTATTCAACTTTGAATTAACAGAAGATGAAATGACTTGCATCAACGACCTAGACCGTAGTGAACGTAAAGGTCCACATCCAAACGACATGAACATAGAATGACACAAGCCAACGGTTCTGATGCAAAAATCATTTAATAGAGACATAGAGACACATGGCTGTTTTAAGGACCGGCCGTTTATGGTACAAAACAACTGATATATGAATCTAATTTCATCTTGGACAGACTTCACCTGTGAGTGAAGTTGTCCTTTTTTTCATATGCATGGGTTCAAATACCATCACTCAATGCCCTTCTGAGTCCACGTATTTACAGCGGCCGAATCGCAATCGCACTCTTAGGATTTTCGAGTAAATCCCTCTTCCTCTAAATAAGAAGAAGCTTCATTATACGTTGGGAAGATTCCATCTAAATTCTTCCCTGCGTAAACACTCCACATCTCTTCTTCTTTTGTGAGAGTAAGCGTTTGTTGGTTGCGGTTTTTCCACGTCTCTTCAACGTGCGGTTCAAAATCAGCTAATTCTTCATACTGCTCAACCGATAATGATTTAATGGATTTTTCAATTAACAAGCGAATATCTTCTTCAGGGAATTCTCGAATGTTGATCATGCCTTTGTCATTCTTTTTGTAGCCTTTTACAAAACCGCCAAATACAAAGCCATTTCCATTCGGATGGAGGTGGTAGACGACCAATGTTTTATCTCTTGTGCTTTCTTCGAAATGGAAATTCACTCGTCCAAGTGACACGTCATTTCGTGTTAATTCTGTATAGGATTCAATAATCGTTAATTTCTCTTCAAATGTAAGCATAAAGCCTCCGGTAAGTGTGTCTTGTTTTCGGCTAAGTATACCATAGATCAACTTAGATAAAATAAATTATTAGAGTGAATATTAAATGGTGAAACGTCCTTTTTTTCATGAACACAGTTGTTGGCTACCACCTCTAGTTTGCCACCACCATCTGATCGCAATTCCATTCTGTTAGCTTAAGATCAAGTTGTTTACATTAAGGAGTATGTATTTTACAATTGTGAGAAAATAGAGAACGTTTTTCATCATATAGAGATCAGTCAGAAAGTTGGAGAAATGTCGCTTGTACTTAGGTCCAGTACTGATTCCTCACGCTTAAATTTAAAAAAGGAGGTAGCTCCCATTAAAGTCATCGCCTCTCACGGATATGTGACAGTAACACGAAAAATTCATTGGGAAGAACAACTTATTATTGAGAATAATCATGATTTATTGTTATACGATCATTGTATTTCCGATCAAACACGTCAGTTTTTTCTCTCGGAAATATTAGATATATCATATAAGGCCAGTGCTAATAGTTATGGATGGCTTTATATTCATACAGTTAAAGGGCTCTTTCCATACAAAGTGAAAGAACATCCCAAGCTTTTTATCGAAAAATATCGAGAATTAAAATAGTTTTTCGGTATAATATTTGACATTTTTTGGGTGTTTCGAGATTATGTAGGGGAAGGGGGAATGAGGTATGAGTTTTTCTTTTAGAGGGATTGACCATGTACAATTAGTTTCACCTAAAGGCAAAGAAGATGAAGCAAGAAGGTTTTATACAGGGGTATTAGGTCTTGAAGAAATTCCGAAGCCAGAAAACCTACGTCATAGAGGCGGCTGTTGGTTTATATGTGGTCCGCAAGAAATTCATATTGGCGCATTAGAACCATTTGTTGCACCAAAAAAAGCACATCCAGGTTTCGTCGTTGAAGGTTTACAAAACTTGCGTCAAAAACTAGAGGAAGCTTCGTTTTTGATCGAAGAAGAAGAACCGATTACTGGAAGAGATCGAATGTTTTTAAAAGATCCATTCGGGAATCGACTAGAATTCATTGAATTTCATAAGTAATTAAATTCAACGCTGTCGTCTACTTTTTTACTGGCTGGGTGATATCTTCAATGGAAATCGTTGAAGTAAGTGTTGCACGGTGAGGGATACATCCGTATAATAAGTAAAAATTATAAATTTTAAATCGATGAACGAGAGAGTAGACTTTAGGAGATGCTGAAGCGAGTTGGGGATGGTGTAAGCCCGGCGCAGAACTAATGTTGAAACGCACTCGTGAGGTGTGATGCTGAACATGAGTAGGCATCAACGGATAAAGCGTCCGTTATTCGCTTGAGTTGGAGTGCACCTTTATGGGGTGAGTTCAATTGGAGTGGTACCGCGGATAAAGCATTCGTCTCCTGCATTTTTTGCAGGCGACGAATGCTTTTTTGTATTTATACAAGGAGGAATGAAGATGAAGAGAGACATCGCTCAAACGCTAAATGAGTTATTAAGCAACAAGTTTTCAACAATCGAAATTGAAAAAATGATAGAAAAACCAAAACATGTTGATCATGGAGATTTGGCATTTCCGTGTTTTCGGTTTGCTCGTGAATTCAAACAGTCCCCAGCCGACATAGCTAGAGATTTAGGTGGAGCTTTTGTATGTGAAGGTGTCCATAAAGTGAATGTTGTTGGTGGATACATTAATTTCTATCTTGATATACCAATATTGGCCGCAAAAGTCATGTCAGATATCACTACTCAAGGTTCTCATTTTGGAGAAAAACAGGTGGGACAAGGGAAAGCTGTCACGATTGATTTATCTTCGCCTAATATTGCAAAACCGTTTTCCATGGGGCACTTGAGATCAACAGTAATCGGGAATGCTCTTGCTAATATCGTTGAAAAAGTAGGTTATAAGTCAATTCGTATCAACCATATTGGTGATTGGGGTACACAATTTGGCAAGCTTATTACCGCCTATAAAAAATGGGGGGATGAAGAGAAAGTTAAAACTTCACCCATTGTTGAATTGCATAAATTATATGTTCATTTTCATGAACAAGCTGAATTGGATCCTTCATTAAATGATGAAGCCCGTTTATGGTTTAAACGTTTGGAGGAGGGTGATGCGGAAGCAGCTAAACTGTGGGAGTGGTTCCGAGAGGTCTCTCTTCATGCTTTTTCACTCGTTTATGAACTGATGGGCATCTCGTTTGACTCATTCAACGGAGAAGCATTTTATAATGATAAAATGTCAGCTGTGATCGACATGCTTGAGCGGGCAAATTTGTTGGAGGAATCTGATGGTGCAATGGTTGTACGACTTGATGAGGAAGGGCTCCCGCCATGTTTGATTAAGAAAAGAGACGGAGCTACTCTTTATGCAACACGAGATTTAGCAGCTGCCTACTACCGTTACGAGAACTATTCATTCGCAAAATCTTTATATGTAGTGGGCAACGAGCAATCGCTTCATTTTAAACAACTAGCGGCTGTTTTGAAGAAGTTAGATGTTCCATGGGCGAATGATCTTGTCCACATTCCATTTGGTATGATGTTGAAAGACGGCAAGAAAATGTCGACACGCAAAGGGAAAGTCGTTTTGTTAGAGGAGGTACTTGCTCAATCAGTTAAAATTGCACAAGCTGCTATCGAAGAAAAAAATCCAACTCTCGCAAAAAAAGATCTTGTGGCAAAAAAAGTAGGTGTAGGGGCTGTATTGTTTCATGATTTAAAAGTGTTTCGTCAAAATGATGTTCATTTTTCACTTGAAGATATGCTGAGGTTTGAAGGGGAGACAGGACCATATGTCCAATATGCGCATGCAAGAGCGTGCTCAATTCTTCGTAAAGCTAAAATGGACATGCAACATGGATGGTCAACTACTTATGAAACATTTGGTGAAGAAGAACGACCGCTCATAATCCAACTGCATGCATTTGAAGACACCATTTCAGAAGCAGTAAAAGAATGGGATCCATCTAAAGTTGCCAAATACGTAGTAGAACTATGCCAACACTTCAACCACTACTACGCACATGTCAACTTTCTGCAAAACGCAAATGAACAAGAAAAACAACAACGCCTAACACTTATATATAGCACGACCATTGTTATAAAAGAAAGCCTGCGATTATTGGGCATTGATGCTCCTGAAGAGATGTAGCAATTACTTTCGTTCGCTGAAGGGGACTGTGGACTGTAGCGAGCGAAAGTGCTTCAACCCCCATCTACATAAGCATTTCGGTGTTCGTTGGAGACAGAAATGGTTATGATGGAAAGAGCAATATACATTTTCGGCAGAGAGGGTTCAGGAGGTTATCCTTTTTGCTGTGAGAAAATGAAAAACTGAAAGGGAAATGTCGGATGAAGAATCGTAAAGCAGCGATGCTGTTGTGGGCTAGTCATGTGTTCTATTGTTTATTTTTACCTGTGTGGTTTATTTTCTTTGGCCTGTCAATGAGGATGTTCGATGATCCTAAGCTAGAAGGGAACATACTTGCAATTGTTCTGAAGTACGTGATTGGTGCGTATCCATTTGTTGTGATCGCGGTAATTGTAGTGACCTGGCTATCCTATCAAAAAGAGATATGGAAAAAAATGATTTTAGTCAATGCGCTTCCAATAGTATGGATTGGTCCAATCTTGCTTCTATTTTTGTTTGCTAATTTTATTTAAGGCAGTTTTCTAAGTTGAGGAAGCACTCATCTTTTCAGTTTGGGCAGAGTAGCTTATATAACTGAATTAAAACAAGCACAGAATTCTCTGCGCTTGTTTTAATGATTATTTTTTCGGAGATTTTTCGACAATTTCCCAGGAAATACGTGAAATCTCTTCAAGCTCATCGCGTGATAATTCAAAATTCATTGCTCCGATATTTTCTTCTGCATGATGAGGTTTTGAGGCGCCAGGAATCGCAAAAACTGTTTCACCGTGGTATGAAATTATCCAGTTGAGTGCGATTTGACTTGCGCTCACCTCATATTTTTTTGCCAATTCTTCAAGTTTTAAAATAAGTGGATACGATTTTGCCAATCCGTTAGGTTTAAAGCGCCCTAAATATTTTCTCATGCCACTTTTTTGAACAAGTGATGGATCGTTATGAAATTTCCCGCTGAGAATCCCTTGTTCAAGAGGTGAGTAGGCTATAAGAGAAATGCCAAGCTCTTTTGCTGCGTCAAGAACTCCGTTTTTTTCAATTCTTCGATCTAATAAGCTGTACCTCACTTGATTGGATGTTAAGTTGAGCCCATATTCCTGAAGTCTTGCATGTGCTTTTCTCATGGCAACCTCACTGAAATTACTTACACCTACGTAGTTGATTTTCTTTTCCTCAACTAGCTTGACCATTTGATCCATCTCTTTCTCAACGGAAGAAAAGGAGTGTGGTTGATGAACTTGGTATAAATCGATTGGACGATGATTTAACTTTTCTTGTCGTGTACCAATAGTGTTTGTAATGGAAGAGGAAGAACGGAAAAGTGGCCACCATTTAGTCGCGATATGTGCATCTTCAGGTGAAATGTTCAGTTCGTCTAACATGGCAGCAAGTGTTTCTTCAGATTGTCCTTTACCATAAACTTCAGCTGTATCAAACCAATTAATGCCTCCATCTAATGAAGTCTGTATGATTTCCTTGACTGTGCTATCCTCCATTGTAGCCCAATATCGTCCAACAATTCCTGTACCATTGCTGAACTGCCAGCACCCGAGACCTAGTGGTGAAAGTTTAAGGTCAGTTTGTCCAATCGCTCTTTTGTTGATTTTGCTCATTCTCTAATCCTCCCTAATATGTGTAGTGTGTAATGAGTAGCATACTATGTTCGTTCGGAAAATAACAATTTAATGCAATAAGTACGTGGGAATTTTCAATAGAATACGAGAAGCAAAGTTATCCACATATTATACACAATGAAAAAAGCTACCTTCCTATGCAAGTTGATTTCAAACTTTGATTCATTCTTAGGATAGAAATCTAATTACTATTTAATCTATTCATTTTTTTAGTATTGATGTACATATATGAATGGGCTTATCTTAACCCTATAATAGGTATATAGATATTTAATTATTACAAGCGGGGGGCATGATCAATGGGAGCACTTAATCAAACGATGGTCATCGACAGACCAATTGAGACCGTTTTTGCAATGGCAACCGATATGGAAAGGTCGCCACTAATCATGGATCAGGTCGAGCAGGTAGAAAAATTAACGAATGGTCCAGTTGCAGAAGGAACAAAATATCAAGAGGTTCGCAATCTAGGTGGGCGGCGGGTCCAATCAACTCTAGAGGTTATTGAATTTGTACCCGCAGAATCGTATGCCGTTTCAAGTGAACAAAACGGAGTGAGAATTGAATTTCGTTATACATTCAAACCTCAAGGAGAATCAACGTACGTAACCTTTGATGGGACGATTCAAACGAGTGGCTTTATACGCCGTTTATTTAAAGGGATGGTTGTGCGCATGATTTCCAAGGAAGAACTGTTCCATTTACAAAAATTAAAAAAGTATATTGAAAAAGAGGAAACAACGAAAGATAAAGCATTGTAAAGGAATTATTTTATAGGAAATTTGTGTGAGATCAACTGGTCAGTTATGATGGGGGTATTGCATAAAGGTCTTATCTAATAAGATCAACCCATGCTGTTGAGGAGAGATCATATTGAGCACGATTAAAATTAAGAACAAATTTAAAAATAAAGTAGCAAACGGTTTTCCGCTATTAACAAAAGAGATGCTTGTTAATCAAGATCAGTTGAAGCAGGAAGGTGATATTCTTGTTGCGGTTGATGAGCGAAATCAATTTATTGCGAAAGGATTTCAAGGAAATCAAAATAAAGGAATTGGCTGGCTTTTAACATGGGATTCGAGTGAAGAAGTGGATCAGCGATTATTTTCAAATCGATTACGTGCTGCGCTTGGGCGTAGAAAGAGCTGGTTTACGAAAACCAATACGACTGCTTTTCGTGTGTTTAACGGTGAAGGGGATGGTATTGGTGGGCTGACAATTGATTATTTTGATGGTCATTATTTATTCACGTGGTATAGCGAGGGGATTTACCTTTTCCGCGATGAAATTTTAGCTGCTTTTGAAGAGCTTTCTTCGTATAAAAGTATTTATGAAAAAAAGCGTTTTGATACGAAAGGGAAATATTTGGCTGATGATGACTTTGTACGTGGAGAACGTCCATCATTTCCATTAATCATCAAAGAAAATGGAGTGAATTTTTCTATCTATCTAAATGATGGAGCGATGGTTGGGGTGTTTCTTGACCAACGTGATGTTAGGCGTGCAATTCGTGATCGTTTTGCTGATGGAAAATCAGTCCTTAACCTGTTTTCTTATACAGGTGCATTTTCGGTTTTTGCATCTTTAGGTGGAGCGGTTAAAACGACAAGTGTCGATTTAGCAAATCGAAGCGTGGCAAAGACAATTGAACAATTTAGCATGAATGGGATCGACTATGAAGCACAAGACATTCTCGTTCGTGATGTGTTCCGTTATTTTGATTATGCGGTTAAAAATAATGTAAAGTTTGATCTTGTCGTCATGGACCCGCCAAGCTTTGCGCGTTCGAAAAAACATACTTTCAGTGCGGCAAAAGATTATAAAAATTTAATGAAGCAAGCGATTGATGTGACAGAAGATAAAGGAATGATTGTTGCTTCCACAAATGCAGCTTCATTTAACATGAAAAAATTCCAACGTTTCATAGATGAAGCGTTTAAAGAAAAAGGAATTCGCTATGAAATCCTTGAGACGTATTCACTACCTGAGGACTTCATGATCTCGTCTTCTTTTCCTGAAGGAGATTATCTGAAAGTTGTTTTTGTGAAAAAGAAATAGCTGTTCCACAATGTCATTCACCACCAAGCAATAGACCTCCTTTGAACTCTGCACTTTTTCAAGTGTAATTAGCGATAAGAAGGTCTATTTTTTGCTCCTACTTCGCAACGTCGGCATCCATAACTGCTTATCCTGCTCCTGTATTAAAAAAACCTAGTTAGACCAAGCAAAATGAGTAAAATTCCTGGTATGAATGACACGTGTTGGATCCATTTTATATGATTGAACATATTTCCTATTTTTACTCCACCAGTTGTAAATGATAAAGACAGAATCAGTACTGCTGCTGACAATAACAGCGGAGGATAACCTAAAAATGCTGCAGCAATACCAGCACCTAAACCATCCAATGATAACGCTATCCCTAATATTATTGCTTCAAATCCAGTAATCGTTCCAGAACGACCAAAGTCTGCTGCCAGAGGACGCTTCAGAATATTGATGACAAAACCAATCGATTTGATTTCAAAATTTAATAATATTTTTTCTTCATTAGGCACTTCATCTTCTTTTTCAGGTCGGAAAAATTGATATAAAATATACGTACCTAGTGCAATCAAAATGGTTCCTCCAATATGTTCTGCTGTAGTGGGGGACAAGAAGGATTCAAGTGATTGACCAACTAGCATTGATAATAATAATATCCCTGCCGCAAAGGTAGACATAAGAAAAACCCATTTGAGAGGAATGGTCATTTTGCGAAGGCCATACGTCAGCCCCGCACAGAAAGTGTCAAGGGATAAAGCCAGAGCCAGTAGCACTAATGAAAGAGATGCAGACATTAAAAAAACTCCTTCCAAATAACTTGATTCGGTAGTATATGGAAAGGGCGTTTATAATGTTAAATATTTTATTAATTTTAGGCATATGACCCAACTAGGTGCTTCTCTTCCTGTTGACCATCTTTTCTTATTGAGTTCTACACATTTGCCACTAGAGTGAAGGGTAAACGAAAGCAGCTAGCATTCGCTACGTAAGCGAAAACTAGCTGCTTTTCGTTCATGTCGTTCCAGTGATAACTGTTTCTGCTTTAGTTACTGTGTATGTTTTTAACTCGACCGACTTGCCCATCTTCTAGACGTACTTTTATGCCGTGAGGGTGGTTGGGGGATTTGGTTAGGAGGTCTTTCACGACGCCTTTTGTTAACTTACCTGAGCGTTGATCTTGCTTCAATACGATATCTACTTCAATGCCAGGTTGGATGTTGCTTCTTAGTTGTCCGTTCATGATTTGTTCCTACTCTCTACATGTTTTATTCATCTTATCATAGTACACAAAAAAGAGGGCAAGTTTACTTGACCCTCTGTGTAACTATTACAATTTTGCCATTAGACGTTTGGCAATTTGTTCATATTCATCACGACCAATTCCAGGGGCGAATTCTTCTGGTAAGTCATCAAGGTCGGGAATTGGAGCTCCTTGTGGAACGCCGTCTTGGACGATTAGCGGTTGTCCATTACTTGGGTTTGTGCCTTTCCAGATCGAACGTATATCTTGATAGTCAGTGTCACTCCAAGTAAACAGAACATTACCTACACCTTGATCTTCGTATTTCCTAGCATGATCAAATACGCGATTATCTAAGCTTGGAATTGGTATCATTTTTTTCATATCTACGCCTGTTGCCATTTCAATCGCTTTGGCATAAGCAAGGACGTGCGTTCCACCGCGCACGAGTAAATAACCAATCATTTCGCGGGCTGTTGGATGATCGGTCATTTCATATACGCGCATTTTATGCGTTCTTGCCCCTACCTCTAGGAAGAAGTTGTGTAAAAGGTCTAACACTAAATTTCCACTCGTAAACACATGATCTCCTCGCCAAGAATTACCCATAGAGTCGCCTGCTAGAGCTGTTTGGGCTGACGCAATAAAAGAATAAGTGTTTCTTTTATCTTTTGCATCTTGCAATGGTGTTAAGTCAGGTTCGGCGGTAAAAGTTGTTCCTTTTTGCAATAAATTAATGGTGTTGGCGACGAGCTCTACATGACCAAACTCTTCAGCTGTAATGCTTGCGACAAGGTCATAAAATGGTTTTAGTTTCCCTTTTTGACGGAAATTAAATGATTGATACATATAGTTGTTCAGAGTGGACATTTCACCGAATTTCCCACCTAAAAGCTCTTGTACCGCCGCAGCCGCATTGGCGTCGCCATATTCTGGAGCTGGGAGCTCAATTAGCAGTTTGTTTACTCTCTTAAACATCAGTTCTCCTCCTCTAACATGGTCGTCCTACTATTTATATGTGTGGGAGGAGAAGTTATGAAAGCAGATCTAGTTAAGAAGGTGACACCCATACAATTCTTTGAATTCGGACAAAAAATGGCGTGCGATTGATGTTAATCACAATGTGGTCTGGCGTAACGCCGCTTAACGTACCTTGTAGCGTGTTTTTAGTCGTTTGAACAACAATTTCATTCCCCATCAAATCACTGAGTGTTTGATATAAGTAAGGATCATACGTGCTGGTAAGCTGGACAGATTGTTGAGGTTGACCATTCATCTACATACACCCCTTAAGTAGCAATTGGTCTAGTATATGTTTCATTTTTGGGCGGTGTGACTATAATCCGAAACAGCAGGATCATCTGTCATGGTTTAATTTATGCTCACCGAAGGGCGCTCATAAAGGTAAGATCACGTTTTCGGGGTTGTTTCCATTTGTTTTCCGTATCCCGACACAACAAAAAGCACCCCAAAGGATGCTAAGAGTGATCAATTAAAAATCTAGTTACTTAGAAAATGTTTGAGGAAGTTCACTCAAATAATTAGCAATCACACGCAAACCTTGGTCAAAATTCTCAAGATGAAAGTGTTCATTCGGTGCGTGGAAATTCTCACCCGGCAAGCCGAACCCCATCAATACGATTGGCTTTTGTAAGATTTGGTCAAACGTAGCAACAATCGGGATTGAGCCGCCACCGCGAATGAACTGTGTTGGAACTCCGTACACTTTTTCATATGAACGACCAGCTGCTTGGATGGCAGGGTGAGAATAAGGGGTCACGTAAGGTGCTCCTTTATCAAATGGTGTAACGGTTACTGTGACACCTGGTGGCGTATGAGCGTTAACGTGTTTTGTTAACAATTCAACGATTTCATCTGGATCTTGGTTCGGCACAAGTCGGCACGTGATCTTCGCATGTGCTTCATTCGGCAACACGGTCTTGATTCCTTCCCCTTGGAATCCACCCCACATACCGTTAATTTCTAGTGTTGGACGGACCCAAGTGCGTTCAATATACGTATAGCCTTCTTCACCGACTAATTCCTCA
Organism: Jeotgalibacillus marinus; assembly: GCF_040801915.1. Taxonomy (NCBI): domain Bacteria; kingdom Bacillati; phylum Bacillota; class Bacilli; order Caryophanales; family Caryophanaceae; genus Jeotgalibacillus; species Jeotgalibacillus marinus. The sequence continues at coordinate 196,066 of NZ_JBFMIA010000002.1, read as the reverse complement.
ACCGTTAGTTCTTCTTTTAGGCCGTCCTCTGAGAAATTAAGCGCATTATAAGCTGCTTTTTCCTCATCACTGAGTGCTTCTACCTTGTCGTAAAAACGTTTCACTTGAATGACCCCGTTGTCATCACGGAATGACTCAAGTAACTGAACAAGTGCATGTAGCGCGTTTTGAACGCCACCACCGTACAATCCAGAATGAAGGTCACCTTTTGCTCCTTTTACATCGATCTGTACACCAGCGAGTCCGCGCAACCCGTAACAAATAGCTGGCCGTCCTTTTTCCTGCATTCCAGTGTCTGAGATGAGGATTACATCGGATGCTAGTAGTTCTTGGTTTTCTTCTACAAACGCTGGAAGATTAACACTACCAATCTCTTCTTCACCTTCAATTAAAAATTTCACATTTACAGGTAGCTCTCCGTGTATGTTCATTAAAGCTTCAATGGCTTTTAGGTGCATGAAGAATTGTCCCTTATCATCTGTAGCGCCACGTGCGAAGATTTTATTGTCACGTATGGTTGGTTCAAATGGTGCAGTTTCCCAAAGGTGCAGCGGATCAACTGGCTGAACATCGTAATGACCGTAAATTAACACAGTCGGTTTGTTTTCCGCGTGAATCCAATCAGCATATACAACAGGGTGACCTTTTGTGGGGTGAAGCTTAATGTTTTCCATTCCAATTTTCTTTAAAGAATCTGCTATCCATTCTGCTCCTCTAAGTGTATCTTCTTTATGCTCAGAAAGTGAGCTGACACTTGGGATCGAAAGCCATTCTGTTAACTCGTTTAAATGTTGATCACGGTACTTTGTAAGGTAGTTATGAATGTCGTTATGCATGAGTATTGCCTCCTTATGTAGTAGGGTAGTTGACAAACGTTTAGCAGTAAGCTATGATGTGGGTTGATCATTTTACGAGAGCGACAAGAGAGTCGTGCTGACCTCACCAGCCGCTCCTAATTAAATAAAGGTCTGGCATTTAAGGCCTGATTGACTAGATTCGCCCTAGAGCGAGATCAACTGAGCAGTAAAAGTCGTTTGACACCAACAATAGGTATTACCCCCAAAAGCATGTCTGCGTGTACACATACATGTGCAAGGCATCCACTATTTTCTGCGTATCAAAGGACCATTCCATGTTTTACTTCTTATCGGTTCAGAATGTTTGAACCCTTTCAGACCAAAATCCAGATAACTGTACTAATGGGACAACCATTAACGTAGTAATGTCTGATTCACACTGGCACGGTCGAGGAGCCGTAAGGACGAAAGAGAGGTAGGGCTTTCGTTGTCTTAGGTGTTATGTAATAGTCACTCTCGTAAAAGTGATCAACCAATAAATGAACTCTATTTTACTTTACCTCTAGAAACCCCCTTTATCAAATATTCCACACTAGTTTCTCGCAAGAAAAATCCCCAGTTAAAAGCATTCATATGTAACACCATTTAATCGATAAGAAATATCTAAACTTTCAAATTGTGCGAGTGGAAATCTAATGCAATTTAGTATACGCTAAGCTTAATAAAAAACGTTTGATAAAAATCAGGAGGAATATCGTTGGAATTTATAGCCATAGCCTTGTTACTCTTTATGTCATTTTTTCTTTCAGGAAGCGAAACAGCTCTAACAGCAGTTAATAAAATGAAAGTTAAAACACGTGCAGAAAGAGGCGATCTTGCTGCAGAGAAGCTTTTAAAAACAGTGGCTAAGCCAGATAAAATGATTACAACTATTTTGATTGGAAACAATATTTCCAATATTATGATGCCAACCCTAGTGACCATGATTGCTATTAATTATGGTTTCTCAGTAGGGATAGCAACGGCGATATTAACTGTTACGGTCATTATTTTTGCGGAAGTCATCCCAAAAACCATTGCGGCAACTTTTGCTGATCGTATTGCTTTCATCGTAAGTCCAGTCATCCGAATGCTAATGACATTATTAAGTCCCATTACCTTCTTATTGTCTCGATTCACAAATGTTGTTATCCGTGTTTTGTCAAAAGGTGACATTAAAGAAGCAACCATCACGAAAGAAGAATTACGCACAATGGTCGATATCGCTTCAACAGAGGGAACATTTATAGGTGATGAATCATTACGTATTAAAGGGGTACTAGACTTCCAACATAAAGACGTTGGGGATGCGATGAAGACGCCGCGTGTTGATATTGTTGGTATGCCGGTAAATTTCACATACGAGGAAGCACGAAATCATGTCGTTGATAATCCCTATACACGCTATCCAGTATTCAAAGAAAATATGGATAACATCGTGGGGGTCTTTCATTCAAAGCAAGTGATTGAGTGGTCAATGAATCCAGAAAGGCCATTTAATGAATTTATAGACGAGGATCCATTGTTTACAGTAGAAACGACTTCCATTGAACGCATCTTTAAACGCATGCTTCAAGCAAAAAAACACTTTGCGATTATCTTAGATGAATACGGTGGTACACTTGGAATCATCACGCATGAAGATATTATTGAAGCGATGATTGGACAAGAAATTGCGGATGAAAATGATGATGACGAAGAGGTTTGGATTGACGAATTAACGGACTCCCACATCATTTGTCATGGAAAGCTTGCGATTCACCGATTAAATGAAGCCTTTAAAATAAGGTTACCTGAAGAACAAGATGTTCTTGCGGGCTTTGTATTAAAAGAAATTGGTCATCTCCCAGAACAAGGAGAAGCGTTTGATTATCAACATCTACGTTTTAATGTAATCGAAATGGATAAAAACAAAATTACAAAAGTAAAAATAGAAAAGCATATTATGGAAGGAAATAAGAAGAGTAGCGTTCTCGAATCCTAAAAATATGTTGAAAAAGCGACTGTCACGCAGTCGTTTTTTCTTTCGTAAAAACTAATTGATTGTTCGGAAAATTATTGATTTTTCGCTTGACTAATAACCGACTTGTACGATAGGATTAACGTATTAAAGTGAATAGCTCTTATCAAGAGTGGTGGAGGGATTGGCCCTATGAAGCCCGGCAACCACTGACACAAGTCAGAATGGTGCTACGTCCAGCAGGAGATTGAGAAATATTTCCTGAGAGATAAGAAAGAAGCAAAGCACACAACTTCTTCTGTCTCAGGGGAAGTTTTTTTGTTTATTTAGAAGAGGAGAGTGAGGATTAATGAAGTATGGATTTTGGTTACCGATCTTTGGTGGTTGGCTTCGCAATGTGGAGGAAGAAAGAATGCCACCAACCTTTGACTATGCTAAAAAGGTTGTCCAGTCTGCCGAACAATGGGGATACGACACTACATTAATTGCTGAACTTTATTTAAACGATATAAAAGGACCTGAACGAGATTCACTTGAAGCATGGTCAACTGCTGCAGCGCTTGCCGCTGTAACAGATAAAATTGAGATCATGACAGCAATCAGACCGGGTTTTCACAATCCAGCGGTCACGGCGAAAATGACTGCAAACATCGATCACATCTCAAACGGACGCTTTACACTAAATGTTGTATCTGCATGGTGGGCTGAAGAAGCAAAGCAGTACGGTGGCGTCTTCACTGAACATAATGAGCGTTACGATCGTACGGAAGAGTTTATAAAAGTGATGAAAAGCTTATGGACAGAAGAAACGTTCAGTCATAAGGGGAAGTTTTACAATATAGACGGAACCAAGCTCGAACCAAAGCCAGTTCAACGTCCAAATCCGATTCTTTACGCAGGTGGGGAAAGCCCTCGCGGAAAAGAAACAATAGTCAATCACTGTGACGCGTATGTGATGCATGGTGGAACAGTAAAAGAGATTGAGAAGAAAATTGATGAAATGAAACAGCGTCGAGCAATTGCAGGTAAAGATCCATTTCAGTCGTTCGGTATGGCCGCTTACATTATTTGTCGTGATACAGAAGAAGAGGTTCAAGAAGAGCTAGAGCGTATTACCGATGTAAAAGATGTAAGTGGGTACGCGGGTTATAACGATTTTGTTAGCAAATCACAGCTGGAACAGCAAGTAAAGCTATTGGATTACTCTGTTTCAAATCGTGGGTTACGTCCAAACTTAATTGGAACACCAGAACAAATTGCAGACCGCATCATCGCTTTTGAACAAGTAGGATTAGATTTATTGCTCCTTCAATTTTCACCGCAGCTTGAAGAAATGAAACGATTTTCAACCAAAGTAATGCCACTTGTTGAGAAAAAACGTAACCTAGAAAACATAAGCGTATGATTTCGCAGTAGGAGGGTGACCACCAATGGGTAAAGTATACGTGTTACATGAAAATGATGAATGGACTGTTCATTTAACGAAACGATTAGATGAACGAAACGTGCCTTATGAAGTTTGGCATTTAGATGAAGGTGTTGTGGACTTAACAGAAGAGCCTCCAGAGGGTATTTTTTACAGTAGAATGAGTGCGTCATCTCATACACGCGACCACCGATACGCACCAGAGTTAACAGAATCTGTGCTTTCATGGTTGGAACGCCACGGTAGAAAAGTGTTCAATGGCTCGAGAGCGCTTCGACTAGAAGTAAGTAAAGTCAATCAATACATGGCACTTAATGCACAAGGCATCAAAACGCCGAAAACGATGGCAGCAGTAGGGCGTAAACAAATTATCGAAGCGGCAGAAAAACTTGGTGAAAAATCATTTATTACTAAGCACAATCGAGCTGGTAAGGGATTAGGGGTTCAATTATTTCATTCAATTGAAGGCTTAAAACAATATGTGAATGGAGAGGACTTTGAACTTCCGGTCGATGGCATTACATTGATTCAAGAATACATCGAAGCGCCAGAACCATTTATTACACGATGTGAATTTATTGGCGGGGAATTTGTTTATGCTGTTCGTGTAGATGCGTCCGAAGGATTCGAACTTTGTCCAGCCGACGCATGCCAAATAGGGGACCTCTTTTGTCCAGTAGGGGAAGAAGTTGAAGAAAAACCGAAATTTAAAGTGGTCACTGATTTTGATGATCCGATCATTGCACAATATGAATCGTTCTTATCTGCCAATCACATTGCAGTAGCAGGAATTGAATTCATTCGTGATGCGGACGGCACCGTTTACACGTATGACATCAACACTAATACAAACTATAATGCAGATGCCGAAGAAAAAACCGGTAAATATGGAATGGTGGAGTTGGCAAAATTCCTTGAACAAGAACTTAAAAAAGAAGATCATGTTCTAGCTTTAAGTGATTTATAAAAAACGTTAGTCGGTTGAAGCGGCGGACTATGTGCTTCAACCGTCTAATGTTGCGCTTTCTCTGAACAAGAGGTATATTGTATATCAAATAAAATTGATTTAAAAGGAGGATTCTTATGAAAGGGTCTCAAGAATTAAAGCCTACACAAGAAACGTTTCAAAAGTTTGAAAAAAAATTTAAAGCATTGGCTGATGAAAAGAGGCTTGAAATTCTTCATTTAGTTCAAAAGCATGGTTCAGTATGCGTGTGTGATCTAGCTGAAGTGATTGCAATGTCGCAATCAAAACTGTCCTACCATTTAAAGCAGCTATTGGATGCAGACTATGTAACTGTTGAAAAGAAGGGGACATGGAATTATTATTCAATCAACGATGAAGGTTTAAATGGAGTCCTGTCACCAGAGCTTTGTTGCCTGTTTCGGAACGGGGATAAGTGTTAACTACAATTGTTCTAGTGGCAACATCGCTGAAAAAGACGTCATCTCGAACACCTACCCCTTCACTTTTTTCATACAAAAACCTGTAAGTTCTTAGAGAACTTACAGGTTACGTCCGGCAACCAAAAGGTTTGCGGTAAACCCTCCACATGCTGATTTTCAATCAGTTGAAGAATCTACTCCAGCTTATTGTAAGGGTGCATCACTGAAATATTTCACTTGATCTACCGTAAAGCCAAATGCTGTGATGCTGAAATCACTTTCTAAAGTTGCGCTAATTTCGTCACCATCAACAATGACCCAAAATGCATCTTTTGCACCATCGTGGCTCTCAACCGTCGTTCCATTTTGATCTTTAATACGGACAAAATCATAGTTTGCTTCTGTTTCAAACGCTGAGAAGTGGATAGCTACTTTTTGAGCCCCTGCTTTTTTATAAGTAAATGTGTCTGTAAAATTATTCGTATACGGGTGTGGTGTATCATAGCTTGTTTCTTCAACGAGCCATTCACCTTCACTCACCACTTCTTCCGGATAAGAAACCGTCAATGTATACGGACTCGTGCTATTTGCACCATCCCAGCCAATGACTTTCACATAAAACGTTCCTGCACCTGATGCATTATACGTAATGGATTCGTTAGAAGTATTTGCATTTTCTGACTTATCCAATGTTGAACCGTCACTACTTAATAAAAATAAATCGTAATCCTTTGGCACATTTGTTAAATCAATTGAGATTTCACCTGCTCCACTTGTTGTAAACTTATAGAAGTCGTCATCATTTGCATAAGAAATGTAAGAAGTATTCGCTTCTCCACTAGCTACTTCATATGCTTCACTTAACGTGTTGTTTGGCTCAAATGTATCATCAGTACCAGGGTCAACAACGGAACCACCGATTCCAACTGCTGCAAAGCCATCCGCTATCGCATTGTACTCAACTCCATCCTCACCATAAATATCTGCTGCTGATTGAAGTAACGCGTTACGAGCATCAATAAATTGTGATTGGGATGTTAAATATTGTGTTAATGCACGATAATAAATTTGACCTGATTTATCTAGACCAATTGTATTGGCAATGTTATAAAAAGCTTTGTTTGGAATTCCACTGTTCGTGTGAACACCACCCCAGTCACCCTGTTGCGTATTAGGTAAAACGACAAAATCATCATAGTGATCAGGTTGTCCATATTGAGTTGGATTCGAAATACTTCTTAACGCATCTCCACTAATTCCAGGTGTATAGACTTCTTCACCTAAAAGCCAATCGACTGATCCTTCATAGCCAGCCTCTACGATTAGTCCAAACACATCTGAAAATGATTCATTTAATGCACCTGGCTCAAGTTCATAAACTAAATCTGCAGAAAAGTCGGTTACAGCATGTGTTAACTCATGACCAACCACATCTAATGATGCTGATAATGCGGTAAATGTTGATCCATCTCCATCACCGTACACCATTTGCGTTCCAACCCATGCAGCATTGTTCCATGGTCTACTTAAGTCGTTTTGATCACGGACGTGCACACTTGAAATAATGTCACTTCCTTGATTGTCATAGCTATTTCGATTATGCTCCTCTTTGAAATAATCATAGACAACTCCAGCATAGAAATGCGCGTCGACGGCTGCTTTTTGACGAGAAGAAGTAAAGTTATTATCACTGTCCGTGACAATGGTTCCTGTAGCCCACTGATCTCCAGCATCATACGTTTCAATATTTCCATTCATAGGCTTCGTACGATCAGACAATGAATAGGTGCCACTTTGTTCATACGTATTGATCGTTTTCGTATCACCTAAAACCCCAGTACCTGTCCCAGTTGTTTCTGCATGTTGAATTCTGTTATAAGAATCAAGAATTTCACCTTTCTTAGCACTAATAAAGAAGTACTCACGGCCAATGTATGGCTCAAGGAACTGTAGTTCAACAACATAAGCAGGCTCCCATTTATTTTCATGCTTATAAATATACAGCTCAGAAGATGGTTCAACCGTATACGTATTTTCATCTGGCGTAAAGCTTAACTGTGCTTCAGCAATGTCAATTGCCTCCTGTTTAGAAAGTTTTACAGAATTAGACCACTTTTTATTCTCTAGCTTTGGCTCAACAGTACCGTTGATCGCTGTAATTACACCATCGACATCTGTATGAACAATAAGCTCAGCACCAAACACAGGTATTCCATCAGCCTTTAGCTGCGTACGATAATGAGTCATCCCTTGCTCATCTTTTTCAATTTTTTGGATCTCAAATTCACCAGAATTTACATTAAATATGTCTTGATTCTCACTTAGAAAATCAGAAATATTTGCATTTTTATCTGATAGTTTACCAGATATGTAGCTTGGAATCCCTTTCTTTTCATCCCATGTCATTTTAAATTTAGCATTGGCTTTTGTTGTTTTTTCTTGCAATTTTTCCAATTTCTTTTGCTGCTTAGTCTTTTGTTTTGCTTCAGAAGAAGCTTTTTCTGTCGTCTCCAATGCTGAAACTGTGGATGTTGTCGGTACGATTAATGTACTTAGTGCTATCCCCGTTGCTAACATCGACGTAACAAATTTTCTCTTTTTCATTTTTCTCCTCGTTTCTCTTATTTTTTGTGAGCAGCTTGGTTTATTATAAGTATTCGTATGCGGATACTTTGAATTAAAATGTAGTGAGTACGAGGATGACACAAATGATAAGGTGCATCCAAAAATAAACTTCTACTATACATTTGATAGAAAGCTTTCAGCTGTATTTGTAGAAACTATTCCGATATATAATCACTGACACTAAAATTACGTTGAGATCAAACTTTTGATAGTTACCTAATGGACAAGAACAGCTCACTCATATACTTTATATAATTCTGAACATTTGCACAATGTTTTTTTGGTAATTTTGTGAAATTGAATATTTATTACTATAAAATAATAAATCTACAACAATTTGATATATTTACTAGTGAATTAGTATGATTTTTATCAAATGGGAGATTTCCTACCATTGTTATCTAACTTCCCTCATATATATGAATTATTGTAAGTGTAGCGAAAAGAGTCTGAGGTGGTTGAAATGCCGCAATCAAAACTGTCCTATCATTTAAAGCAGCTACTGCATGCAGACTATGAACCGTTGAAAAGAAGGGGACATGTAATCATTATTCAATCAACGATGAAGGTTTGAATGGAGTCCTGTCACCAGAGCTTTGTTGCCTGTTTCGGAGCGGGAATAAGTGTTAACTACATTTATTCTGGCAGTTATATCAATTATTTTTGATTTTTAAAATAAAAAAAGAGCTTGTTTTGAACAAAGATGATCAAAATAAGCATAGTAAGATATCTTTTTTTGTAAAGCAATTTTTTATTGAAACAGGCGAATAATGTATCCGTCTTCTTCCACATTCGGAATCCAGGCAAACCAAATTTGTCAAAAACACGCCTTGCCCGTTTTCCCTTTTATCGAAGTTTTATCCGCGGCTGTAGTGCCAATATCGAAGTCTGAGTGGAGGATATCCGCGGATATGGCATCGTTATCGAAGTCTGCTCAGCGTTTATCCGCACTTCATGCCAAACGTCCTACCGTACATAATGGATATACATATTTCATATTTGAAACGTAACACAAATTCTTACTCATAAGAACCCTTCGTCAATGATCATTGCTTTATTATTTCACTCGAAATAAACAGAAAACCCGAATAAGGACACTTTTTATTTTAGTGTCCATTATTCGGGTTATCGTTCACTTTTTCATACTAACTATTATCATTGGCCCTTTTCAGCAAATTCCTTAATACGAGTACCAATTTGATCACGTACGGTTTGGAATACAATCCATTTTTCTTCGGCTGTGCCTTCTGCTTTGGCTGGATCGTCAAATCCCCAGTGTTCACGCTTTACATGCGGTGGAGTCATTGGACAATGGTCTTCCGCATGCCCGCACAAGGTTACGACAAGATCCGCATTGTTTAAAATGTCTGGATCGATTGTATTCGATGTTTGTCCAGAAATATCAATGCCAACTTCATTCATTGCTTTGACTGCGTTTGGATTTAAGCCGTGTGCTTCAAGCCCTGCACTTAAGACTGTCCATTCGTCACTTAAATAGTTTTTACCAAAGCCTTCAGCTATTTGGCTTCGGCACGAGTTTCCTGTACATAGAAAATAAAGTGTTTTTGTCGCCATTTGAATCACTCCTTCAAAGTTATAAGATAATCATTAGCCATAAATAAAGACCAATTAAAGTGAATAGTAGGGTTGGAATTGTAAGGATGATTCCCACTTTAAAATAGTATCCCCAACTGATATTAAATCCTTTTTTACTTAATACATGTAGCCATAAAAGAGTGGCCAAAGAACCGATTGGTGTAATTTTAGGTCCAAGGTCAGAACCGATTACGTTCGCATAAATAAGTGCTTCGCGAATGGCGCCAGTTGTCGTTGTTTCTTGAATCGCTAAAGCGTCAATCATAACAGTAGGCATGTTGTTCATAACGGACGAAAGAAGCGCTGCGATAAAGCCCATACTGATCGTTGCGACAAACAGCCCTTGAGCAGCTGCTACTTCAATCACATCCGCCAATACGCTTGTTAAACCTACATTTCGTAAACCGTAAACGACGACATACATACCGATTGAAAAAAACACAATTGCCCACGGTGCATCTTTAACCACAGTTTTTGTATGAACGGCAGGACTGCGGCGAGCGATCAATAAGAACACAATCGCGATTACCCCAGCGATCATCGAAACGGGCACGCCAGTAAATTCACTCGCGAAATAGCCGATGAGCAATACAGCTAAAACGCCCCAAGACAAACGAAACATTTTCGCGTCTTTAAGTGCATCTTTCGGTTTTCTCAACTGACTCATATCATAATTTTCTGGAATGCTTTTACGGAAAAATAGCCATAAGACCAGTAAACTTGCTCCGATGCTAAAAAAGTTCGGGATGATCATGCGGCTCGCGTACTCGGCAAAACCAATTCCAAAGACGTCCGCCGAAACGATATTTACAAGGTTGCTTACGATTAATGGTAAAGACGCCGTATCTGCAATAAATCCACTTGCCATAATAAACGGTAAAATCATGGCTTCTTTAAAGTTCAGGTTTCTTACCATTGCAAGAACAATCGGTGTTAAAATCAGCGCTGCACCATCATTCGCAAAGAATGCTGCGACAAGTGCACCTAGAAGTGTGACGTAAACAAACATTTTAATTCCGCTGCCATTGGCAAAACGAGCCATATGAAGAGCAGCCCATTCGAAAAATCCAATTTCATCTAAAATGAGTGAAATGATAATAAGTGCGACAAACGTTAAGGTAGCATTCCAAACGATGGATGTTACATCAACAACATCTTGCATTGATACTACGCCAAGAAGTAACGCGATGAGTGCTCCACCACATGCAGACCAACCAATTCCCAGTCCTTTTGGCTGCAAAATCACAAGTGTTAATGTCGCTAAAAAAATAAGTATGGCTAAACTTACTGAAAACACGGGCTACACTCCTTCAACTTACTCACAGGAAATTCGTTTTCCTTTTTTAATTAGCTCTTCTAAATGATGTTCTTGAACAGGCAGGTGATGAAGGACGCTTTGAATCATGTCATAGCTTTCGAACGCTTCGTTTAGTGAATAAACGATCCATTGTCCTCTGCGTTGCTCTTTAATCATGCCAATGTCCTTCATTTTACGAACGTGCTGGCTGACAGAAGGCTGGCTCATGTCAAATATCTCAACGAATTCACAGACACAGCAATCATGGTCCGCTAAAATACGTAGCATCGTTAACCGTGTTTTATCACCCATCAGCTTAAGTGCCGTTGCTGCTTTATCGATTGAAATGGCTTCTTTTGCGATCAACTGCGTTCACCTCCGAAAATGAGTTGTTTCTTAATCCATAATTAGTATATAGGCATATAATTATATAAGCAACTGATATATTTCATCTTTACATATTCTTAATAAAATTGTTTGTTCAAATGACAACTTTAATGCATTAATATAAAAGAAATAATTGCATCTATTCGCTTTTCCTTCATTGATCTTATATTCTTTTAAATAAAGAGGCTTAATAGGAGGTAATTCTTAATGATACGAAAGATTGGTTTTATAGGATGCGGAAAAATGGCTCAAGCGATGATCGCCGGAATGATACGCTCTGAAATGGTTCCAGCTGCATCTATTATTGTCAGTTCAAAAACAGCAGCTACACGAGAAAAAGTAGCATTACAATATGGGGCTAAAACAGTCCCATCTAATAAAGAAGTAGCGCAGCAAGCGAATATCTTATTTCTTGGCGTGACACCTAACTTGCACCAAGAAATTATTGAAGAAGTACGAGACTTGATTGCAGAGGACGTCATTATTGTGACGATTGCAGCTGGCTTAACGACTGAAGACATTTCAACAATGTTCAATAAAAACATCAAAGTTGTACGTACCATGCCGAATACGCCGTCACTTGTTGGAGAGGGTATGAGTGCTATGTGTGCGAACGACAGGGTGACAGAGGAAGAGCTTTGTGAAATTAAAAAGCTATTTGGATCATTTGGAGAAGTTGAAATTATTTCAGAAGCGTTAATGGATTCGATTCCTTCTATAAGTGGCTCTTCACCGGCTTATGTTTACATGATGATAGAAGCAATGGCTGATGGTGGGGTAAAGCAAGGATTAAAACGGGATCAAGCCTATCGTTTAGCGGCACAAGCTGTTTTAGGTGCGGCGAAAATGGTGCTAGATACTGAGCTTCATCCTGGCACGCTCAAAGACCAAGTTTGTTCTCCGGGTGGCGCGACAATCGCAGCTGTTTCTAGACTTGAGGAAGAAAGGTTCCGTGGTGCGATCTTAAGTGCGATGGAAAGCTGTACCGCTAAAGTAAAAGAATTGGGTAAATAAGAAAAAATCCTTTAGGTTAACGTAAGGTTAATCTAAAGGGTTTTTTAGTTAGTTGCTAGTTAAATAACTCTAATATTATTTGAATTTGACGAACGATTACTCTATAATATTGGTAAAAAATGAGAGGTTGTATATTTGGTTAATTATGGTTTATTCCATTAAAGAGCAGGGTTGCTGAAGAAGATATATAAAGATAAATGTAATCAAAATAATCAGGGGGATCATATGAAAAAATTGTTATTATTATTATTATTTTCTTCTTTATGTGCCATTACCTTTATTGGCTTCCAAATTTATCTGAACAAAGAAATGACCTTATTGGGTACTATAACCGAGGTTTCGATTTCTGAGTCTGAAGGATATGGAGGAATAAATGATAATTTCTTTGTTTCCTTTAAAAAAACAGAAACAGTATCAAATTTCGAAGACATTATGAAGAGTGCAAAAAGAAAACGTGAGGATGTAAATAGAGAAAAACCTGACTATGATATTTTAGTTCAATATCAAGATGATAACTATCACTTACTTCACCTATTACTAGGAAATGAAGGAGAAGAAAGCGCATTTATGTATATGGGTTATGAACATGTTTACTATATAACCCCAGACGCGACAAAAGAATTAAGGCAAATCATCAATGTAGAAGATTAATGCAAGATATTAATATTAAACAAACAAGAGTTTTAATGGTATAAGAAAGGGAACTTTTATTAAAGAAAGTTCCCTTATTTTTGTTCCAATATCAACAATAATCTTTTATTGTTGGAAACTGAAATTTATCTGTGAGAAAGAAATTAGCAATACATGTTTACTAACCTTCACATCCATCCGTTTTAATGACCTCAAGAGGCTTCATAGCTGGACCTTCCAATATCTCACCTTTAATAGTAAAACGGGATCCGTGACACGGGCAATCCCATGATTTTTCAGATGAATTCCAGTTCACAGAACAACCTAGATGCGTACACGTTGTATCAACAGCGTGTACGTTACCACTTTCATCTTTGTAAGCACCAATTTGTTGACCATTCCAATTAACATGTGCACCTGCACCAAGCGGCAGCTGTTTTAAAGTGATCACAGGTATTTCTAATTTGCTTTTAACAAAATGTTTGACTACATCACTGTTGATCGAGATCACTTTTTTCAATGCAGGATCAGCATGAAACCGACTTGGATCAAACAGGTCAGATGAAGGTGTAGAAGTTCCAAGAATGCGCTCACTAATAAGATGAGCCGCCATCGTTCCTTGCGTCATGCCCCATTTGCGAAAACCAGTGGCAACCAATATTCGGGGGTGACGATTCGAAATTGCTCCGATGTAGGGAAGCTTATCAAGCGTCGTATAGTCTTGGGAAGACCATCGATACGTAAAATCAACTTTTCCTAAATGAGTGGAGGTGAATTTTTGTAACACATCAAAATGATGGTCCGTTGGCTCACCCTGACCTGTCGAGTGAGGCTCGCCACCAACAAGGATACCGCGCGAACCGTCCATCGAGAAGAAACGAATGGACCGAACCGTTTGGTCAATCGAAATATACATTCCACCAGGATCTTTTTCTTTCCAATGACCTGCCATCAAATAAGATCGTTCAGGTTTCATTTTGGCGAAATAAAGTCCCATCCCATCGTAAAAGGGAAAATGACTGGCTACAACGACATGCTGACATGTTAATACGTGTCCATTTTCCATGGTGACTTGTATTTCTTGTCCTTCCTGAATATCAACAGCTTTCGTTTGTTCATGGAGCTTTCCACCCATTTCCACAATTTCTTCAACCATGGCAGAAATGTAACGAGTCGGGTGAAATTGTGCTTGGTTTGGCATGATGAGCGCTCCATCACAGTGAATATCGAAAGGAAGCTTAGATGCATGTTTGTAGGGGATATCCAGTTTATCATAGGCATGTTGTTCTTTTTCGAGTTGCTGAATAGTTGCTTCACTGTCAGCATAAATCCATGCGTCTTGTGTTTCGAAATCGCATTCCCACTGCTTTTGTGAGACGGTATTACGAATCCAGTCAATAGCTTGCTGATTTTTTTCATAAAAGGAACGCGCACCCTCAAGGCCGAAATGGTGTAGGAGCTCATCATAAATGGCTCCATGTTGCGCAGTTATTTTTGCTGTAGTATGGCCAGTCGTTCCTGATACGATCTCACTTGCTTCAACGACTGTTACACGTACGCCTTTTTGACAAAGAAGGTATGCAGTTGTGATGCCGGCGATTCCACCACCGACTACCACTACATCTGTCTCTCTACTTTCAGAAAGTGGGGGATGATCAGGCAATTTTGCTGTTAAGCGCCAATAAGCTTCTTGTTCACTTTTTTTATGCATAAGGAAACAACCTTTCTTTTGATAAATATTTCCTTAGTATGGCAATGAATGGAGGTTTTATGAGTGATTTTGCTATTTTATCTAACTAAAAAAAGAAGTCCTACACATCAATGGCGTGTAGGACTTCTTTATTAAATAAGATTATTTTTTTCATACATGATAAACCCTTTTTCAGTTAATGTCCGTAGTTCCTCAAACAACGTTAGATCCGGTTTCTTAAAGTTAAAACAAGATTTTCCGTGCATCCGTTTCTTTAAGTCATCTGAAATTTCTTCAAGTAGCTCTGGGTAAATGTAAACAGGCATTAGATGAAAGCTGACGTAATTTTTCTTGATTTGAACCGCACCGAAAAACACATTTTTTTTATTATGTTCCATGATGGTGTTTGAATCTAAATAGAAATCATTTTCCGTATCTTTTTTCAATACCAAATCTTGTTCATGACGGACTAAAATGTTCTTTAGCTGTTCAAAGGTTTCATTAAATGTAGAGTTGGTTTCCATTCATCATTCACCTCTCGTAGGATGGGGGGAATTTAGTCAAATCACATCATTGATTGGTTAGGCGGAAAAGATGTAAAACTTCCTTATTTAACAAAGAGTTTATTTTTGAGTTTAAAGGTTATTCGACCAGTTTTCCACATTCCACGTTGTTGTTGCCCAGTCTTCGTAAAATTCTGGTTCGTGGCAAACGAGAATGATTGTACCTTTGTATGCTTTTAGTGCGCGTTTTAATTCTTCTTTTGCTGTAACGTCAAGGTGGTTGGTAGGCTCATCAAAAAGTAACCAGTTGCTTTCATGCATCATAAGTTTGCATAAACGAACTTTTGCTTGTTCACCACCGCTTAGTTGATTCATTTGGCGAGTAATGTGTTCGTTTTTCAATCCGCAACGAGCAAGTGCAGAACGAACTTGGTTTTGATCCATTGAAGGAAACTCATTCCACACGTCGTCAATGGGTGTGATGGGTCTTGCTTTAAGCTCTTGTTCAAAATAAGAAGGGTAAAGGAAATCTCCATGAATGACTTTCCCGCCAAGTGGGTTGATTTTCCCCATAATCGTTTTTAATAAAGTTGATTTACCGACCCCATTACAACCGACAACAGCAATTTTTTCGCCACGTTCAATCGTCACATTGAGCTTAGGTAGTAGTGGTTGGTCATAGCCAATTTCAAGTTCTTCAGCTTCAATGACAAAACGACTGCTTCCACGTGATTCTTTAAAGTCAAACGTTGGTTTAACGGCTGTTTCAGGACGGTCAATTCGTTCGATTCGGTCCAATTGTTTTTGACGACTTTTCGCACGGCCTGTAGTCGAGTAACGTGCTTTGTTTTTTGCGATAAAGCTTTCTTGCTTTTTAATGAATTCCTGCTGCTTTTCGTACGCGTTGATATGCTGATTTTTATTTAGTTCAGCCAACTCTAAAAATTTATCATATGTCGCTGTGTAGCGATTCATTTTCGTAAATTCTAAGTGGAGAATAATATCCACGATGCCATTCATAAACGAAGTATCATGTGAGATAAGTAAAAATGCATGCGGATATTCTTTTAAATACATTGACAGCCAATGGATGTGTTCTACATCCAAATAGTTTGTAGGCTCATCCAATAACAAAACTTTAGGCTTTTCTAAAAGTAGTTTCGCAAGTAATACTTTTGTACGTTGACCACCACTAAGTGCAGCAACGTCGCGATCTAAACCAATCGCATCAAGACCTAAACCACGTGCAACTTCTTCGATTTTTAAATCTAACGAATAGAAATCACCTGCGTCTAGCGAATCTTGAACTTCAGCCATTTCTTCAAGCAACTGCTCGAGCTCTTCTGGCGTTGCATCAGCCATTTTTGATGTGATGTCATTTAGCTCTTCTTCCTTTTTAAACAAGGGAAGGTATGCATCTCGAAGTGTATCACGCATCGATCTCCCAGGTGCTAACCTCGTATGTTGGTCCAGGTAACCGTAGTGTGTGCCTGGTAGCCATTCTACTTTTCCTTCATCGTGTATGAGCTCACCGGTTAAAATGCTCATTAACGTGGATTTGCCAACGCCATTCGCTCCAACAAGTCCAATATGTTCTCCATCTAAAAGGCGAAACGATACGTCTTTAAAGAGCGTACGATCACCGAACGTATGTCCAACTTTTTCTACATTTAAAACACTCATTTGTGTAAATTCCTCCGATATTCATAAAGATCTCACTCCATCATACGGCATTTTACGGTTTCATCCTAGCAGAAAATCTTTCTAGGGGGGAGGTAAACAGTGGATGACTTAAAATCAATGCATGCTCTTTTAATATATAATAGAAGAAAAGGGAAAGTTCTTCTTTGATATTGTAGATCAGGTAGGGTGTTAAAAAATCTTTACACAATCAAATTAGAAACAGCATAAGAGAGGGCAAATAATCCTACCATCAATCCCACAAATAAAGCATCCCGTCTTTTGACTTGAATAGTTCGATACCAGTGGGTACGCGGTTCTCCAGTGAAACCTTTTGATTCCATGGCAATTGCAGTGCGCTCTGCTTTTCGGATCGCGCTTGCTAAAAGAGGGATGACAAAGCTTTTCCACTGTGACAAGCGTTCTTTCCATGTACGTGGTCGGCCAACTCCTCGTATTTGTTGTGCGCGTTGCATAATGTGAAATTCCTCTTTGATCAAAGGCAAAAATTGATAGCCAGCCATAATCCCATAGACCAAACGAGATGGGAGTTTAAGTTGCTGCATTAAACTCAGCATCATGACAGTTGGCTTTGTCGTTAAAACGAACAGTAGGGAAAGAGCTGAAAACAGGATGACCCGCAATCCAAGTGCTGCACTTCTAGCGAGCGATTCTTCTGTTAAACTGAGCCAGCCCCACTGCCAAAGCATCGTTTCATTTGCCATCAGTGCTTTATTTGGAAATAACATGGCGGTCCATACATAGCCAATTGCCATAAAGAGAAATGGCGCAGTGAGCAGTGCCCACGTTTTCCATGAAATACGAGCCAGCGTGAAAGTAATAAGGATAAGACCGAACCAAAAAAAGAGATAAAGAAACGGGTCCAAAAAAAACGCTAGAACGACAATCATGAATAGTGTTGTCAGCATTTTAATCGATGGGTTAATGGTGTGTAGCCACACGTGGCAGACCTCCTAACCACGTACGCAATTTCACAGAGGAGGGTAGAACGAGCCCGTGCTGTTCCAACGTTTCTTCTCCGAGTTGCCAAAGTGATGATGTCGGACCTTGAAAAATCTTTTTTCCGTCTGATAAAAGCAACGTACGATCAGCAACTTCCTGAACAAGCTCCATATCGTGGGTAACCATAACAGTCGTTTTTCCTTGCTGTTTTCTTTCTTGAATCATGCCAACAAGGTTTTTTAATGACTTTGCATCCTGTCCATAGGTTGGTTCATCCAATAAAAGAAGTGTCTGGTCATCAATTGTCATACTCGCAACGCTTAACCTTCTTTTTTGTCCCTGGCTTAAAGAGAGAGGGTGGTGATCTTCATAACCTACTAGTCCGATTGATCGCAGCTGAGACTGAATTCGTTCTGACACAATTTCTTCAGGTAACCGTTTTAGTTTTAAGCCAAAGCCAACATCTTCTTTGACTGTATGCTCAACAAACTGATGCTCAGGATTTTGAAATACATAGCCAATTTGACTGCGAACCTCTTGTGAAGAAAGGTGTTCTAGAGGTTTTCCTTGGAGATAAACCTTCCCTGTATAGCGGTTAAAGAGACCTGCCAACAAAAGGGCGAGCGTACTTTTTCCAGCCCCATTATGGCCACAAAACGCAATGGTTTCTCCTTGTAAAATATCTAGATCAACATTTTGTAAAATGTCTTTCCCTTCAACTGAATACGTGAGTGCCTCTGCTTGGATTAAAGGAGGGGTGTTAGTCTCTTTTTTTGGCTTAATTTTGATCTTTTCGTGAAGTAGATCGCATTGTTGTTCGCTCGCATGCTTTTTCCAATGTTTTTCCTTTACATAAACGCACTGACCGTGGATCTTCTGCACTTGAATAAAGAGTGGAAGTGCAATCGTCAACTCTTCAAAAACGTCATAATGATCACTCAGAGCTTTATCCATCGGTTTATCCAATTGAATGCGTCCGTCTGTATCTAGCAATAAAGCGCGATCAATCCATTCGACCCAGCCATGAAGATCATGATCAATCACGATGATAGTTAAATCAAACGTTTGTTTTAATTCAAATAAACAAGCAATTAGCTCTCTTCTTGATAAAGGATCGATATTGGCGAACGGTTCATCTAGTAACAAGATCTCCGTTTTCATGGCGAGTAGACAAGCAAGGGCCACTCGCTGTTTTTGGCCACCAGATAATTGGTGAATCGTTCGTTGTTCAAACCCATCTAATCCGACGCTTGCTAAAGAAGTATGTATACGCTGAACCATTTCGGTCCTTGGTAAATGGAGATTTTCGAGTCCGAAAGCAATTTCTTCTTCAACGGTCGTCTGACAAAATTGGCTATCAGGATCTTGGAACATCACTCCAATCTTTTTGGATATGGACCCAGCAACCCAGTTGGTAGAGACTGTTCCGAACCATTTAATTCGTCCATCTATTACACCGTTTCCGTTTTCTGGTAGTATCCCGTTCATTAACATTGTTAAAGTGCTCTTGCCAGCGCCACTCGGTCCTGAAAGCAGTACACTGTCACCTTGATTTACTACAAAGGAAAGTTCATTTAAAACAGGATCAAGCTCTTCGGAATGTCGGTAGGTTACCTGGTCAAAAGAGATGACGACGTGATCAAGACGCTTCTTCATATGTATCCCTCTTTTTAGCGCGTGCAATGGCATAGCTGTTCAATACGCCTGTTTGATACAGCCCATCAGAAATCCATTTCCCGAGTAAACCAGCTAAAATGGCACCACTTGCTAAACGCAGCACGAACATAAGTGTGACATAACCTGAATCTAGCGCACCGTATCCTGAAATAAAATAGCTCCACGCAAAACTTGTAACAGACGACCCCATACCAGCAAGCATCAGTACCCAAACACTCCAACGTTTGTAGCGTGTTGCAGCAAAGACGGCTTCAGCTCCAGCACCTTGAACCATTGCGGTTACGATTAGCATTGGACCTGTTGCACTTCCGATTAACACCTCGACCGTACCAGCAATCGTTTCAGATAAAAATGCTGTACCTGGCTTACGAAGGATGTAAGCAGCGATAATCGAAACGATGAACCAAATACCAAAAATCCATTCATAGCCAATCGGTCCCATTATTCCGGCCATCACATTACCTAATTGAACGAATGCAAGATACACCACACCGAAGACAACCGCTAAAACAGACAAGACAATTATTTCAGAGAGCTTCCATTTAGCTAACATTTAATTTTCCTCTGATTTGTGAGAGGGACTATTGATGCTCATGTTTACTGTCATCACGATATGTGCGCTGTTACTTTTCTTGGCATTGTTAAAAACATCCTCTAATGTGTTAAAAACATCATGAATATCTCCATGAAGGCCGCTCGCATAGTGAACGCTTTTATTTAGTGTGCCGTGGTTTTTCGCCAACTCAACCTGATCCATGATGGTTTCCATATAATCTGGATCTCCCATTGGGTAAAGAGCAAATTGAGAAGAAACGTATTGTTTAAGATTTTTGACGTTGGGCTCATTTAAACGAATATTATCTTCTGCCATAAACGTGTCACCGTCAGAATCACCTGGGCAACCAACTGAAAATGTAGCAGTTAAAACGACATGAACACCTGTTTTCGTTGCGTGAAGAACCATTGCTTTGACCACGTCAAAAACGTGTTCTTCACGTCCTCGGACCAAGGTGCTCACATCGTCGGTGAAACGCCAAGTTTTCGAGGTATCTACTTTCTCAAAAGCTTCATTGATAAGAGAAACAAAGGAATCGGACATCGGGTGAAGAGAAAAGCGACAGCCGACAATTTGACTTGTTCCACATGCGATTCCTGTGCCTGGTGTTTCAGGTGATTGAGTATTTGACATATATAATTCCCCCTGATGATGTGTTTTTAGACAAAACAAAAAGCTGCATCCTTGAAAGGAAATGCAGCTACTTCATCATCAAGTCGGACGTTCGCCAGTTACTGTGAATGATGAGTCACCACACTTCCCCACGCCAGTATTATCTGGATCGGGTAATGAGGGATCGGAACAAAATGTTCTCATCACAGCCCTTACGAGCACCCCTAGTGTATCGACTTTCATATGCAGTTTGTTTGCCACGTTCATCATAATGGTTGATGTACTTCTTGTAAAGTAGCAAATTATACTTCTGCTCACGAAAGGTTGCTAATGCAACTACTTTTTTGCTATAATGGATTGCAGATGAAATAAACGGAATGGAGAGTATAAAGATGGAAAATCAACGATCATATGAATCGGCTGGACGGTGGCTGTCTACTGTTCATCGTTATGGATATATGCACTTAAGCAAAACTTTCGACGAGTATGGGCTCGGTGAGGGACAAGTGAAATTTTTGATGGTATTGTTCGAAAAAAAAGAGCAGACGCAGGAACAGATGGCGAATGTACTTAATATTGATAAGACGACTACGGCTCGCGCAGTGAAAAAACTTGAAGATGAGGGCTATGTAACAAGAAAACCTCATGCTACAGATCGACGCTCACACCTTGTCTGCTTAACAGCAAAAGCCTTGGACATGGAGCCGATGATCAGATCTATTTTGAAAGACTGGACCAATACATTAACAGAAGATTTTACGGATGAAGAAAAAGTCATTGTAGTTGGTCTTTTAAAAAGAATGGCCACAAATGCCATCGCTAAAATCAAACAAGAGGAAGGAGTGAAAGAAAAATGAAACAGCAAAGTACTCAGCTAGGAACGGATAAAATACCTAAACTTATGATGCGATTTTCGCTTCCGGCGTTTATAGGAATGTTCGTTATGGCATTATACAATATCGCAGATACATTTTATATCGCACGAGGCGTGGGCACACAAGCGGTAGCTGCACTTTCTATTTCTTTCCCGCTTCAATTGATCATCACAGCCTTTGCAGCAGCTATTGGAATTGGTGGAGCATCTATTATTTCTAGAAGACTTGGTGAGGGGAAATTAGGAAAAGCCAATGAAGTGTTCGGTCATGTTATGTGGCTCGTAGGGTTATTTAGTATAATAATGGTTGGATTGTCATTAAGCTTTTTGGATCCGATTTTAGTTGCATTTGGAGCAACACAGGATGTTCTTCCTTATGCGAGTGAATATATGTCAATCATTTTGTATGGTGCTCTTTTTCAAGCTTTTATGATGGCATCCAATAATATTGTTCGTTCTGAAGGAAATGCCAAAGTGGCCATGCTGACAATGATTATTTCAGCGGGATTGAACATCGTGCTGGATCCAATTTTTATTTTCTGGTTAGACATGGGGGTAGCTGGAGCAGCCATTGCAACCGTTATTTCACAAGCGGTAGGGGCAGTTTGGATATTCTTGTATTTCTGGACGGGAAAAAGCTCGCTTACGTTTAAATGGATTGGACTAGTGCCAAAGTTGAATGTTGTACAAGAGATTGTTGGGATTGGTTCAGCTACGTTTGTCCGTCAAGTAGCAGGAAGCTTTATGTTTATCGCTGTTAACTGGATGCTAGTGTTGCATGGTGGTGATACGGCTGTGGCGATTTTTGGAATCATTAATCGAATCATGATGTTCGCAATCATGCCCATGTTTGGAATTGTTCAAGGGATGCAGCCGATTATTGGCTACAACTATGGTGCCAAGCTTTATCATCGAGTGAGTGACACGTTAAAGCTTGGAATCATCATCTCAAGTGGACTGGCAACGTTTGTTTGGGTTGTAACGATGCTTTTCCCTGGAGCTATGATGTCTATTTTTTCAACTGATCCGACAGTGGTTAAAGGCGGAGAAGAAGCAATGCGTTGGGTATTCCTTGCCGCACCAATCATTGGTTTTCAAATGGTTTCGGGAGGTCTTTATCAAGCGCTCGGTAAGGCAAAAATATCGCTTGTATTATCAATGTCTAGACAGCTGGTATTCTTAATTCCGCTCGTGCTTATTTTACCATCCTTCTTCGGTTTGGTGGGTGTTTGGATCGCCTTTCCTATAGCGGATATTTTGTCATTTGTACTATCGCTGTTCTTCATTTGGAGAGATCGTTCAACCCTATTTCAAAAAGCACCTGCCCAGGAGAAATTGCGTGAGGTGGAAGTGAATGGATAGGTAAGAAGAAATTTGTGTATATGAAAGGGTGGAAAGTGAGTGCTTCATCATATTGAGTTGTATGTTTCCGATCTTGAACGAACAAGAGAATATTGGACTTGGTTATTAGATGAACTTGGCTATGAGTCATTTCAAAGCTGGGAACACGGATTTAGCTTAAAGCATGGTGATACTTACATTGTGTTTGTACAGGTTGACAAAGAACACTCAGAAGCTGGGTATCATCGCAAGCGAGTGGGGCTGAATCATTTGGCTTTTTATGCATCATCAAAAAAGCAAGTTGATTCACTTGCCGCTCAAATAAAAGGGCGGGGGGATCGTTTGTTGTATGAAGACCAGTACCCATATGCTGGTGGGCCTAGTCATTATGCTCTCTATGCGGAGGACCCTGACCGTATAAAAGTTGAAATTGTAGCACCTCTTTAAAGCGGATGTGCTCGTTTAACCTCGGTCGGCAAGAGACGTTGCTTACAAATAAATAATTCCTAAAGTTTTTATAATAAAAGAACGATGCTCAAAAAGTGCATCGTTCTTTTAACTTTATTAACTCCCCTTACAAGTGTAGTTTCCTCAGTTCCTCTAGTTCCGCTTCAATTATCACGAGTCTTTTTTCGGCAGATGTTGCATCAGCTCCAACTGATTCATGCTTTTCTAAATCATCCTGCGCACGAACGTATTCCATCTTTAACTCTATAATGCGTTGTTCAATTGTGTTTTTATCCAAGTTAATGCACCTCATTTAATCTATTTTTTTATTTAGTATAGCAAATGGCAGCTCGCTTTTTTTGTTGTATTAAAGATTCCTTAAAATGCAATCAAGTTTTCACTCAGACGCTTTACTTCCACTATCTTGCTTTCACTGAGTCCAACGGCTTATACTAATCTAGAATTGTATCAAGTAGTCCGTGAAGTTAGGAACAGAGAAAAACCAGATAAAAAGAGCGATATGCCTAGATTATGCGCATGTGATAATTTTGCATCATTTTACCCACTCTAATGGAGCCGGGTTAAATAAAAATAAATTGTACAGTAGGAGTGGTAATACATATGAATAAACGTACAGGAGCTGTTATTGGGGCAACTGGGTTAGTAGGGCAGGAGCTAGTCAAAGAGCTTTGTAGTCGAAATGAATATGAATCAATTATCGTGATTACAAGACGCTCTGTAGATCAACACCACCCTAAGATTAAAGTAAAAAAAATTGATTTCAACGATTTAGAGAGCGCAGACATTGGACCTGTAGATGATGTATTCTGTTGTTTAGGGACGACAATGAAACAAGCAAAATCAAAAGAAGCGTTTCGCCAAGTGGATTTGGATTATCCAATTCAATTTGCTTCGATTGCCAAAAAAAATAATGCACAACAATTCCTTGTTATTTCAGCAATAGGTGCCGATTCATCATCTATCTTTTTTTATAATCGTATAAAAGGCCTGTTGGAAGAACAATTAAAAGAAATGGACTTACCACGATTGCAAATTTTTCGACCATCACTCCTGGTTGGCGATCGAGAAGAATTCCGCTTAGGAGAAATAGTTGGTGCTAAAATGATGGGATTGATAGGTTGGACAATGGTTGGTCCGCTGCGTTCTTATCGCGCTATTCACGCGGAGCAAGTCGCACTTGCCATGGTTGAAAACGCCTTAATGCCACCAAGTAAAAAAGTTATCGTTCATAATTCAGCAGCTATTGAAAAAGTTGAACGTATAAAAGAATGATAATCACCAAATGCCGGGGCAAGTTATTTGCATTCCTACGAAGATATTAAACAAGAAAAAAGAATTCGAATCTGGAAGGTAATATCAACAATAATGTAGAAGAATAATTTATGACTATATTTTAGGATTAAGATGTATCGAAGCCTGAACGATTTTTTCAAATCATGGGAAGATGAACCTGGATCAACAAGTAAGGTTCTAAAATTTTGACTGACGAATCACACTGAATTCTATCCGTCATTATACGTTTTGAGCCATTTTTATCAAGGCTTAACAGATAATTTGTTAAGCCATAAAACGGGCGCTTTTCTTGAAAAAAGATGGCGTCTTTTTTGATAGTGCTTTACGGGATTTTCTCCCAGCTCGTAAAAGCGTAGGCTACACGCAATCTGTTCTTAAAGCATGTAATCCATCAGTGTAACTCATAAACTTCTTTTTAAAGTAGATTTTTTTATCCATGAAGGGGGTTGTTGTGATGTCGCATGAGGCTTTCGATTTTATCAACTATACGTTTATATTCTTTTTAGTCATTTCGATTGTTTTGTTTTTGATCGTTACTTTTTTTAGTAAGCATTTTAAGCTAATTAATTGGGTTACTGTTGTGGTCATTTCATTTATTTTTGTAGTGGTTTCTATGTTAGATCTTATCGTATTAGGCTATGCGGCAGATGAAATAAACCTAGAAATGTATGAAAATTCATATTTGTTTATAGCTATCGTTCTTTTGTCAGTCGTTAATATTGTTATTTCTTATAGAAAAAGATAGTAGAAGTGATCCTGTAGGATCTATCTGATGTCGTGCCACTCCAATTGGGATGGCTTTTCTGTTTTTAGGCACATGAAAAGGCAATTGGTAAAAAGTATTCAATATAAAATATAAACATTTCACAGAAATAATATTTCTTCTTATTAAGATTGATGATTTTAATTGTATTACACAAAACGAACGTTTTATGGTCTCTTCAACACTTTTGAAATCAAAGTATTCAAAATCAGCTATAATAAAACTATTTACACAATGGGATGGTGGTGATTGAGGTGGCAAAAAGCGCAAAGGGAAAAACGAATGCAATGAGGAAGCTGGATTCAAGCGGTATTATGTATGAAAGATTTCAATACGATATAGATGATGGATTGCTGGATGGCGCTTCCGTTGCGGTAAAAATAAACCGAACCGTTGAAGAAGTGTTTAAAACGCTTGTCACACATGGGTCTTCAAAGCAAGTTTATGTTTTCCTCGTGCCGGTGCAAAGAGAACTAAGTTTAAAAAAGGCAGCATCAGCAGTTGAAGAAAAGAAAATAGACATGGTGCCTGTCAAGGATATTCAATCCATAACAGGTTACATTAAAGGTGGTTGTTCGCCGATTGGCATGAAAAAAAAATATCCAACTTTTGTTGCTAACCAAGCTACAAACTTGTCTTCGATCATAGTAAGTGCAGGGCAAGTTGGGACCCAAGTCGAATTGAGTGTGTCGGATTTACTTCAAGTGACAGAGGCTAAACTAGTTGATTTAACTTAAGTAGTTAACAGTTTTAATAGAATAGGAAAAGAGCCCGACAAAAGCGGACTCTTTTAGTGATTTTTATCTCCCCGATGAATTGTCGCCCACAACAAGCTATAGGTCTCAGCCGATCTTCCTGTAGTATAACCTTCAAAAATTGTAAAAATTCTTTTACCCCTCATACAGTCATTTTGTGGTAAAGTGGAGCAATAGACCCTTAGGGGGGCGAATGAATTTTTGTAAGGAAAGAAGGTAGGATGGATGAGCCGGAACTATTTGTTACGTTGGCTCTTTTTTATGACAGGTCTTGTCCTGTTGGCACTTGGAGTTAGCTTAACAATAAAAGGACAACGCTTGGGTATAGGTCCTTGGGATGTTTTACATGTTGGATTATTTCAACAACTTGGTTTAACCGTAGGCACGTGGTCGATCATTATGGGGGTTCTCATTATCGGTGTAACCGTGATTGTGACAAAGAAGCCACCTCGAGTCGGAGCCGTTTTAAATATGGTGTTGATCGGAATTTTTATTGATGTATTTAATTTCTTGATTTCAGAACCCTCCACTTTGACCGGAGTTATAACGGTTTTTTGTATTGGTATCGTGGTGATGGGATATGGTGTAGGAATTTATGTTTCTGCCAATCTCGGTGCTGGTCCTAGAGACACGGTGATGATGATGATTGTAGAAAAAACAGGTTGGAGCATCAGTAAGGTTCGGAGAGGAATCGAGCTTGTCGTGCTAGTTATTGGCCTTTCCCTTGGAGGACCTGTTGGTGTTGGAACCCTCATTATGGCACTATTTCTTGGGTCAATTGTTAATGTGTCGTTACCGCAAAGCACCTTGCTACTTCAACGTTTGCTGGACCAAAATAATGCTACAAATGAGTCTCATTTAGCATCAAAAAAATTATAGAGAAAAGAGAAGCGGACATCGTGTTACGCTTCTTTTTTATTTAGTTAAAACATAGAATGGTAATTATGCATATTCTTAAGGTATACGGAAAGAAAACGATGTTAGACAGGAGTGGTTTTTTGTACGATTTCGTCCGCACTAACGAGCAAAGAGAAATGGTTCGAGAACTGGAAAAATTACGACCGCTTTTCAAAAAAAGAGAACCATTACTTGATCAATTAAATTCATTGCCAAAAGAAAATATAGATGCATTAAAAGGAATCGGCTATCATACCTTAACGCTTTCAAAACAATTTGGAGGACAGGGAATGGGGTTGTATTCATTTGTTCTTGGACAAGAGCTAATTGCAAAAGGAAGCGGAGCAACAGCGCTATCGATTGGTTGGCATGTTGGGAGTTTACTTGAATTTAGCGAAAAGCGTCATTGGAATAAAAATGTAACAGACTGGTTATTGGATAAGATTAAGCAAGGTGCGTTAATCAACACGGCATCGACTGAGAAAGGTGCAGGGAGCCCTATGCGCGGTGCGTTACCAGGGACAACTGCAACACAATCGGGCGATCATTGGGTGATTTCTGGTAAGAAGTCTTATACGTCATTAGCACCGTTAATTGATTATTTTTTTGTGACAGCAACAATCGAAAAATCACAAGAGATTGCTACTTTTGTTGTGCCGAGAGAAACAACAGGAGTCTCCATTCTAAAAACGTGGGATAGTGTAGGGATGAGGGGGACAGCGAGTCATGATCTTGTAATGGATAAAGTAGTTATTCCAAAAGACTTTATACTAAAAAGACATGATAAAAAAAGCAAACCGTGGACACCAGGTTGGCAACTTCATATCCCGGCTTGTTACATCGGGATTGCGGGAGCTGCAAGAGATGAAGCTGTTGAATTTGCTGCTTCCTACACACCAGCTTCACTTGGAAAACCAATTGGGTCAATGCCCAACATTCAACAGGAAATCGGCGAAATGGATATTCAATTGCTCAGTGCACGCCAAGTTCTATACCATGCCGCACAATCGTATGAGGAATCGAATGATAAAGAGCAACTTCGCGCGCTCCTTTCATCTGCTAAAGTTACCGTGACAAATGCAGCCATTGATATTGTGGATAAAGCGATGAGAATTGTTGGTCCACAAGCAATGTCACAAAAAAACCCGATGCAACGATACTACTTAGACGTTCGAATGGGTCTCCATAACCCGCCGATGGAAGACATGGTGAAAAAGACCTTTGGTGAGCAAGCGATAAAAACGATTTAAAGTTTACACAGAGACGGATTATTGAGGATGGAGAGAAAGTTAATCAAAATCGCTACTGTATTTGTTGATGGCATAATAAGGATGTGAATAAGCCGTTATCTGGAGATGCGCTTCTTGCTTACAGGAAATATAAATGATAAATTAAATGATTGGACGTGTTTTAATTGAATAGGAAGAACTACTGTCACAACAGCTGAAGTGGCAATCTACTTAGCTGTTTCTCAATATACAGTATTTAAATTTGTTAGAAATCGTGACATCCTTCAGTCAAGATTGGTAGACGAATTTTGTTTAAAATAGATAGCATTGATGAATGGATTAAAGAAAGAGAACAGGGTGGTATTGTATGATGAAGAACTACGATATTTATTTTCTCCATTTTTAGAATGGATGGTTGTTATTGTTCTTAGTATAGTAATAATATTATTTATGAAGCATGAACACGATGGAACTGAAAATATTTGGATCGTTATTACTTTTGGCATTACCTTAATATTACTAACAATCGTTCAAATTATTTCTATTATCTATCGGTTATATTGGTTTAATCGCATAGGACAATAATCTCACGGGAGAGACCTCCTTTCGATTTAGAATCATCTGACTATTTTTGTGACGCCTCGAGATATCTCTAGTGCGTACGCCGACCAGCAACCTCGTGTATAAGAGCTTTCCCTGAAGATAACCTTCTAATGGAGTCCCTCAAAGAATTGATGGCACGAAAACAGGTCGCGGCTGCTGAAGAAAAAAAGCTGTGGGAGTGTCAAGAATCCCCTATTGAAAGAATTTGTTATTTAAATCAACAGTTTTAGAAAGTGGAAATCAACTTTGGTAACGAATTCAGTGCCGACAAAAAATAATAAAAGGTTGACACAACATAGAAAAGGCGGATTATAAATGTTAAACAACGAGATAAACAACTTTGTAGGCAAAAAAATAAAAGAGTTAAGACAAGAAAAAGAGTTAACACAAATGGAATTATCTAAAATGATACGAGTTGATGAAAGTATATTAGCCTATTATGAAGAAGGTTTATTGGAATTAACGGTGTCTAAATTACATGCTTTAGCTGAGAATCTTGATGTTTCGTACTCTTTCTTTCTTCCAAAACAAAAGCGCGTGAAATAGGTGAAGTTAACATAACTAAGATTAGCAGAAGTAAAAACCCCCCTACACTTGTTCAAGGTGCAGGGGGGTTTTGGGTTGTTTTGAATTAGGATTGATCCAGATTGTAGCGCATACGAGCGGGTTAAAGTTTATTAAACAGCAAAAAAGATCATCCCACAATTGTGAGGTGATCTTTTTTACATCTGACTGCTTAGAAGTTTTGAAGCACATGTAATCGCTTTAATAGGTGTAAAATGTACCTTTTTTATGCATGGCATTTACAAAATAATAGAAAATAAAAACTCTTAAAAAGGGGTTGTTATTTTTTCAATAGACGGTACTTCTTTAAAATGATTGTCCCTGAATCGAAAGCCGACTACCGTATAGGTTCGAGTGTCAGGGAGCTCAGCCTGCAAGTAGGGAGGCCCGCGCGTTCCACAGGGTTGACCATTTTTGGACGAATCCATCTATAACGGCACTTCCATATGGTTATATATTTTCTGTTGATATTTCTTATAACGATTTGAGTTATAGATTCGGACCAGGAATATTCAATTATGATAAGGAATTAAATGCTCATGTAACTACTCTTTCTGATAATTCCGTGTTAGAAACGCATAAGTTTTACGGAAGTGTCGTAGAATTCGATTGAAGTTCAGTAGAAGCCTTTGCGCCTTCGATAATTTAAGTTATATTTCCCTCATCCCCTCATATATATAATCGGGTGGCCATCATCAAGGGAGGGGTACAGCATGACTGGTAAGATACGTCATTATTTTACTGGGGGAAATACCGCGAAAGGATACCATCATTTCATTGAATCAAATGTCGATTCGCTTAGCAGGTTGTGGATTATGAAAGGTGGACCTGGTACGGGAAAGTCGACTCTTATGAAGCAGATTGGTCATATTTGGCTTGAAAAAGGCTTTGACATTGAATGGATTCATTGTTCATCAGATCCAGATTCATTAGATGGCGTGATTATTCCATCCCTTCAAATCGGTCTAGTAGATGGGACCGCCCCTCATATTTTGGAACCATCCGCTCCGGGAGCAAAGGAAGAGTACGTCAATCTCGGTCAGGATTGGGATAGTAGAAAACTTCAGTCACATGTTGAAGAGGTAGCTGACTACAATGAGAAGATAGAAGAGTGCTATGAAGAAGCATATAAAACATTTGGAGAAGCACTTGCGATTCATGATGAATGGGAAGAGATTTATATCGATAAAATAGACCGTAAAGTAGCCGATCAACTTGCAGAAAACTACATTAAAAAGCTTGTTGGAAATGTTCATCTTCATAAAAAGGCAGATGTGAAGCACCGGTTTTTAGGGGCAGTTACCTCGCAAGGTGCCGTCGATTATATTCCAAACCTAACGTATGAACTACCAAAACGTTATTTTATAAAAGGAAGACCAGGTACAGGTAAATCCACTTTACTAAAGAAGCTAGCAAAAAAAGCGGAACAGTGTGGGTTAGATGTAGAAGTTTATCATTGCGGATTTGATCCAGAAAACTTAAACATGGTCATTGTACGTGAACTAGGTTTTGCTATTTTCGACAGTACCGCACCACATGAATATTTTCCAGAACGAGAGGGAGACGAAATCCTCGATACGTATGAGAAAATTATTCCACCTGGTACGGATGAAGAGAATGCTGAGGCCATTCAGGAAATTAGGCAGCGTTATAATGTCAAAATGGATGAAGGCATTGCATGTTTAAAGAAAGCAAAATACCTGCATGATGAACTAGAGTCCATTTATATAGAGTCTATGGATTTTGAGCAAGTCAATAAAATACAACAATCCATCCATGCTCAAATTGAAGAATTAGTGGGTTTATCCGAGTGAAAAGAAAGACCATCCTGATGAGGGTGGTCTTAGTTCGTTTTTAAATAGATTCATACATGTGTGGAATCGCTAGGTTGAGCTGAGTGTCTCGTTTTACGAAACACTCGCACTCGCCATTATCATGATATAAAGGGAGAATGTAAGTGCTAGTCCAAGAATGAATGTAAAAGCTGCAGGTGCCTTTTTAGCAAAGGATAAAAAGAATAAGACAATAAATAAGACGGATAAACCACATAATAGAATCGTATTTAGGTTCCATTCAAGGGTGAGGTGGGCAAATTCAATCATCGTATTGCCGGTCATCGATTTAAATAGAGGCGAAACACCGTCGATTCGAATCGTATTTGCAAGATCATTTGGTGGTGCTTGCTGACTCATCACTGCGGTCACAGAAAAAATAAAAAATAAGATCACGCTTTCCGCTTTTGCCCAAGGTTTTGGTTGGTAAGAAGGGTCTTGTAATTTTTTCTTTACCCAAAATCCATTGATACACGCAAATAAAAAGACAGGAATGAATAACAAATGCTTGATCAATAAGGCTTGCCCATAATTGACAACCCATGTAGCAGGATACTGACTTACGTCCATCATTATGGTCATCATCAAATAACCGCTAATGAGCGTTAAGATTAAGCAACCAATCGCAAGTGGAGTAAACCATTTTAAAAACGCTGACCAGTTCGATTCATTGTTCGATAAAAAACTGATCACAATCAGGGTACCTACCCAAGCAGTAATAGCAACAAGGTGCATGGTGTAATATAAAATGCCAAGTGAAGGGGAGATGGATTGTGGATGACTGGACCAACCAAGTGTCACAATTAATCCCAAAGCTAAAACCAGGGCAGGAACTGCAATAGACCCTTGTTTTCCTCCTTTTGAGTAAACGAGGAGAACAAAAAATAAAATGGCAATACAGAGAGTAGCAAGCCAAGCTTGCCCAGCAGTATATTTGGTTAACACTTGCAACAATCCCTCTAGAAACCCACGGGAATCACTTATTCGTAAAATCAGCGGGATCAATGGAGCGAATGAAAAAATCATGACTCCTGCTACTGCATAAGAGATCCAACTACGTTTTATATTGATGGAAGGCTTCATGTTTGAGGGAACAAGTTCAACAATCAGCATCCCTACTAAAAAAGACAAAGACAAGTAAAGCATTGTCTCTGTCAGAAAAAGCGTGGTCATTGTTTTTTCCTGCGTAGGAAAAAGATCGTAGACCCAATTGCAACGGCGGCCAATACCACAATCACAATCGGCATCATGGTCGTATTCGTCGATGATGATGGCACATCACCCGAATCATTTTCCACGCTTTCTTCTTCAGGGATTATAGGGTCATTCATGATACCAACTTCTTGATCAGGATCTTCAACTGTGAAGGAGTAGACATCTTGAATTTGGTGTCCATCTTCACCAATAATATCCCACGCTACATCATACGTACCGTTAGATAAAGGATCTAGGAAGTGCGCGGTTAAGGTGTTTTGATCGATTTCAATCGTCTTCGTTTCAACTACTTGACCATTTTCACGTATGATTTCAATATTGCTTGATTCTTCAATCACGGTATTAAATTGAAGTGAAATTTCTTCAATCGCTTCAGTCACCGTTTCCCCATCTGCTGGTGTTGACTCATCAAGACCCGTATGAGCATAGGCAGGTGTGACTGAAAAAATGCTGATCATAACGAGCAATCCAATTATTTTTTTCATATATATTTCCTCCAAAAATATGTCTATTTCTTGCTAAGTATACTAATAAAAGAGTGTAATGGATCATTTTTTTTTGACAATTGAGTGGCACATCTGGATCAATCAGATGTCGTTTGACGCGAGTGATTGCCCCTCTGCGAACGTACGATACAATTCGTGAGTCGAGAACAATTCATCATGTGAACCGATTCCAGTTGCAAATCCATCATCTACAAATATGATTTGATCCGCATGTAACACAGTCGACAAACGGTGAGCAATGACCATAGTTGTTCGGCCGTCCATCAACCGTTGAAGGGCATCTTGAACAAGAATTTCTGATGAGCTATCTAAGTTTGATGTTGCTTCATCTAATAGTAAAAATTCAGGGTCAAGGATCAGTGCTCTTGCAATCGCAATTCGCTGACGTTGTCCACCAGATAATCGGATCCCTCTTTCGCCAACTTCTGTTTCGTATCCATCTGATAATTTCTCAATAAACTCTGCCGCATTCGCATCTCGAGCTGCCTGTTGAATCGTTTCCATATCCACTTCATGTCCAATGCCATAACAAATATTATCTTTTATGGATCCAGACATAAGTGGACTCTCCTGTGACACATAACCAAAGCCACTTCTCCAAGCGGATAAATCATAGGAAGAAATCGGTTGTTCGTTTAAATGGATCGACCCATTCGTCGGGGAATAAAACCGCTCAATCAATGAAAAGATGGTCGTTTTACCTCCACCACTAGGTCCAACAAAAGCCGTCATTTTCCCGTATGGAACGTTAAAAGATAAATCCTTTAAGATAGATTTTCCGTTATCATAGGAGAAGTCAACTTGATCAAACGAAAGTGTTTTACCTTGCCATTCTATTTGTTCAGTTGTGGAGCGTTGTTCAACATCCGTATCCAAAATTCCTTGAATTCTCTCTGTGGCACCTACGGCTTTTTGAAATGCGGTAAAGAAAGTCGCCATTTGTGTAAAGGGCACAACGATTTGGAATAAGTAAAAGATGATTGCCACTAAATCTCCAGCGGAAAGTTGGTTTGATGATACTTGAATGCCTCCATAGCCTAGAATAACAACCAAAAGAGCCATCATAATAAAGGTCATAAATGGTGAAATGACGGCTTGGATTTTTGCTTCTTTTAATCCGAAACGAAATAGCGATTGAATCCCATTTGATCCTTTAATCGATTCTTTTTCTTCTGCACGATACGCTTTGACCAAGCGAACCTCAGATAGTACACGACCTAACAAACCAGAAAAAGAAGCCATTTCATCTTGAACAGCTCTGGACACTTTGTACATCATTCTCCCAAGCGGCATCATGATTAATAGGGAAAGAGGAACGGCGATGAGTAAGATCAACGTCATTTTCCAGTCAATATAAAGTAAAAAAATGACTGAACCGATAACAGAAATCAAACCAGTCACGAACGTAACAAGATGGCCTGTAATTAACTGCTTTAACGTAGCGGTATCTTGTGTGACTCGACTCATCGTTTCACCTGTTTCGTGGTGGTCAAAAAATGGAATGGGTAACCGAACAATATGTTTCCACAATTTTTCCCGCAAATCAGTCACAATGCTTTCTCCTATGTATGCCAGCATGTAATAGGACACGCCACCCGTAACCCCTTGTATTAAAAACACCCCGATTAATAAACCGAATGTTGACCAGTTGATTGATGTTGCAGAAAGAGTATCAACCATATCCCTTGTAACGAGAGGGATAACTAAACTCACAGAAGTTTGAATTAAGGCGAAAAATAAAGCGAAAAACGTTACCCATTTCGGCCATTTTAATTGACGTATTAGATGAATAAATACACGCCATTGAACAGGCTTTTTTTCTTTAGTGATGGTGGCCATCTTTTTCCTCTCCTTTGAACTGAACCATTTGTTACTTTTAAATGTATCATAGTAAAAGTCTACGATCCTACCATTTAGCACAGGGATTTCAACAACTGTTGATTACCGGAAACGGATCACTGGATTCATTTACATTTTTAGATGACTGAATCGATTGCTTCATTTTTCAATTCGAAGTGGTGATAAAGCTCGCCTGTTTATTAGGATCTTCTGTACAGAAGGCAGTTCTTGAACACGTTGATAAATGAGGGAGTGCATGCGCTTCAGCTAATGGCTTTAACCATTCCATTTATTTTTCCATCCTGCACGAAGTTTGTATTTACAGGGTCTTCAATTGTTTTCATATAGAAGACCTCCAACAAAGAGTCTAGTATATAATATTATAATACCAGTTTATGAAATCTTTAACATATGAATATGTTTTTAAAGGAGTGACTATATGCCTAATATTGAGGAAATAGCTAAAATATGCAAAGTATCTAAAACAACTGTATCCAGAGTTTTAAATAACCATCCATACGTCTCAGAAGAAAAGAGAAGAAAAATTTCAAGTGTGATTAAAGAGCTAGATTATACTCCAAATTCTTTAGCAAGGAATTTAAGAACGAACAAAACGTATACACTCGCAATTTCTGTCCCGAGCATTGATCATTCTTTTTTTGGACAATTAATCAAAGGGATCTCTAATGAAGCATTTGTACAAGGGTATAAGGTTTTAATTTGTCAAACATTCTATGATAAACAAAACGAACTAAAGGTAATGAATTTACTACGAAATAACGAAATAGATGGTGTAATATTAGGAACTTTAGAAAATGAATGGACAGTGATTGAACCTCACTTAAAATATGGACCGATCTTGTTATGTAACGAGTATCATGAAAAAGCGTCCTTACCGATCATTTGCTATGATGAATTTGAAGCAGGTTATAAGGCTGTGAGACATTTAATTGAAAAGGGACATAAAAAAATTGGCTTTTGTTATGATACTTCTTATAGTCAAGCTCAACGACAGCGTAAGGAAGGATTTTTAAAAGCTTTAGCTGAATCAAATTTACAAACAAGGAATGAATGGACTTTCGATCGTGCTTTTAATATCGAAGATGGATTTCGAATTTTTAACGAGATTAATAAGTTAAATGAAAAACCTACCGCTTTGTTTACAGGAAATGATCAAGTAGCTGCAGGAATAATTAAAAAAGCGATAGTAAACGGTTACGAGATCCCTGAGGATTTGGCCGTTATAGGGTATGATAATCAATTGTTATGCCAAGTTACTACTCCTACTATAACAACAATAGGTATTCCTATTATTGAATTGGGAATACAGTCGGTATTAAAAATAATCCAATATATAAGAGGTAATGAAGGAGTTAAACGTGAAATAATTCGACTGTCAACTAAACTCATCGTAAGAGAGTCTACATGACATGAATAACTAATCTGGGAGTCCTGGTGCAAAAACTTCAACATAATTGTGGTTCATCCGTAAGTGTTGGAGATACTGATGACTTTAACTTCAAAGCAAAGGGAGCGGCGTTATTGCTATTAAGCTTAAGCCACTCCTATAACTGTGCTTCATTCATCTTTTTATATCTTCTTCACATATTAGGTGAAAAGAACACTGGTCGTAACGCCACTTTTGATATGACCATTATTTGTGTCACGCGGACCAGTGTTCTTCTTTAGTCTAGTTTGTGGAAAGGATTTCATGTCAACGGGTATAATAAAATAATTCAATAATGCTTAATTTGCGGTGAATATTTTTGAAGAACGCTGGCGTTCTATGTTGGGATTCAAATGAAACATCCACCTCGACATTACTTTTCCGCTCCTTGTACAAGTTTCACTTTTAAATGTACCAGTGTGTCTATAGCCCCATTTAGCACAGTGATTTCAACAACTGTTGATAAGCAGCTGCTTCATCCAATTGACCTGTTTCTTGATAAAGGGTTTGTAGCCATTTTACGGGAGATGGATCATTAGGATTCATTTCCATTTCGTAGATAAATGAATCGATTGCTTCATTTTTCAATCCGAGTTGGTAATAAAGCTCACCTGCCAAAAACTGTTTATTAGGATCTTCTGCATACAAGGCAAGTTTTTGAACACGTTGATAAATGGGAAGTGTGCATTTCGCTTCATCTAATGGCTTTAACCATTCCATTAAGTAGTTTAAGTCATGCGTTTGACTAAGAATAGGTACACATGCTGTTAAGATCGTGTCTAAGTGATGTTTTTCTTCTTTTAAAATGGGAATCAGAGCGCGACTTAATTGATCGATTGGTAAGTGCTCATTCCATTTTACATGTGCGATTGCCTCTTTCAAGCTATGTAAATCTTGATCCTCTAGGAGAAATGGGTGTTGAATGAACGTTGTCAAGGCATCTTCCCAAGCACGCAGACGAATACATTGTCTGAATGCTTCTTGATGAATGACACTATTTGGTGAATGGGTCATTTGAAGCAAAATATCTTTTAACTCCTTTTGGGTGAAAAGATGTTTTGCTGTATCTAAGAATTGGTGTATGGAAGTAGAAGTTGAGCTGGTTAGTTGTTGTTCATAAAGTAAAGAAAATGCAGCTAACGAATGAGCAGACTTCAAACTAAACGAATCTATCCACGTGGTTAAATTCTGTGGCTCATATCGATGTTTCCAAAGAAGCCAATCCATTGTGGTTGGGTCCGTTGTTAAAAGAGAGGAGTCTAAGGTGTCATATTTATCATGATAGGAAGAAAAACTGGCGTCATGTTTTGTGTGAGCAATCCATTCATGTGTGGGGAATGCCTCTTCTAAAGTGACAAGTACAGAATACGCTTTGCCCCATTTTCCGTCACGGCGATAGTCGTAATAACATTCACGCATGACTTTAAATAGTTTATCCTTTTGAATCAATGAGTCGAAGCAGCGGAAAATTTGGGAAACCTCTAGCGGTGAATAACGGTTTTTAATAGACGAATGGAGATCTGTTAGGGATTTGTTTTTCAGTTGATTTTTTCCTTGAAGCAAATGGGTGACAACAGGATGAGGACATAAAAAAACAATTCCTTTTGTCATCGCCAGTTCAAGATAACTACCCAGCCTAGAGCGGGTGACCTTTTTGGCGGCAAGGAATTGTTGCCTGAAAAAATATGCGTGATAAAGTTCGCCTGTTTGGGAAGTGGCTTCCATAATTGTACAAGGAGAATGAACTGCCATTCGAATAGGAGTAAGTTGTGTTTTACGATTGTTTTTTCCCAACAATGTGATTGTGGTCAGATGGTTCATCAAGATCCCTCCTTTTTCTCCCTCTATCATACCATATTTATTCTATGAACGGTAGAAAACTAAGGCCGCCCAACGAATGACAACCAAGCAACCGTCATCTTATCTTTCTGAGCGCTCTCTTTATATTGCTGATACAGCTGTAGAATCATTGTCCGTATCATACAAACATGTTAAACTAGCAATGTGAATAAAGACTAATGAATAAATGAATTTCAGCTTATACTGTATATATCAAAAGGACATCTGTCCAATTCCACGAAAATATAGGAGGAGTACACATGGCAAAGATTTTAGACCAATTCTTAAAAGAAAACTTAAATGACTTAAAAGAACGGGGTCTTTATAACGAAATTGACCCAGTTGAAGGTCCAAACGGTGCGAAAATCAAAATTGGTGGCAGAGAGCTAATTAACCTTTCATCCAACAACTATCTTGGACTTGCAACAAATGATCATTTAAAAGAAGTCGCTAAAACAACGATTGATACATATGGGGTTGGTGCTGGAGCAGTTCGTACAATTAACGGTACGCTTGATCTTCATGTGAAACTTGAAGACAAGCTAGCAGAGTTTAAAAGCACAGAAGCAGCGATTGCTTTCCAATCAGGGTTTAACTGTAACATGGCTGCGATTTCAGCAGTAATGGACAAAAACGACGCGATTTTATCAGATGAGCTAAATCACGCTTCAATCATTGATGGCTGCCGTTTATCTCGTGCAAAAGTTATCCGTTTTAATCACTCTGATATGGAAGATTTGCGTGCTAAAGCAAAAGAAGCGACTGAATCTGGTCAATACAACAAAGTAATGGTTATTACAGATGGCGTATTTTCAATGGATGGTGATGTGGCGAAACTTCCAGAAATCGTTGAAATTTCGAAAGAATTCGACTTGATCACATATGTTGATGACGCTCACGGTTCAGGTGTGATGGGTAAAGGTGCGGGAACGGTTAAACATTTTGGTTTGTCAAAAGACATCGACTTCCAAATGGGTACATTATCAAAAGCAATTGGTGTAGTTGGTGGATATGTCGCTGGATCGCAAGAGCTTATTGACTGGTTAAAGGTTCGCTCCCGTCCATTCTTGTTCTCCACGGCACTAACACCAGGTGATACCGCTGCAATCACAGAAGCGCTTCAAATGCTGATCGATAGCACTGAACTTCACGACAAGCTATGGGAAAACGGCCGTTATTTAAAAGACGGATTGAAAAAAATCGGCTTTGATATTGGTGAGAGTGAAACACCAATTACACCTTGTATCATTGGCGAAGAAAAGCTAACTCAACAATTCAGTAAACGCCTAAGCGAGGAAGGTGTTTACGCAAAATCAATCGTGTTCCCAACCGTTCCGCGTGGCACAGGACGCGTGCGCAACATGCCAATGGCAACGCACACAAAAGAAATGCTTAATGAGGCACTTGCTGTATATGAAAAAGTTGGGAAAGAATTAAATATTATAAATTAAATAAATGCTTAAAGAGATCCTGTCTGGTGATTATGCTAGACGGGATTTTTTTGTTTGAAACGTAAAGTAACAACTTCTTCACGTCATTCTAGCCTATTTAAAAAACTCTGCATAAAATAAACAAAATGCCGGAAATTTCTTTGCCAACTTTCCTTTTTGATATAAATTGCTCAGTGATCGTTATACTTGGTTGATACAGCTGTTGGAGTCAGATGTAGTAAATGTGCTGAACAAAAAATCGAATGTTGCATAATCTTATAATTTCTAACCAAACTAAAAAATGGACTAAGTGTGTCTTGGTTTTTAGTTTGAATAAAGCGGTTACAAAGTTATGAAGATTATCCTCAAAATAAAAGGTCGAATTTATTTGTCCTCCTGGTATAAACATTTTATTCGAAATGTGTTAAGTTATAAATGCATAAAACATGGATTAACTAAAAGTGTGTTTTTGGTGTGTACACTTGTTCTTTCTGTAGGGAGATATACTTACTAAGGTGAAATTGAATAGAGGGGGATAAGATATCATGAAGAGAATTTTAGTCACTGGTGCGCTTGGTCAAATCGGATCAGAGCTTATCACGAAATTGCGCAAAGAATATGGCACAGATGCTGTTGTTGCATCTGATATTCGATCAATGGATAACGAGGTCGTTAACGGAGGACCATTTGAACTTTTGGATGTAACGGATGCAGAGCAGATGAATGCAATTGCGAAAAAACACAATGTTGATACAATTATGCACATGGCAGCATTATTGTCGGCAAAAGCTGAAGAAGCACCACAACTTGCTTGGCATTTAAATATGGGTGGACTTGTGAATGCACTGGAAGTATCTCGCGAGCAAAATCTTCAATTCTTTACACCGAGTTCAATCGGTTCTTTTGGACCTGATACACCAAAGATGGAAACACCACAAGATACATTGCAACGTCCTACGACAATGTATGGTGTGAATAAAGTTGCAGGGGAATTACTTTGCGATTATTATCATTCACGTTTTAATGTAGATACAAGAGGAGTTCGCTTTCCAGGTTTGATTTCATACGTTACGCCACCAGGTGGGGGAACAACAGACTACGCAGTGGAAATTTACTATGAAGCATTGAAAAACGGTCAATACACTTCGTTTATTGATAAAGGTACGTTCATGGATATGATGTATATGCCAGATGCTCTTCAAGCGATTGTAGACTTGATGGAAGCTGATCCTGCTGGATTAAAACACCGTAATGCATTTAATGTAACGGCTATGAGCGTTGAACCAGAGCAAATTGCAACTGAAATTAAAAAACATATTCCTTCATTTGAAATGATCTATAAAGTGGACCCCGTTCGTCAAGCGATTGCTGATAGTTGGCCAAATTCAATTGATGCATCAGCTGCTAAAGCAGAGTGGGGCTTCAAGACAAAGCATGATCTAACATCCATGACAAAAGATATGCTAACAAAACTTAAAACAACGATAACTGTCTGAATACGCAAAAATCCCGCTGAAATGAAATGATTTCCAGCGGGATTTTTCTAATGGCTGGAGAGGGCACAATAAAAAAGGTAGTTAAAATACAAAGGTCGATCTATTCCTACAATATTCAACATGATATGATAATATGGTATTATTTCATTAATTTTACAACTTAATGTTGAAATGTTTGTAGAGGTGGGTGATTTATCCTGATACAATCTTACTCTTGTTCTCATATGAAAGTCCTAATTGGATTATTAATTTTACTTTTCTTTATTCAAGATGCACTTGTTTTTTCTGGAATCGGATGGTTACCTAGACAAATCTACATAGGGGCCGAAATAATTGTCTCATTATTAATTGTTATGGTTGGATTTACTATGTTCAGACGATACCGCAAAGAACAGCAGCTTTTTATAGAAATGAAAGAGGAAGAAGTAAAGATGACAGCGCTTTTTCAATCGATGCCTGACTTTGTTTGCTTTAAAGACGGGGAAGGACGTTGGATCCGTATGAATGATTTTGGGTTAGCGCTTTACGAGTTGGAAAATGAAACATATATAGGAAAAACAGACCGAGATCTCGGGCTCAAAAATCCGTTTTTTAAAGAAGCATTTGAGGGTTGCTTAGAATCAGATGAAGAAACATGGAAAAAAGCTGAAACAATTCGAGTAGAAGAAGAATTTTACGTTCCTTCGGGGGAATTAAAGACTTTTGATGTGATAAAAGTTCCGATGTTTTATAAAGACGGTTCGAGAAAAGCACTCATTATCATTGGGAGAGATATTTCACAGCAAAAAATAGTTGAAGAGCGTTTAGTCAAACAAGAAAAATTGTCTGTTTCAGGTGAACTTGCTGCTGGAATCGCTCATGAAATTAAAAACCCATTAACAAGTTTAAAAGGATTTGTTCAGTTGATGCGTGAACAGCCTCACCTTTCGACAAAAAATGTAGAAATTATGGCTTCAGAAATCGATCGCGTTCATTCAATAGTTGAAGAGCTTTTAGTACTCTCGAAACCTCATAAACGAGTCCAAAAATGCTTTTCCCTTCAAGAAGCAATGGACTATGTCGTGAATGTTATGAAGCATCAAGCTTTGTTAAGTCGTGTAGAGATAATTGTTGAACGTTCTTCTACAGAATCCGATCATGTATTAGGCGATCGAAATAAACTTATTCAAGTGATGATCAACCTGGTTAAAAATGCAATTGAGGCAATGGAAGATGGCGGTGAAATGAAGATCCGTTCGGTTAAAAAGAATGAAGAAGTATGGATCCAAATTCAAGACGAAGGCGTAGGCATTTCAACTGAACAACTCAATAATCTTGCAAAGCCATTTTATACGACAAAAGTAAAAGGAATGGGCTTAGGACTTACCATATGCAACAAAATTATCCATGAGCATAATGGACAGTTAACTATTCAAAGTGAACTAGGAAAAGGAACAATTGTCACGGTAAAGATGCCTATACATAAACTTAAATTTGAGTAAAAAACAGTCGCGCATAAGCACGACTGTTTTTATTTTAGTAGTTTAAGAGGCTAGCCCCTCGAGTCACAAGTCGCTTTCCTGTGGTGGTAAAGAACGCCCTCCTCGGGAACTGCCTTATGCCTGTCGGAGCTGGTCAAGCCGCTTCGCTTTTCGTTGATGTCTAGCTCCAGCGGCTAGCTCCTCGGGGTCATAAGTCAGTTCCCTGTGGTGGTAAAGAACGTCCTCCTCGGGAACTGCCTTATGCCTGTCGGAGCTGGTCAAGCCGCTTCGCTTTTCCGGTTAAAATAGTAAGTGTGCTATTCCAGCAATGATCGGTAATGTGATCAGTGTACGTAGTAAGAAAATCAATACAAGATCAAAGAATGATACCGGGATACGTGAACCGAGTAGCAGGCCACCGACCTCTGACATGTAAATAAGCTGTGTGACAGATACTGCTGCAATCACAAATCGAGTCATATCTGAAGGAATGTCACCGCCGATAATTGCAGGTAAAAACATATCAGCAAATCCGACAACCATCGTTTGTGCAGCGTCAGCCGCATAAGGAATTTGAAGAAGTTCTAATATCGGAACAAATGGTGCACCTAAAATGGCGAAGGTACTTGTTTTTTCTGCAAGAATCAAAGCGATCGTACCAAACGCCATAACAACAGGTGCAACACCCATCCACATATCTAAAATGTTTTTACTGCCATCCACAACAAATTTTTTCGCACTGTTGTTGCGTTTTGCTGCAGCAATAGCCGTTTCAGTTCCGTATTGAAGACGTGTTTTTCCGCCAGGGATATTTTCTAAATCTGAATCCTCTACTGCCTCAGAAATGTATTCCTTTTTCTTTAGAGACAGGGGTGGAATACGGGGCATAATAATTGCAGCCACAAATCCTGCAAGTGCTACAGTTAAATAAAACGGTACAAAATAATTAGCCAAACCAACTTCTTCAATTATGATAATACTAAATGTGAATGAAACAACGGAAAATGTTGTACCAATCACAGCCGCTTCACGTTTTGAATAATGTCCTTCTTCGTATTGCTTGTTTGTAAGAAGAACCCCAATTGTTCCATCTCCAACCCAAGAAGCCAGTGCGTCAACTGATGAACGACCAGGCAATTTAAACAAAGGACGCATAATTTTTGCCATCAGTGCACCGAACCATTCAAGTAGTCCGAAATTCAATAGAAGTGGTAAGAACATTCCTGCAAATAAAAAGATAGAGAACAATGACGATAATAGTCCTCCTTGTTCAAGTAGCAGTCCACCTGTATCAGATGACCAAATGGCTTCCATTAAAGGACTTGAACCTACTTGGAAAAAGGCGATTAGTGCAAAGGTAGAAGCAATGACTCTTACAACCACCCAAAACCATGAAACGAATAATAACTTATTCCAAAATTCATTATTCATAATAAATCCTGGTTTGCCGAGTCTAGCTATAAGCGTTAGTACTGCAGTTAAAACAATAATAAAGGTCATAATAGCAGGGAGAATAGAACCGATACTGTCTTGAAGCCACCCTGATATGATCGCTATCGGAATCGTAAGAGATTTGTCCCCTGTTTCAGGATCTGTTATCGGAAAAGGTGTCATAAAAACTAAAATCCCGATAATGGATGGGATAATAAAGCGTAAATAATCTATTGCTCTTGGTTGCTTCATAATTCTCTCCTTTTTTCTGTATAGAATTTAAAATTCTTCATTATTTATTTTGTATAAAAATAAGTCATATTCTATTTTAATTCACCCCCGGATAAAAATCCATTGATTTTAGAAGAAAAGATTAATAGATATCGATTTTATTAACTCTTGTACTTTATTTAACCACTGCTAGTACTTATTATCAATAATTGTCTGAAAATAATAACATTTTTGAAAATATTTTGGTCGAAAAAGGTGTAATAAACCTCTACATTTCGGGGAATAGATAGAAAAATGAAAATTTTTGAGGTGGGGTATATGAATTCCTTAAAAGGTCTTACAGATGACAAGTTAATTGAAGCATTTGAAACGGCTAAGGAGAAAAACTTATCAAGCGATTTTATTGAATTGCTTGAAGTTGAGATTGTTTTTCGAGAATTGCAAATTTA
Organism: Jeotgalibacillus marinus; assembly: GCF_040801915.1. Lineage (NCBI taxonomy): Bacteria > Bacillati > Bacillota > Bacilli > Caryophanales > Caryophanaceae > Jeotgalibacillus > Jeotgalibacillus marinus. The sequence continues at coordinate 151,266 of NZ_JBFMIA010000002.1, read as the reverse complement.
GTTTTATAAGCAAGCATGGTGAGCAACATGGCCATGCTTTTTCTAATAAAGATGGGTAAGATAAAGTATTGTAAGGGATTGCAAAAAGTAGGGCATGATACAATGGGACTACATTGAAAAAAGAAAGGTGACATAATATGATTAAATTAATGGCATCAGATATGGATGGCACACTTTTAAACGGTGACCATGAAATAGGAATGAAAAGCATCAAAGCGATAAAAGAAGCTCAAAAGCACGGAGTCGAGGTACTCGTTGCAACTGGGCGTTCGTATTTAGAGGCAATGCTTCCGCTAAAAGAAGCAGGTATTGTTTGCCCGGTGATTGCGGTAAACGGAGCAGAAGTGAGAAGTGCTGAAGGTGAACAGCTTCTAGTTAAAGGCATCGACGACAAAGCAGCAAAGCATGTAGCTGAACAGCTTGAAGAGCTAGACATATATTTTGAGGTGTACACAAATAAGGGAACATTTACAAACGATAAAGAGCAAGGAATTGCTTTGCTGATCGATATTTTTTTAACAACGAATCCAGACACTCCACTTCCGCATGTTCAAACGGAAGCAAACAATCGTTATGACGAGGGGCATATCACAGTCATTAAAGGCTATGAAGAATTACTCAAGGATTCGACTCAGACTGTCTTTAAGTTTTTGGCGTTTTCAGCGAATCCAGATTTACTCGTTAAAGCAAGAGAAATCCTTTTAAAGCTAGATGACCTAGCGATTAGTTCATCTGGTAACGAAAACCTTGAAATTACGAGCTCTCGTGCACAAAAAGGGCTCGCACTTGAATGGTATTGTGCGAACAAAGACATTGCGATGAAAAATGTAATGGCGATCGGTGACAATTACAACGACCTATCGATGATGGAGAAAGCTGGTTATTCAGTAGCAATGGGGAATGCACCAGAAGATATTAAAGAGCAGTGTATGCATGTCACAACATCTAATCGAGAAGATGGCGTCGCAAAAGCGATCCAACAACTGATTATGGTTCCATCACGATGAACATTTCCCCGACGTTGGAAAGAGTGAATTGTTATTCAGGAATGGAGTAAATGAAAAAAATCCCGAGTAGCTATGTGCTCGGGATTTTTTAGATGTAAATTTTGTGATTTGTTAGCCATCTTCAGCAGGTAGGTGCTCAAGGTCACAGGTCAATCACTGCAGAAGGCCAAAAGCGCCTACCGTCAGCGCTCGCCCTGTGACTGTCGCATCTAACCGCCAGCTTCCACCATATCTTCAGCAGGTAGGTGCTCGAGGTCACAGGTGAATCACTGCAGAAGGCCAAAAGCGCCTACCATCAGTGCTTGTCCTGAGCTTGCCGCACTCTGCTTTTATTTGTATCCCTGGTCCCAACGGTAGTTGTAAAATCGTTCCTTGGTTAACCACTGGATCGCTTCTGGATCCTGATCAGCTAATCGTTTTTCTAGGTCTTGGAGCATCCATGCTGTTTGAGATATGTGTGCACGTATTGTGTTGAGTTTGATCTCACGAACAGATGAAATATCGTGAATAATATCTGGTTCGCCTAGTTCAGCAAGCGTGTTATTCGAAAATGCAAGACAGTGGAGCTTTGGTCGACGCTCATCTGGTGTGCGTCCCACCGCACGAACAACAGCTCTAGCCGTTGCTTCATGGTCAGGATGAACGCAATAATTAGGATAAAATGTAATGACTAATGACGGATTTACATCATCTATTAAATCTCTCATCATTTTCACCATTTTTTCATCATCTTCAAACTCTACCGTTTTATCGCGAAGCCCCATCATACGTAAATCGTCTAATCCCATTGCATTTGCTGCGCCAAGTAATTCCTGTTTGCGAATAAGCGGAAGTGATTCGCGTGTAGCAAAGGGTGGATTGCCTAGATTCCGTCCCATTTCACCAAGTGTTAAGCAGGCATAGGTAACTCCGTTGCCCATTTGAATATGTGACGCAATTGTTCCAGACACCCCGAATGCTTCATCATCTGGATGAGGAAAAACTACGAGTACATGTTTTTCGGTTGTAATCATCGTATGGACTCCTTTTTAAGAATTAGTAAGACAGGGTTACTCAAATGGCGTCTGGCTAATCTGTAATGCCACCGCAAGCTTTCCCTGATTGTCATGACCAGCCATAAGCAAGCGTTTTTTTGAATCGAGTTCAAAATGGGTAATGCCCTGTGCATAAATCCATCCAAGATCAAGCTTCAATCCGACGCGAGATGGTGCGTCACCAATTATTTTACCAAGCTCATAACGAACTTTCGCATTCCGGATAAAGGCACCTGCATTAAAAAAATTTTCATCCTTATGGGTAGCATACGAACCGTTCGTTGTTTCTAAATGAATATAGACATCTTTTCCTGCAAAGCGATCAATCAATGTCTGCACTTCTTCTATGTTGACAGGCTGCATAACGCTCCTCCTTGATATTTCATTCTACTATTTATAGTTTACTTGATCTGAAACAAGAATGCGAAAAGAAGGTACTATTTAAAAATAGGAGAGCGGAGGTTTATTTTTGACAAAATTAAATATTTACTCGAGAAGTTTTCCTTTATCATACACGACAGACATCGAAAGAACCGAAAGTATACAGTCGTGGAAATGTGGCAAATTTCCTGGGAAATATTCGCTCTGTTTAGTCTGAAGTTGCGTGATTTTGTCGGAATTAAAGATATCAAAAAAGGGTGTTTGATGGTACGGGTTGTAGGTTTTCATCATTCGCCCTTTCTCGTATAATAGAATAGGATTGTCGTACAGTGGATTTTGTGAATTCGCTGGTTATGTCGCAACGATTGTTGATCTAGGAGGAATTCTTATGCCGCATTCAAACGTTCAAAATGATTGGCAACAGCTACTTGAAAAAGAGTTTACGGAGCCATATTATCAGGAGCTTTGTGAGTTTTTAAAAGAAGAATATGCTAGTAAATCGATATTTCCTCCAGTGAAAAACATTTTTCAAGCTCTTCATGATACGCCTTTTTCGAAAGTGAAAGTGGTGATTTTAGGGCAAGACCCTTACCATGGGGTTGGACAAGCGCATGGCTTGAGCTTTTCGGTACAACCTGGAGTTCGCCCCCCCCCTTCATTGAAAAATATATTTAAAGAAATAGAGAGCGACCTTGGAATCACAATTCCATCAAATGGCCATTTGCAGAAATGGGGTAAACAGGGAGTGTTACTTCTAAATACTGTGTTGACGGTTCGTGAAGGTGAGGCAAATTCACATCGTAAACGAGGGTGGGAAACACTGACCAACGAAATTATTCGTTTGCTAGGTGAGCGAGATCAACCTACTGTATTTATTTTGTGGGGAAAACCTGCCCAGTCAAAAAGGATACTAATTAACGAACGATTTCATTGTGTTTTAACCGCTCCACATCCAAGCCCGTTGTCGGCGCATAGAGGTTTTGTTGGTAGCAAGCCATTTTCCAAGACAAATGATTTCCTAGAGACTAATGGGATCGAACGAGTGGATTGGGCGTTAGAGGATTGATTGCTATGTAACTATGGTACAATGAAGCACGCGAAATGATCGCTAAAGGAAACAGGTGTGAAGGATGGAATCGAAGCGTATCAACTGTAATGAATGCAAACATTATTATGTCACATGGGATCCTAAATTCCCCAAAGGATGCAAAGCACATCATTTTAAAACAAAACACCTGCCTTCATTAGAAGTGTTTCGGGCTTCGGGTCATTCTTGTTATGCTTTTGAAAAGAAAATGCACCAACATGCAAGTCGCAATGGAAGGAGGACTAGAAAATGAGCATATCATATGAACAATTACTCATGAAGATTGAGCAAGAAGTAGGGCAAGCAAAACTCGCTCGCTCCTCGCAAATGAGAGAACATCTTCACTCCATTCGTACGCTTTGTGACTTGGCTTTGGAAGACCAGGGGGAAGGAAAGAGTCTTAGAGGGATGGCAGGACAGGAACTTGGTAGAATACAATCAAATGTTGTGGGAAATGTCCAGTCAGCAAATGTTTATCAACCACCTGAACAACCGACTGTCTCCGTTCCACGAGACAAGCCGATGAAAATGGACGATGGATCAAATGGAGACTCTTTGTTTGATTTTTAATTTTGGATGAGAGATAGCGAAAGGATGTTTAAGTAAATGAAATTATTCATTATTATAGGTGCGATCAATGCACTACTTTCAGTGGCACTTGGTGCATTCGGCGCACACGCACTTGAGGGACGCGTTGAAGCGAAATATTTAGCTACTTGGAACACTGCTGTTCAGTACCAAATGTTTCATGCAACAGGTATTCTAATTATCGGTATTTTAATGGGGAACCTTCCAGCAACAGGTTTACTTAGCTGGGCGGGCTGGCTTATGCTAGTCGGCATCATCTTTTTCTCAGGAAGCCTTTACGTACTTAGCCTGACTGGTATCAGCGTTCTCGGTGCTATTACTCCAATCGGTGGTCTCGCATTCTTAGCCGCATGGGGTTGTTTGGTTCTTGCTGCGATGAAAGTGCTTTAATTTGCTAAAGGTATCTAACCGGTCAGTGAACTAACTGAAGCACGCAAAAACCGCTCTCCAATAAGATATGGAGGGCGGTTTTTTGTTCGTGTTAAAATCAATATTTTTATCGTGAAGGGTAGCTTGCCATGCCGTTGAAAGGGTATGAGTACTGAATTTCGCCTTCAAAAGTAATGTAATCTAGGTAAATCATTGGTAAAACATAACGGATTCCTGTTTTCATATCACTTAGAACAATGTGATCACGACCAGCGGCTTCAACGACTCCTTTGAAAATTTTTGCGTTCCATTCGCGGTTATTTTCAAAAGTCATGTATACTGTTGCTGTCTTGCCTCGATTTAGACGCAGTATGTTTTCAATATAGGATTCTTCTGTTGGCAACATCGATTGGCCGCCAACCTGTTGTCCTGTAGGTGCCTGCGTCCCCTGTGTAGGATAGGAGTAGTATGGATAGCTAGCTTGAGATGGTTGGTAGTAGGGGTATGAGTATCTTGCGTTTGGTTGTCCAGTTGACTGTGTATTTGGTTGTCCAGTTGATTGCGCATTTGACTGTGCACTTGGTTGTCCAGTTGGTTGCTGGTTTGCATTATTCATAGATGAAGGGTTAGTCATCAATGAACTCCTCCTTTATATTTCTAGGGATAAGTGAACGTAAATGACTAGTAGACTTCAGGACACTCTCCTTGAGTAGGGGCATAAAAACAATGTGATTTGTATCGTCCAACGTTCCATTGTCCAAAAAATTGGGCGGGACAATCGCCATCAGGTCGGAAAAACCACAGCGTATTTGTAGCAGGGTGGAATCGCTCGCCTTGAAGTACTCTGCGTGCAAGTCTCTTATCTTGTTCACGTGCGCGCTGATAAAAGTACCCCTTTACTGTTGCTTCGAAGCCGCCGGGACGCTGAAAAACCATATCTTGAATTGATACAATATTTGTAAAGTCTAGACATTTCACTCGGGCTCGATTAACACCAACATTGCCAACCATCAGCATACCAAGCTGACCTTCACCTTCAGCCTCAGCGCGCATTAAACGCGCCAACAACTCAATCTCTTTATCAGTATGAGCAACTACAGCCACATATCCTCACTCCTCCCCATCGATTTAAACTATATGCAAAAGAGGAAAGAGTTATGATTTTGTTTTAGTTTTTGTTGTAAAAAAGAAATGAGACTGTCGGTAAACGTAAAAAAGAACAATGACCGAAGCCTATAAACTGAAAGGCACGATCATTGTTCGTTATGTTTAAACGTGTAAAAATTGTGGGAGACTTTCGTCTTCAAGAAGGTTACCTACATAGAAGGAACCGAATTCGCCGTAGCGTGCGCTGACTTCATCAAAACGCATTTCATAAACAATTTTTTTAAACTGGAGAACGTCATCTGCATAAAGTGTAACGCCCCATTCCCAGTCATCAAAACCAACTGAACCTGAAATGATTTGCTTGATTTTACCTGCATAACTTCGACCAATCATGCCGTGGTCGTACATAAGTTGCTTGCGTTTTTCCATCGGAAGCATATACCAGTTATTATCGCCTTCACGCTTTTTATCCATTGGATAGAAACAAATGTGCTTTGCTTTCGGTAGCTGTGGAAACAGGCGAGAACGTACATATGGGTTTTCGTAAGGGTCTTCATCGGATTCGTTCGAACCATAGGTGCCAAGCTCGACAACTGAAACGTATGAATACGTAGGTATCGTATACTCAGCAATTGTTAGTTTATTAAATTCATTTTCGAGGTCGTTCAATTCTTCCATTGTTGGACGTAAAATAAATAACATAAAATCTGCTTTTTGACCAACAATTGAATAAAAAGAATGGCTTCCTTGTTCTTGATCTTGAATGTTATGCAGCTTTTTTAGGAACTGCTGAAATTCGGTAATCGCTAATGTGCGCTCATCGCTTGACAGCCGCTTCCACGATGTCCAATCCATTTTGCGAAAATCATGAAGGCCATACCAGCCATCAAGAGTTGTTGATGCTTCACTCATTCTATGTCACTCCTTGATCAGTACTTAATTTTCTACCGTAATCATATCACAAATAACTCTAATGCACGGAAAACACAACCTACGTTCATTAAATCGTCAAGACAAGACGGCCTAGCGAACAAAAGTGGTGTTAATTGTGTGAAAAAATAAACATCAGCATTGTAAGCGTTCACATATCAGCTTGTTCTTGAATTCTTATATGGATGGGGTATGCTAACGGTAAAGATGGTTTAAGGAGGGTGCATAATGACTAATTTATGGACAACATTGACAGAAAAAGTGAAGGGTAATGACTTACGTATTGTATTTCCAGAGGGACAAGACGAGCGGATTTTACGTGCTGCAAGCCGTTTAGCTGATGAAGGTATTTTAACGCCAATTTTGATTGGTGCTCAAAAAGAAATAGAAACAACAGCATCTAAAGTAAATGTGAAACTTGATGGTTGTGACATCTTAGATCCTGTTACTTATGATCAAATGGATGAACTTGTAGCTACATTTGTTGAGCGTCGTAATGGCAAAGCAACAGAAGAGGATGCACGCAAAATTCTATTGGACGAAAATTATTTCGGCACAATGCTTGTGTACACAAATCGTGCGCAAGGACTTGTAAGTGGTGCGGCTCATTCAACAGCTGACACCGTGCGCCCCGCTCTTCAAATTATTAAAACAAAAGCAGGCGTGAAAAAAACATCTGGCGTATTTATCATGGTTCGAGATGATGAAAAATATGTGTTTGCAGATTGTGCGATCAACATTTCGCCTGATAGCCAAGATTTAGCTGAAATTGCATTAGAAAGTGCGAAAACAGCGCAAATGTTTGATGTAGATCCACGTGTAGCAATGCTTAGCTTTTCAACAAAAGGTTCAGCGAAATCACCTGAAACTGAAAAAGTAGCTGAAGCAGTTAAAATCGCTAAAGAACAAGCACCTGAGTTGACCTTAGACGGAGAATTTCAGTTTGACGCAGCGTTCGTACCAGCAGTTGCGAAAAGCAAAGCACCAGATTCAGACATAAAAGGGGACGCGAACGTATTTGTTTTCCCTAGTCTTGAAGCAGGTAACATCGGTTACAAAATCGCCCAACGTCTAGGGAACTTTGAAGCAGTAGGGCCAATTCTACAAGGGTTAAATGCCCCTGTAAACGACCTTTCCCGTGGTTGTAACGAAGAAGATGTATACAAACTTGCTCTTATTACAGCGGGACAAGCACTTTAATACTTAAAATATAGAGAACAAAACAATCCATAACGAATAAAAAACCCTTACCAAAGTTATTCTTGGTAAGGGTTTTTTGAATACTTTTGTTCACTGATGGGACAGGTCCCTTTAGCGAACAAAAGCACTGAATTTATGCTATAATTTGATCAGTTTGCAATGTAGAGGAGGTTAATTGAAATGGAACAAGATAAGGTACTGGGAGTGTTGCAGCAGTCGGTGTGGAGGATAATAGATCAGTCGAGTTATGGTCCGATGTTTGATGGGTTGCAGTCGTTTGCGATGGACGATACGTTATGTACATCTGTTGGAGCAGGTAATGCACCTGTGACCGCTCGCTCGTGGGTGCATCACGATACGGTTGTGCTCGGCATTCAAGATACACGCACTCCACATTTAAAAGATGGCTTAAAGGAGCTTGAGGAATCTGGCTTTCACTATATAGTACGAAATTCTGGAGGACTAGCGGTTGTACTAGACGAAGGTGTTCTCAATTTGTCGCTTATTTTAGCTGAAAACGAAAAAGGCATAGATATCAATCGTGGCTATGACGCGATGGTTGAACTTGTTCGTGGAATGTTTTCCGACTTTGATGCCCAGATTGAAGCATTTGAAGTTGTAGGTTCCTATTGTCCAGGAAGTTACGATCTAAGCATTGGGGGACAAAAATTTGCAGGGATCTCACAACGTCGTATCAGAGGCGGCGTTGCTGTGCAAATATACTTATGCATGTCTGGCAGCGGTAGCAGTCGGGCAAAGTTGATTCAACGTTTTTATGAACGAGCGGTAAAAGGAGATAAAACGAGAGTAGAATTTCCTGTCATTAAACCACAGGTCATGGCATCACTATCTGAGTTATTGAGTGTTGAATTAACCATTCAAGATGGTATGGTACGTTTTTTGCAGTCGTTAAAAAACATCAGCGGCACCATTCAAGCTGGCCAGCTAAATGAAAAAGAGCGTCTATTGTATGATGGGTATTTAATGAGAGTAATGGATCGCAATAACAAAGCGCTAGATAAATAAAAAAGTCTGTCCTCATGGTGATGATCACCGCTTGGACAGACTGACTATTTTAAGTGATAAAGTGGTTGTGAGTTTAGTTTACACAATTTGCTGGGCGAAAGTTTCCTATCTATGGAAAAAGGATTCGTCTAAGCCCAAATTCCCCGCCCGTTCAATCTAAATTAGTTCTCCATAACCTTTTCTAAGTTCCCATTTCGATCCATTTTAAACGTATTCGATGGCAGTTCTTCTTCCTCAAATAAAATTAGTTTTCTTGCTCTGTTCATAATTTTCATAAGGGTTTCGTAGTCTTCTTGCATAGTTGTTTCTTGGTCTTTAAGTCTATGAACTTGTTGCTCGAGCTTCATGCACTGATCACGTAATAAGTGGTTTTCGTTTAACACACGGTCGAGTTGCCGTCTTGTTTGTGCGTCCTGACCTCGTGTTTGACCTAGCTGTTGTAAATAGGCGATTACAACCTCTAATGATAAAGAAGAGATGGGCGTCTGCTGCGTTGGCTGCATGTCTCGATACGATGTAAAAGATTCGTTTTGTACGTCTTGTACAACTTCTTGTGCAACTTCACTTTGGTAATCTACATCCACATTCACATCCGTTGTTGGCTCATCTGTAAATGGTAGATCGACGGATTGAAATTCTTCGATCGACGTAAGTTTCGGCTGATAGAGCACCTTTTTCTTTCCGCTTTGTTCTTTGCCGAGAAGGCGATGACGTTGTTTACGTTGTTTTTTTGCTAGATCAAGTGCTTTATCGTATTGCTGACGAACGACTGCATTCCAGCGAAATCCGCATGCAGCTGATGTGCGATTTAATTTGTCACCAACTTCTTCAAATGCATTTAACTGAGTACTTCCTTCTCGCACGTGGCGTAGTACTGTATCGGCCAAAATCAAGTCGTCTTCTTCCATCCAAGCGTCTTGTCTTTGTTTCATCTTATTCACTCCTGTTCCAGTAATCTTTCTTTTGGACTAGTATCCATATCGTAAGTGTCACCATGTTTTCAAGAGTTCATACATTCATCGCTTTTAGAAAAGTTAAATAATGTTTCATTTTTGGGATTTGCCTTGAAATGAGAGCATCAAATCGGTACAATGACTGATAGTGAATAAACGAGACTCACGAGGAAAGGGTTGTCGACAAATGGCAAACGAATTTCGAGTTTGCGATGATTGTCAAGCCGTTAATATTAAGACATTGATTCCAAAGTTGAAGGACATAGATCCCGATGCTTCAGTTGATATAAGGTGCCAATCTTATTGTGGTCCAGGCCGCAAAAAGACATTTACCTTTGTCAATAATCGCCCTGTCGCGGCATTGACAGAAGAAGAACTAATGGGTAAGGTACGTAAGAAATTAAAAAAATAACACATAAACGACAAATCAACAGCGTGCAACAAAAGTCCAGCCACCAACGAGCGTTCATTCACTGCCTGACCAAGAAGGTCTTACGCAAAGAAGTTCGCAGACGGGGAGGTTGGATTTTTTAATTGTTTAAGGAATTATATTATGTGTGGATAAATAAACGTGGCGAAACTATTTATCCAGCTAAAGCGGTTTTCTATCGAGTTATCAGTTTTACTGACTTGATGCAGAGAGTCCCACCTTGTCGGGGCGGCTTATACTTGCATAAAACGCTATAATAACTTTTTTAAAGTCTCAAAAATTGAGATAGCAATGTTTTAGAATGGTTGTAAATTGTCAAGTAGTGTAACGAAAAAAATAGCCGTTATAATAAAATTATGAAGTATGAGAAGAGGGGAAACGATGACGTATTCCACGGAAAAGCTTCAAGAGGAAAAGGTTTTTAAAGATCCTGTTCATCGTTATATTCATGTGCGCGACCGTGTGATTTGGGATTTAATCGGTACAAAAGAATTCCAACGTTTACGCCGTATTCGACAGCTTGGAACGACGTATTTAACCTTCCACGGTGCAGAGCACAGCCGTTTCAATCATTCGCTTGGTGTCTATGAAATTATACGTCGAATTGTCGATGATGTATTTGCGCCTCGTTCAGAATGGGACCAAAGTGAACGACTCGTTTCGCTTTGTGCAGCGTTATTACATGATCTTGGGCATGGACCATTTTCACATTCATTTGAAAAGGTGTTTGATTTTGATCACGAAGCATTTACACAAGCGATCATTTTAGGTGATACGGGCGTGAATAGAGTGCTTAGTCGTGTAGATGAGTCATTTCCACAACATGTGTCTGACGTGATTGCTAAAACGTACGAAAACAAGCAAGTTATTAGTTTGATTTCAAGTCAAATTGACGCGGATCGAATGGACTATTTACAGCGCGATGCATATTTTACAGGTGTTAGCTATGGTCATTTTGATATGGAACGTATTTTACGTGTACTGCGACCACGAGAAGATCAAGTTGTCATCAAATCAAGCGGGATGCATGCGGTTGAAGATTACATCATGAGTCGTTATCAAATGTATTGGCAAGTATATTTTCACCCAGTGACCAGAAGCTCAGAAGTGATATTAACTAAGGTTCTTCATCGTGCAAAAGAACTTAGTGAAGAAAACTATGAATTTGCAATGGAGCCGTACCATTTTGTATCGATGTTTAAAGGTGATGTCACATTACAGGATTATCTAAAACTGGACGAATCGATCGTTTTGTATTATTTCCAAATGTGGGAAGAGGAAAAAGATCCAATTCTAAGTGATCTTTGCCAACGATTTATGAATCGTAATCTATTTAAATATGTGGAATTTGATCCATCTAAAGAATATAAGAAATTAAACAAGCTTGAAAAACTGTTCCAGCAGGCTGGCTTGAACCCAGAATATTACTTGGTCGTCGATTCATCTTCAGATTTACCGTATGATTTTTATCGACCAGGCGAAGAAGAGGAACGCGTTCCGATCCATTTAATGATGCCAAGCGGCGAGTTACGTGAGCTTTCAAGGCAGTCGGATATTGTGGACGCTATTTCGGGGAAACGAAGAACGGATCATAAACTCTATTATCCAAAAGATTGTGTAATGAATGATTCTACCCATAAAGAAATTAAAGCGGAAATACGTAATATCCTTGGTATTAACTAGTTATTTGCAGGTAGTTAAAGGAGATGAAAGCCATTGATGAAAGATCATGCCAAGCTGATGCAGGCATTTTTCGCTTCAGGGGATATTGTGGGACGGAAAAAACTGCAAAAGATGATTTATATTGCAAAAAAATTATCATTTCCTTTTCATGAAAAATATCAGTTTCACTTTTTTGGACCGTATTCAGAAGAGTTGACTCTACGCGTTGAAGAACTCTGCAATATGGGGTTTTTGACTGAACAAAAAGAAAAGAAAAGTGGTTATATTCAATATCGATACGGCGTTACAGATGAAGGGAAGGCGTTTTTAGCTTCGCAAAAAGCAGATCCAATGCCGTCGTTAGAAAATTGCTTGGTCGATCTAAACACACAGTCCTCTCGATTTTTAGAACTTGTCGCAACGATGCTTTATTTTGACGGATTAAAAGAAAAGGATCTTGTGGAGAAAGTTCATAAGGTTAAAGGAAAACAAAATTACTCAAACGATGAAATTGATCAAGCGTTGAACTATATTGAGCACCTCTCTATGATTTCATCATGAAAACGATCATCGCCTATGCGGCGGTGATCGTTTTTTTTCTGCGGGAACGGGCTGAAATGTAGAAGTTTAAAAGTTACCTTTTTGAAACGGAGAATCTCTCAACATGCCTTCTGTGACTAATTTTGGATGAAAATGATTGATTTTGATTGATTTTAGAAAGCGTTCTCTTTATACTAAATGTAAGATTTTGAAATGGAGGCGTGTCAGATGCTGACAGACGAGAGGTTTGCACTCATTTTAGAGCGTGTAAAACAACAAGATGTAGTAAAAATTCAAGAGCTCGTTGACGTAATAGGTGTCTCGGAATCTACAATTCGCAGGGATTTAACGGAGCTTGAAAATAAAAAATATATAAAACGAGTTCACGGAGGTGCCAAGCTTTTAAAAGGAAAGCTTCAAGAACCAAGTGTTCCAGAGAAATCATTCAAAAGCTCTCAAGAAAAAAAGAAAATCGCTCAATTTGCATCATCGCAAGTGGAAGAAGGCGATTGTATTTTTATCGATGCCGGAACTACTACGCAACAAATGATCGGTTTTTTACCAGATAAGGAAATCGTCGTCGTGACGAATGGTTTAATGCACATTGAACAACTCCTTCAAAGAGGGATCAAAACATACCTAATTGGTGGTTATATCAAGCCACGAACAAACGCTATGATCGGACGTGGTGCACTTGATTCAATGAAAGCATACCGATTTGATAAAGCGTTTATGGGTACAAATGGGGTTCACTTTGAATCTGGCTATACAACACCAGATCCAGAAGAGGCACAGGTTAAGGAACTAGCCATCTCCTTATCACGCGAAACATATGTACTAGCTGATGATAGCAAAGTGGGCGAAATTGCTTTTTCTAAATTTGGGAATACTGAAGACGCCGTACTTATTACAAACGAATTAGAAGAAGTCGTTAAATCTCAATATAAAAAACAAACAACCATAAAGGTGGTGGGAGTATGATCGTAACCGTCACACTTAATCCGTCAGTGGATTATGTCGTTAGATTAAGTGAACTTAACATCGGTTCATTGAACAGAACAGGTGATGCAACTTATTTTGCAGGTGGAAAAGGGATAAATGTGACCCAAGTCCTTCATGAACTTCATATCCCAAGTGTTGCAACAGGCTTTGTCGGTGGGTTTAGCGGAGAGTTTATCAAAGATTCTTTGACTGCGAGAGGTATTCAAACGAATTTCGTTCAAATTGATGAGCCAACACGGATCAACATTAAACTAAAGACGCGTGATGAAACAGAGGTTAATGCAGCGGGCCCTTCAATTTCAACGGAGAATCTTAACGCTCTATTACAGCTAGTTAATGAATATGGGGAGGGAGACACGCTCGTGTTAGCTGGTAGCATCCCGTCTTCACTGTCATCATCGCTATATGGTGACCTCACCGAAAAGGCATCATCTAGTGGGATGAAAGTTGTTATTGACGCAGAAAAAGCCTTGCTTGAGCCTGCATTAACGTCATCGCTTCACTTTATTAAACCAAACCAACACGAGTTAGGTGAATATTTCGGTGTTGAAGTGAAAACGGTTGAAGAGGCCATTTTGTATGGTAAAAAACTATTAGCTTATGACATTGAAAATATTATGATCTCCATGGCTGAAAAAGGTGCTGTACTACTGACAAAAGACGCCATTTATCAAGCTCAAGTCCCAAAAGGTATAGTGAAAAATAGTGTGGGTTCGGGTGATTCCTCGGTTGCTGGATTTTTAGCGGGGCGTGAGAAAGGCCTCTCGATAGAAGAGTCATTTCGTTTTAGCGTCGCAACAGGTTCTGCAACGGCTTTTTCAGAAGGATTAGCAACTGCCGATGATATTGAACGTTTAGTACCACAAGTAACAATCCAATCACTAATTTAAAGGAGGGTTTTCATTGAAAATAACAGATTTGCTGACAAAAGAGTTAATTCAGCTGGAACTACAGTCAACGGATAAAGCAGGTACAATTGCAGAGATGGTTTCTGTTTTAGATCGTGCGGGAAAGTTAAATGATCGTGTTGCTTATCAGCAAGCAATCCAGGCAAGAGAAGATCAAACGACAACTGGAATCGGTGAAGGGATTGCCATTCCTCACGCAAAAACAGAAGCAGTAAAAAATCCCGCCATCGCATTTGGTCGTTCAACAGCTGGACTTGATTATGAGTCACTTGATGGTCAACCAGCGCATCTAATTTTTATGATCGCTGCCACTGCTGGTGCGAACGATACTCACCTAAAAGCGCTAAGCCGTTTATCTGTGTTGCTATTAAAAGAAGAAGTGAAACAAGGGCTGCTTGAAGCAAAAACGACAGAGGATGTCATTGCTATCATTGCACATCATGAAGAAGAAAAAGAGAGAGAAGAAGCAGTTGAAGCACAGTCACAAAAGGAAGCGACACAACAAGTGTCAAGCGGAAAAGTGTTAGCTGTAACGGCCTGTCCAACAGGAATCGCACACACATACATGGCTGCTGACGCGCTAAAAAATAAATCAAAAGAAATGAACGTAGATATTAAAGTTGAAACAAACGGTTCAGACGGTGCGAAAAATGTGTTAACACCAGCTGAAATCGAAAACGCAGTTGCTATTATTGTCGCTGCAGATACGAAAGTAGAAATGGAACGCTTTAGAGGTAAGCATGTGATTGAAGTTCCTGTTACAGATGGGATTCGAAAATCAGAAGAATTGATCAATCGTGCGATTAAACAAGATGCACCTATTTACCAAAGTTCAGGGGCTGCTTCAAAAGAAGATGGAGCATCCAGTGGAGGAACAGGGCGCTCAGGTGTTTACAAACACTTAATGAACGGGGTTTCAAACATGCTCCCATTAATCGTAGGGGGTGGAATTTTAATCGCAGCATCTTTTGCGTTTGAAAATCAACTTACGGGAGAACGTTCTCCTTTCGGTGATATTTTAAGCTACATCGGTGGCGATAATGCATTCTTCTTAATCGTTCCTGTTCTTGCTGCATTTATCGCGATGAGTATTGCAGATCGTCCAGGTTTTGCACCAGGTATCGTCGGGGGATTAATGGCTGCAACAGGTGGCGGTGGATTTCTTGGAGGGATTATCGCTGGTTTCTTAGCTGGTTACATCGTACTTGGATTGAAATCTATATTTAAAAACCTTCCGGCAATCTTCAATGGATTAAAACCAGTATTGATTTACCCGTTATTCGGTATTTTAGCAACAGGACTTATTATGTATTGGGCGGTTCTGCCACTTAGTGCGATCAATGAAGGCATTCTTAATTGGTTAAGTGGACTTGGAACTGGTAACCTAGCCTTACTCGGCATTCTCCTTGGAGGTATGATGGCAATTGATATGGGGGGACCGATCAACAAAGCTGCATATGCTTTTGCAATAGCCGTTGCTGCTGACGGTCAATTTGGTCCTCAAGCAGCTGTTATGGCAGGAGGAATGGTACCACCACTAGGACTGGCACTTGCAACAACTTTGTTCAAACGTAAATTCAATGATCAAGAACGCAAGACGGGGGTATCGGCATATTTCTTAGGGGCATTTTTTATTACAGAAGGTGCGATCCCGTTTGCCGCGGCTGATCCATTGCGTGTTATTCCATCTGCTGTCGTAGGTTCAGCAATCGCTGGTGGACTAACACTATGGTTTGACCTCGCATTGCGTGCACCACACGGAGGAATTTTCGTCTTTGCTACACTTGAAGATGGGTTAATCAGCATCCTGCTTTATACACTAGCGATTGCAGTCGGAACTGTTGTAACTGCGATTATGGTTGGATTGTTAAAAAAATCGGTTAAGTAATAAAATGATTGAAGTCGCCGCCTTTTGGCGGTGGCTTCTTTTTTGATTGAGGACAAATCCTCGGTTATGACAATTTTATTGAAGTCGACTTATGATTTGGTGTCAAAGGTGTATTGTACCTAATAAAACACCAGAACCACGCAAACGAGCAGTTCTGGCTAAAATATCTACTATTCTATGTCACTTAAACGTTTTCCAGCAACACCGTAATGGTTTTTACTCATCTCTTCGATGAATACCACTACTTTTTCTGTGGGTGCACCTGTTGTTTCAACGACTGCATTCGTTACTTTTTCCACTAACGCTTTTTTCTGATCTTCAGAGCGCCCTTCGATCATTTTAACGGTTACATAAGGCATGTGCATAATCTCCTCTTCAATAAACTTCAGCAACGTATGGTGGATCCCAAATGTGATACAATCGAATCAATCAGTTGCTGCTTCTTTTAGTGTAAATGACCATGGTATAAACACAAGTAAAATAAGTAAAAATGGGTCGATTGAAAGGAAGTTGAAGCGTGTTTTCATTATTTAATAATCCAGAACAGCTCGTGTATATCATCATTACACTTTTGATGGCATTTACATTGCATGAGCTTGCACATGCGTATATTGCTTATAAGTTTGGTGATCCTACCGCGAAAAACGAAGGACGATTAACATTAAATCCGTTAAAGCACTTAGACCCAATTGGGACTATATTGATTTTTATCATTGGATTTGGATGGGCGAAGCCGGTCCCCGTTAATCGATTTTATTTTAAACAACCTCGTCTCGCTGGTGTACTCGTTTCGATTGCGGGACCACTGACAAATCTTATGCTTGCGTTTTTTGCACAAGCGACGTATATTGCACTTGATATAGCAAGTGTTCAAGTACCTTTATTCGTAAGCGATTTGTTAATTACGATGGTTAGTTTAAATATTTTACTGTTCGTGTTTAATTTAATTCCGTTACCTCCGCTTGATGGATACAGAATTATTGCGGATTTGGTGCCGAATCATGTGCGACCAAAACTGACACAGTATGAACAATATGGTGGACTCGTATTTTTAGTTATTGCGATCACCCCGCTCAGTAAATACACAATCACCCCGTTGTTTAATGTGACAATTCCAGCGATTGGACAATTCCTTGGCAAAGTTGTAGGTGCGATTTTTGGACTTTAGAAATAGAGGAGTGGATTTGAATGAGTGAGAAGAAAAAGAAAACTATTGGCTTTAATATTATAAAAAATGATCCTACTGATGGGCACGGTGGCTACGGTATTGGTGCACTTAGTTTAGATAATGTTTCCCCTGTTATTGTTGATGTTGAAGAGGGAGAAGCGGAAATCGATGTCGGTGCAATGCATGCGAGAAGTAAGGCTGAAAAAGGAGTTAAGTTCACACAAAATCGTGAAGACTCTGAGGGAGGCAAGCAGTTCTGGCTTGTATGGGTGACGGTCGACCGTAAACCAGAAGGTCCATATTATGCGGGCGTGACAGCGTGTGAAATGGTTATAAACCGTGAAAAACGCCGCGGTTATAAGATGTTACCTGAACACGTTAATTTAATGGATAAATCAATGAAACGAAAAATTATCGTTGAGAAAATGGATGAGCGATCAAAAGGTGTATTAGCAGACTTTTTGAAACGTCATAATGCAGCAATGTGGACGCACTCGGAACAGGAATTACGCGAAGCCCTACATATCAATAAATAGGGAACAACAAATTTGGACAAAATGTGACGGTTTCTGCAAAAATGGTAAAAATTTATTGCCCCTATAGGAGAAACCGAGTAAACTACAAATACACAAGCATAAAGTGTAACTAGGACAGGAAAAACCTCGAGGCCGCACACCTCGAGGTTTTTCTACTATTTTGAAGAACGTCCTCCCTGGTAATCGCCTTGTGCATGTCGGGGCTGAGCAAGCCGCTTCCGCGCTTTTCGTGATGTCTAGCTCCAGCGGCTAGCCCCTCGAGTCACAAGTCGCTTCCCTGTGGTGGTAAAGAACGCCCTCCTCGGTAATCGCCTTGTGCATGTCGGGGCAGAACGAGCCGCTTCCACTTTTCGTAATGTCTAGCTCCAGCGGCTAGCCCCTCGAGTCACAAGTCGCTTCCCTGTGGTGGTAAAGAACGCCCTCCTCGGTAATCGCCTTGTGCATGTCGGGGCAGAACGAGCCGCTTCCACTTTTCGTTTAAAACTAATTTTCTAACCAATCCCCATCCGCTTCTTCAATTTCCTCAGGTGCCTCAGGTTCTTCGATTGGTGTCATAACTGGTTCGCCTGGTGGGTCAATTTCGTCTTCATTTGAGCATGCATCTATGGGTTCTGTATCATTTAGGAAATAAGCTGTGCGCATACCTTCGCATTGATCGGAAGAAAGTAATCCAGAGTTAGGGTCCATATCGACCGCGACAACACCATCTGGTGGCACAAACCACTCTTCTTCCGTTCCTTCTAACGCACGCTCCATAAAACGAATCCACACGGATTTAGCGATTGCTTTATCTTCGCTTAATGTTAATTCCCGACTGTCATCATAGCCTGTCCATATACCAGCAGTTAAAGAAGGAGAGAAGCCAATCATCCATTGATCAGTGTCGGTTGTTCCTGACTTTGCACCATATTCGCGGGACTTTTCATCTAACAAAGTAATTCCCGTAACAGTTGAATAATCGTTTAGAGCAGGATCGAATGTTCCTGTGAGCATATGCGTCATGACAAACGCCACATTTGAATCGACAACTTCTTGGGATTCATCTTTATGCTCATAAATGACCGTCCCGTCTGCTGTTTCGACACGTCTCACAAAAACAGGTTCAGTGCGTTTCCCGCCATTGGCAAACAGATTGTACGAGTTGATCAATTCGAGCGGGACAACTTCAGATGTTCCAAGTGCTGCAGCTGGTTGGTTGTCAATCTCTGTACTCAATCCAAAGCGATGACCAATCTCACTCAACGTATTTTCCCCTAAGAATTGATGAGTTTTTACGGCATAAATATTGTCTGAAATTGCGATTGCCTGAGCAAGTGTAATCGTGTCATTTGCAAATTTACGGTTAAAGTTTTGTGGTGAGTATTCGCTGTTGCCATTATCGTACGTAAACGTTGTTGGCTCACTACGCATCGTTGTGGCTGGAGTAAAACCATGTTCAAGCGCAGCTGTATAAAGCAATGGTTTAAGCGTTGAACCAGGTTGACGAACGGCTTGTGTCGTTCGGTTAAAAGGGCTTGCGTCGTAATCTCGTCCACCAATCAGAGCCTCTACATAACCTGTCTCTGGATCTAGGGCAGTAAATCCTACTTCAATCTCAGAATCCTCTGGTACAACCTCCTCCATCACTTTTTCTGCAATTTGTTGTTTTTCAAGATCCAGCGTTGTGTAAATTTTTAAGCCGCCGTATTTTAAATGATCGAGTCCTATCTTCTCTTCAAGCTCGGCCCACACCGCGTCTTGGAAAAAAGGTGCGACCTCTGTAGCAGTATATGGATGCTGTGCTGTAATTTCGAGATTCTCAGCTTTTGCCTCATCAGCTGTTTCTTGTGATATATCGCCGTTTGTTACCATGGCAGATAAAATTAGTTCCTGTCGTTCCTTTGCATTATCAAAATAGTTAACAGGCGAATAGCCAGAAGGAGATTTTGGAATACCCGCGAGTAAAGCCGATTGCGCAAGCGTCAGGTCACTAGCGGGGACTCCGAAATAATATTGGCTCGCAGCTTCAATACCATAGGAGCTGTGCCCGTAATAAATCGTATTTAAGTAGCCTTCTAAAATCGTTTCTTTGTCATAGTTCCATTCGAGTCGTACCGTATAAAGTGCTTCGTTCAGCTTGCGATTCCACGTTTTGTCATGGGTGAGATAAAGATTACGAGCGTATTGTTGCGAAATCGTACTTGCCCCTTGAACTTTAGACAGGGCTTTTACATCCGCTATCACAGCTCCTGCAATACGTTTAAAATCAAAGCCACTATGATCATAAAACTTGCGATCTTCAATCGCGAGTGTTGCATTTATTAAATCTGGTGCAATGTTATCTAGCGACTTCCAATATCGTTTTTCACCCGTATGTCGTTCACCAATGGGCTCATCATCAATGGAATAAATGAGTGTTGATTGGCTCACTGCAACAGACGGGGGGCCCGTTGTTTTGGCATAAAAATAGAGACCAACAGCAAGTACACTCCAAAGTCCAACGAACACAACGGTCGATAGTAAACTATAGCGAAGTACTCGAACCCATTTGCGTTTTTTTCTCCTTTCCAATCTACCCATAATTTCCCCACTTCCAGATGTCTTTTATTGATTAGTATGAGCGGATAGGGAAGATTTTAAACGAAACGCTTGAAAGCTTTTGGATAGCTCTATGCTGCTTGGGTAAGGTAAAACAAGGAAGGGTAAATTTTTCACGAAATATCTCTTGAATTTCCTGTATTTATCTCTATAATTTTCTCGTGTGTGTTATTAATTTGAATGATGTGGAAAACAATGCTTAAGTGGTATTAACTTGTTTCTAACAACATCGGAAAATAGAAAATGACCATTTAAAATAGATTTTTACAAAGGAGAATGAACGTGGCAGGATTATGGTTCACTGAAAAGCAAACAGAAAATTTCGGTATTACAATGAAAATTAACAAAACGCTTCACACAGAAAAAACAGATTTTCAACACCTTGAAATGGTTGAAACACCTGAATGGGGTAACATGCTCTTGTTGGATGGCATGGTTATGACGTCTCAGCGTGATGAGTTTGTCTATCATGAAATGGTGGCACATGTACCGTTATTCACTCACCCGAATCCTGAAAACGTTCTTGTCGTTGGAGGCGGAGATGGTGGTGTGATACGAGAAGTGCTAAAGCACCCATCTGTGAAAAAGGCAACACTTGTTGAAATTGACGGTAAAGTAATCGAGTACTCAAAAAAATATTTACCTGAAATCGCTGGTGATCTAGAAGATGCACGTGTAGAAGTCGTTGTGGGAGACGGTTTTATGCACATTGCAGAAAGTGAGAATATTTACGATGTAATCATGGTTGATTCAACGGAGCCTGTTGGACCAGCAGTTAACTTATTTACAAAAGGTTTCTATTCAGGCATATCAAAAGCTTTGAAAGAGGATGGAATCTTTGTTGCTCAATCGGACAATCCTTGGTTTAAAGGAGATTTGATCAAACAAGTAATGAGTGACGTGAAAGAAATTTTCCCTATTACGCGCCTTTATACAGCAAATATCCCAACGTATCCAAGCGGACTTTGGGCGTTTACGTTAGGTTCAAAAAAGCATGATCCGCTTAAAATAGCTGAAGAGCGTTTCCATGAAATCGATACGAAATACTATACGGAAGAGCTGCACTACGCTTCATTCGTACTACCAAAATTCGTTAAAGATTTAACGGAATAGGAGGCTTTATCAGTGCGTTTTGACGAAGCTTATTCAGGAAATGTATTTATTAAAAGTCACCCATCTTACGAGAAAAGTAGTACAGTGATCTACGGTATGCCGATGGATTGGACGGTTAGCTATCGACCAGGTTCACGTTTTGGGCCGTCTCGTATTCGCGAGGTGTCGATTGGGCTTGAAGAGTATAGCCCTTATTTAGATCGCGAATTGGAAGACGTTAAGTATTTTGATGCAGGTGATATTCCATTGCCATTTGGAAATCCATATAAAAGCATTGAGTTGATCGAGCACTATATAGATGGCTTGATGGCGGATGATAAATTTCCACTTGGTATGGGTGGAGAGCATCTCGTGTCATGGCCAGTGATGAAAGCTGTTGCGAAAAAATACCCAGATTTAGCTATCATTCACATGGATGCGCATACCGATCTTCGAGTGGATTATGAAGGAGAGCCGCTTTCTCACTCAACACCAATCCGTAAAATTGCGGAACACATTGGACCGAAAAATGTGTATTCCTTTGGGATTCGTTCAGGAATGAAAGAAGAGTTTGACTGGGCAAAAGAAAAGGGCATGCATATTTCAAAATTTGAAGTGCTAGAGCCATTAAAGGAAATCTTGCCTAAGTTAGCAGGGCGCCCAGTCTATGTTACGATTGATATTGATGTACTAGACCCGGCTCATGCACCGGGAACAGGCACAGTTGACGCAGGTGGGATCACATCACGCGAACTTCTTGCTTCGATTCACGCAATTGCGGGTTCAGATGTAAATGTAGTTGGAGCAGATCTTGTTGAAGTTGCACCAATCTATGACCACTCCGAGCAAACAGCAAACACAGCAAGCAAACTGATGCGTGAAATGATTCTTGGATGGGTAAAATAAGGTTTAAGTTAGCTGCCGGATAAAGAGTCCGGCAGTTTTTGCGTCTTGTTGAGTCGTAGTCGTGGGGGCGGAGAGAAAAATATGTCGAAAGGCTGTATATTGTTGATGAAAAGCAGAAGGTCACAATCGAAGTACAGAACGATCGACACAACCACAGCAGCCATTGCATTTTGCCACAAACATTTCTATAATAGTAAGGTTACAAATTACGATAAGTATGGATCTCCCATTTATAATAGATTACAAATGGCTAAAGGAGTGAATAATGTGGAAAACTCAACTCCGGTGAGCATCACATTAACAAGCGTGATCACACAACCAGACGGTTCAAAAGAAGAGTTGACACTAACCTCATCAGGTGAATGGATTACAAAAAATAATATAGATTATTTAAAGTATGAAGAAGCACAAGAAGAAGGAACGATTCGCACGGTTGTAAAAATGGAAGAAGACCAAGCTGTGATTTTACGCAGTGGAGCACTTAAAATGCGACTTGCTTTTCGTTTAGGAGAGTCTATGATGTGCTCCTACGACAGTGAATACGGCACAATTTCTCTCATAACTAATACAACAAAATACATACATCGCACCCCTGCAAAAGAGCCTGGATGCTTTCATGTTTCCTATGGACTTGAAATGGATGGGGAATCAGTTGGCACCTATGCGATGACCATTGAATATAAGGAGGTTACTTAATTATGACGATTGTTTCCTATGTGCAGGAAAATTTAAAGCAAGAAATTAAAGCGGCAGTTATCAAAGCAGGGCTGGCAACAGAAGAGCAGCTTCCTGAAGTCGTTTTAGAAACACCAAAAGATAAAGCAAACGGTGATTTCTCAACCAATATGGCGATGCAGCTTGCTCGTATTGCAAAAAAAGCTCCACGCGTCATTGCTGAGGGTATTGTTGAATACTTTGATTCGTCAAAAGCTTCGATCAAAAAAATTGATATTGCGGGACCTGGATTCATTAATTTTTACATGGATAATGCTTACCTAAATGATTTGATCAAAACGATCCTTCAAGCAGGTGACCAGTATGGCGAGTCACAGGTTGGAGCGGGGCAAAAAGTTCAAGTCGAATTTGTTTCAGCTAATCCTACAGGCGACCTTCATCTCGGTCATGCGCGCGGTGCTGCGGTTGGCGATGCGCTTTGTAATGTACTTTCAAAAGCAGGCTATGAGGTGTCAAGGGAGTATTATATTAACGACGCGGGTAACCAAATTCATAACCTCGCATTGTCGGTGGAAGCAAGATACTTCCAAGCTCTCAACCTTCAAAAAACCATGCCTGAAGACGGATATCATGGTGCAGACATCATCGGTATCGCTAACAACTTAGCTGAAGAATATGGCGATAAGTATGTTAACACAACAGAAGAAGAGCGTTATGAATTTTTCCGTGAGTACGGGTTGAAATACGAACTTAAAAAGTTACAAGATGATCTTGAAGCGTTCCGAGTGCCATTTAATGTATGGTTCTCAGAAACGTCTCTTTATAAAAGCGGGAAAATTGATGCAGCGCTTGATGTGTTAAAAGAACGTGGCCACGTATATGAAGAAGATGCGGCGACATGGTTCCGTTCAACCGAACTTGGTGATGATAAAAACCGCGTACTAATTAAAAACGATGGCTCATATACGTACTTAACACCTGACTTAGCGTACCACCGTGATAAATTTGAACGTGGATTTGATAAAGTCATTAACATTTGGGGAGCGGATCATCACGGCTATATTCCACGAATGAAAGCGGCTGTTGAAGCACTTGGTTACAAGCGTGAAGACCTTGAAGTTGCGGTGATTCAAATGGTTCAGCTGTATAAAGATGGAGAAAAAATGAAGATGAGTAAACGCACAGGTAAAGCTGTCACAATGCGAGAACTCGTTGACGAAGTTGGCTTAGATGCAGTTCGTTATTTCTTCGCAATGCGTAGTGGAGATTCTCATATGGATTTTGATTTAGATTTAGCGGTTTCTCAATCAAATGAAAATCCAGTTTATTATGCTCAATATGCACACGCTCGCATTTGCAGCATCCTTCGCCAAGCTGAAGAACAAGGCATTGATCTTAAAAGCGATGCAGATCTTTCATTGATCGGATCTGAAAAAGAAGTAGACTTGCTGAAAAAACTAGGTGATTTCCCGCAAACCATAAGCGATGCAGCAGAAATGCGCACACCGCACCGAATCGCAACCTACATCAATGAACTCGCATCTGCTTTCCATAGCTTTTACAATGCCAACAAAGTATTGGATGCAGAATCTCCAGAACGCACAAAAGCTCGCTTGAAACTGATCGAAGCAGTCCGTCAAACGATAAAGAATGCTTTAAAACTAATTAGTGTTGAAGCTCCCAATAAAATGTAATCACAAAAGCGGAAGCGGCTCGTTTAGCTCCGACAAGCATAAGGCAATTCCCGAGGAGGGCGTACTTTACCACCACAGGGAAGTGACTTATGACTCGAGGAGCTAGCCGCTGGAGCTAGACGAAACAAAAGCATAAGCGGCTCGTTTAGCTCCGACAAGCATAAGGCAGTTCCCGAGGAGGGCGTACTTTACCACCACAGGGAAGTGACTTATGACTCGAGGTGCGATTAACCAATTAGAACCATCAAGAATCTTTGTGATTCTTTGATGGTTTTTTCTCATTACACACCCAATTTATGTCTTATGAAATTACATATAGATCGACCTATTTAGAAAAAGGATTTTAATGATTGTTCTCGAATTAAACTAGGTAGGAGGCGAGACGATGAACGTATTAACGAAGCATTTATCAACAAAACAAATTACAGCCATTCATTTATTTCTTCAGCGTGATGCAAGAGAGGTGGATCGCGCATTCCACCTTTATCGCCAAGGGGAAGGTTCGTATGAAGAGGTGATTCAAGCGCTTCAAGCGTTCCAAAATCAAGATGGTGGCTTTGGGCGCGCATTAGAACCCGATAGTCGATTGCTGGACTCATCCGTGTTAAATACAACTGTAGCGCTTCAATATTTAGTGCAACTTCCTGTTAGAGGAGACCATCCAATGGTGAAAAAAGCGCTTGATTACTTGAGTCTACAATTTGATTCTGTTCATAAAAAATGGCCGATTGTACCTGTAACGATCAATAATGTGCCTCGTGCACCTTGGTGGAATGTGAATGAAGAAACAGGGGAGACAGGATTCGAAAAAACACCTGGAAACCCTGCAGCTGAAATTGTTGGTTATTTTCATTTTTACCGTGATTATGTGCCACAGGATTTGATTGAGAAATCTCAATTGATGGTGATGAAGCGCTGGGATGAAATGACTGATTGGGAAACGCACGAGGTCCAGTGCTACTATCGTTTAGCAGAACTGACGGACGACAATGAAATTAAACAACGAATAATTGAGAAAATGAAGCAAAATCTAGACAATATTTTCACTCTTACACCCGAACAGTGGTTAGGTTATGGACTTCAACCAGTTGCAATCATTAATCAAACGAGCTCTCCTCTATACAATGAATTAGAAGAAATTGTAGAAGAGAATGCATATTGGTTGGCTGAGCAATTAACCAAAGATGGGTACTGGGAGCCGAGTTGGGAGTGGGGGCAGTATCCGCTCGAATGGGAGCAAGCAAAAAAAGAGTGGAGAAGCTTTTTAACTGTAAAGGCATGTCATCCATCAAAGTTTGAAATGTAACTAGCAGGAACTTGCCACCATGAATTATTTACTATCAGTTTCTTTCAAAGATTTATCTCTCGATTTATAATTGCAACCCATTCACCCATTTTATTGGCTCTTACAGGTGCTGAGATTTTGGAGTTGGGAGAGGGTTGTGTTTTTGAAGAAGAGAACTATGATGATCTAGAACGTTATTTATAAAAGAGTGTGTCTGTCAAAAAACAAAAAACGTGACAGATATGCTCATTTTTTGTTAAAATAATCACCGACCTACATTATTCCGAGTATACTGGTAAGAATACTTTAGATTGAATGGAGTGTGCTTAAAGTGGGGCGCGAATTTGTAGGGATATTTGATGAATGGATAGATTCGTATGATGATTCCGTAAGCGGCAAAGACGAAGAATATCGTGAAGTTTTTGCAGGCTACGATGATATATTGCAACAAGTAGCTGATCGTTCTCAAGGATTAACAGTTGAGTTTGGGGTTGGCACGGGAAATTTAACAGAGAAGCTTTTACAAAAAAAATTAGATGTTGTGGGTGTTGAACCAAATGCAGCGATGAGAGCACGAACACAAACACGTTTTCCTGATCTTTCGGTGGTGGATGGAGACTTTAATCATTTTCCTTTGCCTGAAAAGCCGATTGACACATTGGTCAGCACATACGCTTTTCACCATTTAACGGATGAGGAAAAAGCGCAAGCGGTTAATCAATACGCAAAGATTTTATCCCCGAATGGGCAAGTGGTATTTGCGGATACGATGTTTGAAAATGATGAAGCGCGTCAAAAACAATGGGAAAAAGTCAAAAAACAGGGCTTCAACAACCTTCTTGAAGATTTAAAACGTGAATTCTATACGACAAAGCAGATCATGCAAAAATTGTTTGAGGATGCAGGTTTTTTGATCTCATTTTCACAATTGAACGATTACGTCTGGTTAATTCACGGGAAAAAACAAGCTTAAAAGAAAATTGGCCAGGTAACAACTTACTTACACATAGTATCTGTACAGCATATAAATGAAGCATGGAGATAAAAGTAATTAGATTAAATTTGCATAAAGGGGAGATACCAAACATGACGAAAAAAATGAATGTAGAAAGCTTTAACTTAGATCACACAAAAGTAGTAGCACCGTATGTACGACTTGTAGGCGTGACATCAGGACACAATGGAGATGAAATTCATAAATACGATCTTCGTTTCACACAACCTAACAAAGCGCACATGAAAATGGATGGTCTTCACTCCCTTGAGCATTTAATGGCTGAAAACATTCGAAACCATATGACAAACGTGATCGACATCGGTCCAATGGGTTGCCAAACAGGCTTTTATTTATCCGTTATTAACCATAATGATTACGATGAAGTGTTAGTTGTCATAGAAAAAACGTTAAATGACGTGCTTGAAGCTAGCGAGGTACCAGCTTGTAACGAAGTACAATGCGGATGGGCAGCCAATCACAGTCTAGAAGGTGCGAAAGACATCGCTCGTGACATGCTAACAAAACGTGATGAGTGGAAGAACGTATTTGGTGAGGAAGCATAAATGAATATCGCAAAAAATGTCCAAGAATTGATTGGCAATACGCCGATCGTTGAAATAACGAATATTGACATTCCGAATAAGTCGCGCATTTTTGCGAAATTGGAATTTTTTAATCCTGGAGGCAGTGTCAAAGATCGACTTGGCATGGAGCTTTTAGAAGATGCAATCGCGGGCGGTAAATTGCAGGCAGGAGGCACGATAATTGAGCCAACAGCCGGCAACACAGGCATTGGGCTCGCACTTGCAGCAGTTGGTCGCGGCTTTAACGTCATGTTTGTTGTACCAGAAAAGTTCAGTGTGGAAAAACAAACGCTGATGCGTGTTCTTGGTGCAACCGTTGTAAATACACCGACTGAAGAAGGCATGAAGGGTGCAATTGCAAAAGCTGAACAGCTTGTAAAAGAAATCGAAGGATCATTTTCCCCTGCTCAGTTTGGCAATCCAGCGAATCCTATGACCTATTACAAAACGATGGGTCCAGAAATTTGGCGTGATTTAGACGGTAAGGTGGATGTGTTTTTAGCAGGTGCTGGAACTGGCGGCACCTTTATGGGCACAGCCCGCTATTTAAAAGATCAAAAGGCTGACGTAAAAACGGTCATTGTAGAACCTGAGGGGTCAACCATCAATGGCGGCGAATCAGGTCCACATAAAACGGAAGGCATCGGTATGGAGTTCTTGCCCGACTATATGGACCGGAGTTATTTTGACGGCATTCATACAGTAGATGATGTTGATGCATTTTACTGGGTCAAAGAGCTCGCAGCAAAAGAAGGATTACTCGTTGGAAGCTCTTCAGGTGCAGCGTTTCATGCAGCTCTGAAGGAAGCGGAAGTGAGTGCACCGGGCAGCCACATTGTGACCGTTTTTGCGGATAGTAGTGAGCGTTACTTAAGCCAGAATATATATAAAGGTGGAAAATAGATATGCAACCAAAAACGAAACTAATTCATGGTGGTGTTTTCGGAGACGAAACAACAGGAGCTGTTTCAACACCAATTTATCAAGTTAGCTCGTATAAGCAAGATGGCGTCGGAGGTTTGCGTCAAGGTTACGAATACTCTCGTACTAGCAACCCAACTCGTCACGCGTTAGAAGAACTAATCAAAGACATTGAGAATGGACATGCAGGATTTGCGTTTGGCTCAGGAATGGCTGCGATCAGCTCTGTCATGATGATGTTTGGAGCAGGATCACATATCGTGTTAACAGATGACGTCTACGGTGGAACGTACCGCGTCATGACAAAGGTGATGAACCGTTTGGGTATCACATCAACCTTTGTCGACACAAGCAAACTTGACAATGTGGTTGCTGCGATTCAAGACAATACAAAAGCAGTGTTTATTGAAACACCAACGAATCCACTTTTAAAGGTAACAGACATTGAAGCTGTATCAAATGTTGCAAAGGAGCATGGATTATTAACGATTGTTGATAATACATTTACAACGCCATATTGGCAAACGCCACTTGATCACGGAGCAGACATCGTTGTTCACAGTGCAACAAAATACATCGGCGGTCACAGTGACGTTGTCGCAGGGCTTGTTGTTGTCAATTCTGCAGCACTTGCGGAAGAGATTCATTTCGTACAAAACTCTGTAGGCGCAGTGCTCGGACCACAGGATTCATGGTTGTTGATCCGTGGCTTGAGAACGCTAGGTATTCGTATGGAAGAACACGAAGTAAATGCAAAAGAAATAGTCAAGTTCTTAGAAAATCATAAGGGTGTTTCGACCATTCACTATCCAGGCATCAAATCACACCCAGGTCACCAGATAGCGAACAAACAATCACGCGGCTTTGGCGGCATAATCTCATTTGATGTAGGCAGTGGAGAAAAAGCAGATCAAGTATTAAAAAAACTACGCTATTTTACACTGGCAGAAAGCCTAGGTGCAGTAGAAAGCTTAATCTCTGTTCCAGCACGAATGACACATGCTTCCATCCCGCAAGAACGCCGTGCGGAACTAGGTATCACAGACGGACTCGTGCGAATTTCTGTTGGTATCGAAGACATTAAAGACTTGTTGGAAGATTTGGAGCAGGCATTAGCTTAAGGTATAAGAGTGGAATAGAAAGGATCGCATGGCGGCTCTTTTGGGGGAGAATGAATATGTATCGAGCGTGGGACATATGTGAATCCTGTGCCGAAATGTAAGAATTCTCACCCGAAATGTGAGCATGTGCGACCACTCTCACTACTTGCATTCTCTCACAAAATCATTTATAATAAAATCAAATATCTCGAATTCAAGATAAAATGATAGAGGGAGTGTTTTTAATGAAAGTAACAGGAATTCATCACGTTTCGGCGATTACAGGGCAGGCAGAAGAGAATTATGATTTCTTTACGCGGATTTTGGGGATGCGTTTGGTGAAAAGAACGGTGAATCAAGATAATACATCTTCGTATCATTTGTTTTATGCGGACGCGGTTGGAAGTGCTGGGACGGATATGACATATTTTGATATTCCGATGGCAGGCCGTACGTATCCTGGAGTATCTAGTATTTCAAATACGGCGTTTCGTGTAGCAACTACGAATTCGCTTCATTATTGGAAAGAACGATTCCAATCGTTACATGTAAAGCATGAGGATATTACTAAACGAGCGAATCGCGATACTCTTTATTTTGAAGATAATGAAGGATCTCGTTTAATGCTTGTTGCCGATAATGGTGAAGATGGCGTTGCACCAGGTGTTCCTTGGACAGGAGCAGACGTGCCAGCTGAGCATGCGATTATTGGACTTGGTCCTGTAACATTAACGGTTCGTTATGCTGATCGCACAATAGAAATATTAGAGAAAGTGCTTGGATTTAAAAAAATTGGCGAATATCCATCAAATGCGGGTGATTTTCCTGCGATTCAAGTCATGTCCGTTGCTGAAGGTGGAACGGGTGCAGAGGTTCATATTGAAGAGCGTCCTGATCTACCACCTGAGCGTCCGGGTCGTGGAAGTGTGCATCACGTGGCATTCCGTATTCCAACGTATGAGGATTATGATAAATGGGATGATCACTTGCGTAGCTTCGGTTTGCAAACATCAGGTGAAGTGGATCGATTCTATTTCCGCTCCATTTACTTCCGAGAAGCAAATGGCATTTTGTTTGAATTAGCAACTGATCAGCCTGGATTTGCAACAGATGAAGAGATGGATCAACTAGGTGAATCATTAGCGCTGCCACCATTCTTGGAGCCGCGCAGAAAAGAAATTGAAGCATCACTTCGTCCGCTCAAAATTGAAAATTAATCTACATTATTTCCGCTCTGCTAAAAGGATTTTACATCTTTTAGCAGAGTTTTTTATTATTATCGTGCGAGATTGTCGAATTTTCGCTATAATGATAATGGAAAAACATTTCATATGGACGGATGTAGGTGCTCTTGCGTTTAACGACAAGGAGTTAAAAGGGAAGCTGGTGAAAATCCAGCGCGGTCCCGCCACTGTAAAATGGGAGTGAATTGCTGATGACCACTGTAGCAAGTATGCTATGGGAAGGGGCGATGAACATTGACCATAAGCCAGGAAACCTGCCTACATTCCCACATCATAAAAACCTACGAGGATAGGTCGGTGTTGCAGGCTTCGTTTGATGAGCAAAAAGCCATACGATTCTTCGTGCAACCCAACATCTCCGACTGGTGAGGTGTTTTTTTATGTTCAAAAAGAAGGTTGTCCTCGCTCGATCAGGCATAATAACATGCTTCCCCCATTTACATAGGTTTTAGGACAAAGGACAGATTGAACCTGATCTGTCTGTTTGAATGAACGTTTTGTAGACTTTATTTTAGGAGGAGAAGAAATGAAGAATTGGAAATGGATGATTAGTTTACTAGTCGCATTAGGACTTTTAGCAGCATGCGGTGATCCGGATACTGAAACAGGAAGTGATTCAGAGCAAAGTGTAGAAACAGCCTTTCCTGTAACGATTACAGATGCAACTGGTGAAGAGGTTACGATTGACGAAGAGCCGAAAGCAATCGTATCTATGATCCCGAGTAATACAGAGATTGTGTATGCACTTGGCTTAGATGAAGAGATTGTTGGTGTTTCCGATTTTGATAACTACCCTGAAGAAGCAGAGGACGTAGAAAAAATCGGTGGTATGGAATTTAACGTTGAGAAAATTATTTCACTTCAACCAGATGTAGTATTGGCTCATGATTCTAATTCAACGCAAGAAGACGGTCTCAAGCAGATTGAAGATGCAGGGATTACAGTCGTGGTAATTGAAAATGCGACATCATTTGATCAGGTATATGACACGATCGATACGATTGGTAAAGTGACTGGTAAAGTGACAGAAGCGGAGCAAGTGATCGAGGATATGCAGGATGGCTTTGCTGAAATTGAAGAAAAAGCAGCAACGGTTGAAGAAGCAGATCGTAAAAAGGTGTTAATTGCTGTTTCGCAAATGCCGGATGTTTATGTAGCTGGAAACGATACATTTATGCAAGAGATGCTTGATTTGATTCAAGCTGATAATGCTGCAGGGGAACAAGATGGTTTCCCAATGCTCGCTGAAGAAGAAATCGTACGTCTTAACCCTGATACCGTTGTTGTTACATCTGGGTATTATGAGGAAAATCTGACGCAAGAATGGTTAACACATGGCAGCTTTAGTGATTTAACGGCTGTTCAAAATGAAGATATTCAAGAAGTTTCCTCTGATCCGGTTAATCGTTCAGGCCCTAGACTAGTAGAAGGTGCACAAGAACTTGCTGAAGCGATTTATCCGGACATTTTCAGTGAGTAAGATATGGGTAGGATATGTACTGTCAGCGCTTTTATTAGTGTTCGCTTTTTGTCTAGCGATCACAGTAGGAACGGTGCAGGTACCATTAAAAGAGATGCTCCAAATTTTTGGGGGCACTCTTTTTGGCACTTATGAGGGAATTGAACCGATGTTCACGACGATTGTGCTGTATATTCGTTTTCCTCGTGTAGTATTAGCGGCTTTAGTAGGTGCATCTTTGGCGGTTGCGGGTGCATCTTTTCAAGGTTTGCTGAAAAACCCATTAGCCGATCCGTACACATTAGGTGTTTCTTCGGGTGCTTCAGTGGGTGCGGTAATGACGATCTTCTTAGGCCTAACGCTACCTGGTCTAGGAAGATTTACTTTACCAACAGTAAGTATTCTTGCCGCAATACTGACATTAATGATTGTTCTAAGCTTTGCTCGGTATGTTGATCGGGCTATGAAAATGGAAACGATTATTTTAACCGGAATTATCTTTAGTTCTTTTTTAGGGTCCACTTTATCACTTATGATTACGTTGTCTGGCGAAGACCTTCGACAAATTATTACTTGGCTTCTCGGTAGTGTTTCGATGCGAGGCTGGGAATATATTCACTTAATCGCTCCGTTTTTTGTGATTGGGTCTATGTTGTTGATGTGGAACGCAAGAGAATTGAATGCCATGGCATTTGGTGAAGAACGTGCACACCATCTTGGGGTGAATGTTCAGCTCCGAAAATACATTGTGTTAGTGTCGGGTTCATTATTGACGGGTGCTGCTGTAGCAGTATCTGGAACGATTGGCTTTGTTGGATTAGTCGTTCCGCATATGGTAAGAACAGCCTGGGGGGCTGACCATCGTCATGTCCTGCCGCTTTCGATGATTAATGGGGCAAGCTTATTGATCGTGTGTGATTTGATCGCACGAACGATCTTGTCGCCAACTGAGCTTCCAATTGGCGTTATTACCGCATTGATTGGTGCACCGGTATTTGGTTATATTTTGATCACACAACGAAAAGAAAGAAGAGGATAGCGATGCTAAATGTGACAGGTGTAAGTGGAGGGTATGGAGAACAGATCGTAGTGAAAAATATATCCTTCCATTTACAACAACAGGAGATACTTGGCATATTAGGCCCCAACGGCAGTGGCAAAACGACACTGATGAAGCTGATCAGTGGGTTATTACCTCCTCAAGAAGGGACCATTTCTTTTAAAGGACTCAAGCTTAGCGATTATTCCTCAAAGCAATTGGCGAAAGAGATTGCTGTTCTTCCTCAGCTTCATAGCCATGCATTTGATTACACCGTTCGTGAAACGGTATGTATGGGTCGATATCCACATCAAAAGGGAATGTTCGCTCCATGGACGGAGCAAGATGAAAAAGCAGTGATCGATGCGATGGAACAAACGGGCGTTCTTCAATTTGAAAAACATTCGATTCAGGATTTATCAGGTGGAGAGCGTCAGCGTGTTTTCTTGGCACAAGCTTTAGCACAAGAACCTAAGCTTCTCTTGCTTGATGAGCCAACGAATCATTTAGATTTGTCATACCAAAAACAGCTGTTAGATTTATTAAAGGAATGGACGACTTCGCACGAGCTCACGGTGATTTCGATTTTTCATGATTTAAATGTGGCATCCTTGTATTGTGATCGTCTACTGTTGCTTCATCATGGAGAAACGGTAAAGTTGGCTTCACCAGGCGCTGTATTGAAAAAAGAAACGGTTGAACAAGTATATCAAGCTCGTATTCACACGCAAGCGCATCCGGAATTGCCTAAGCCACAAGTTACTTTGCTTCCAAAACACGGTCAAAGTGGGGATGACTTCATTACGAAAGACCTTTTTCATATTTCCTCTGATCACGTGCATTTGACCGCGCCACAACCTTTAAAAACGCTGTCATCGGCAGTAATTGGGCCAGGTTTAGGATGGCACCGTCATTTTGTTAATCGTCACGTCCCAATGGATTATCAGTGTGATGATAGTTATCAGGACATGTGTAACTATGCGGGTGAATGGGGATGGAATCCTTCCGACACGGTCGGGATGATGACGGCTGTGATGGTAGAGGATGTTGTCATAAAGGAATTCAAAACGCAGGAGCTTTCTATTGTG
This sequence comes from Jeotgalibacillus marinus, assembly GCF_040801915.1. Taxonomy (NCBI): domain Bacteria; kingdom Bacillati; phylum Bacillota; class Bacilli; order Caryophanales; family Caryophanaceae; genus Jeotgalibacillus; species Jeotgalibacillus marinus. The sequence goes on along the minus strand of NZ_JBFMIA010000002.1, from coordinate 116,789 downwards.
ATTGCTGTTACAGCAGGCGTTGGAAATGCAGTCGATGTTGCACTAGCGCATGAAAGAGAGCACCCATCTTCAATAGGTACAATCAATATCTGGCTCTTTGTGAACGGGAAGCTATCTGATGAGGCATTTATTCAAGCGATGATGACAGTGACAGAGGCTAAAGTGAAAGCACTGCAGCACGCAGACGTTAAAGACCCGCTTACGAATACGCTAGCAACAGGCACCGCGACGGATAGTGTGATGGTTGCCGCCACTCAGTCAGGAAATAGTGTTCAATACGCAGGTCCCATCACCGATCTAGGAAAAATGATTGGTAAAGGTGTTGTTCTATGCACCACAGAAGCCATTCAACAGTATTCAAAGCGGAAGAAGCATTTATAGCATGCTTGTTCATCTATTAGCCGTGATCATCGCACTCATTGCTGATCGATTCATTGGGGATCCGCCTAATTGGCCACATCCTGTAAGATGGATTGGCTCATTGATCATGTTTTCTGAGAGAAGAATGAATAGGGGCAAACATAGGAAGTTAAACATTGGCTAGAGCAGGTATCAAAACAAGAGAGCAAAATGATCGTTTACTACAGGCGGTGACAGCATGGATTCAGGAGGAATCATCACAGTAATAGGTGGAGTACGTAGCGGAAAAACAAGCTGGACAGAAAAACAAGCTATCCTTTTGGCTGATGCAGAAAACAGTAGGCTCATTTATATTGCATCTGGCGTGGCGTTAGATGAAGAAATGAAAAATCGGATCAATCGACACAAAGTAGATCGCATGAATCAACAATGGATCACTATCGAACAGCCAGTGGATCTTATGAGTTGCACACATAAGCTTCAACCGAGTGACGTTGTCGTCTGGGATTGTCTCACCACATGGCTTACTAACGAACTCATGCAGCGGTTTGATGAAACAGATAAAAAATCGCAATTATCTGTGCAAGAAACCATACAAAAAGAATTATACACCTTTATCAACTGGATTAAAGCTAACCTTCTCACATGCTTTATCGTATCTAATGAAGTCGTAAGTGAAGCAGTTTTTGAAGAGGAACTAACGGCTGTTTATCAGAAAATGATCGGGGAGCTCCATCAGTCATTAGTTGCTATGAGTAAAAAAGCAATCGAAATGGAAGCCGGTATACCATTGGTTCGCAAAGGAGCGTATCCAGTATGAAAGGGATTATGCTACAAGGAACGTCCTCAGATGTAGGGAAAAGCCTAGTCGCGACAGCGTTTTGCCGATTATTGGCGCAAGAAGGGGTTAAAGTAGCGCCATTTAAATCACAAAATATGTCCAATAATTCATATGTTACACAAGATGGTCTTGAAATTGGACGTGCACAAGGCGTACAAGCAGAGGCAGCTGGAATTCCTGCAAGTGTAAATATGAATCCCATTTTATTAAAACCTCAAAATGATCGATCTTCAGAAGTTGTTTTATTTGGTAAACGACTGGCTTCTTATGACGGCATGGCGTATCGAAAAGAGTTTTATGAAAATGGAAAAAAAGCAATTCAATCGTCTTTGTCAAGTCTTTCAAATGAATATGAAGCCATTGTGATTGAAGGGGCGGGTAGCCCTGTTGAAATGAACCTTCAATCAAGAGAGCTTGTCAATATGATGGTCGCTCGAATGGCAGATGTTCCAGTCGTTCTTGTTTCAGATATTGAACGAGGCGGTGTGTTTGCGAGTATTATAGGAACACTCGAACTTCTTTCAAAAGAAGATGTGCAACGTGTGAAAGGAATCATCATCAATAAATTTCGTGGAGATCGAAAGCTCTTTGAAGATGGGGTCAAATGGATTGAAGAACATACCGGTATCCCTGTTTTAGGAGTGCTTCCTCACATCGAAAACCACGGAATAGAACAAGAAGATTCACTTGGCGTGAATGTAGTAACTAAAAGCGCCATAAATCCTGAAGCCTTCGTATCGATTGTGGTGATTCAATTGCCGTATATGTCGAATTTCACGGATGTAGAAGCGCTGTTACAAGAACCAGATGTCTCTTTAACGTGGATTAGTCGTCCGGAAGATCTGAAGGAAGTGCCTGATCTGCTTATTATTCCAGGAACGAAAAGCTCTATTTTTAATCTTAGAGAGTTGAAGAGACTAGGGTGGCAGATGGAATTAGAAAGCCTGCAACAACAAGGCGTATGGATTATGGGCATTTGTGGAGGCTTTCAACTGTTGGGTGAAGAACTGTCAGATCCATTCGGTTTAGATACAGGGATGAACGAAACCATGGAAAATGGTTTTGGACTATTCCCGTCTAAAACCGTTTTTCAACAGGAGAAAGAAGTGACATGCCGATCTGGCTTTGTATTATCTGACAAGGGTGAGCCGGTTGCTAGCATAAAGGGATATGAAATTCATTTAGGAAGAACATCCGTGAGGAAAACTTCGTACTTGCGTCCCTTTTTAGCGTTAGAGTTTGGCCAAACAGAGGGATACTGGTCTTCAGAAAAGCGGCTTATCGGAACATACCTTCATGATGTATTTCGCGTTGCACCTGCCCGCAGATACATATTAAATGAAATTAGAAAATCAAATGGATTAAAGGAATTTAAGCAAACAGCAGAGAAAAAGGATGTGTACGATGAACTTGCCAATGCGCTAAGACCTCATCTTGAATGGGATAAAATTCGAAGGATAATAGGGGTAGATAAATGAATAAGTTCAAGCTACCTAACCTGCTAAATGGTTTTTTGCTGGCACTTCAGTTTTTTACTATCATTCCTATACGGAAAGAAATAGAGATGAATGAGCGCACCGTTCCTTGGATGGTAGGGAGCATGCCTTTAATTGGCTTTATCATAGGTGGAGTAACAATTGTATTTGTCGAAATCACAGATAAAGTATTCACGATCAGTCCACTCATCACGGCTTTTCTTTTATTGATAAGCTTTATTATATGGACTGGCGGATTACATTTGGACGGTTGGACAGATGTAAGTGATGCTTTTTTTTCCTATCAAGATTTTGATAATAGACATCGCATTTTAAAAGATCCTCGAGTCGGGGCGTTTGGTGTTCTGTCAATAGTGATTTTACTTGCCACGAAAGCCATCGTACTTATCGATATTTCCTACCAGTTTGGCATAGAAGTTATTTGGTTTTTGTGGATTCCTGTACTTTCTCGTTTAATGATCTCGCTATTGTTAGTCAGGATGCCGTTAGCAAGAGAGGATGGTCTAGCTTATTTTCTCAGACAGTCAGTGAAACGAAGTCATATAGCTATTCCTTTCGTTCTTTCTGTCTTACTACTCGCAGTGCCCTTTGCGTTTGTCCAAGTGGAATGGCAACTGATGATCTTGCTGATGGCAGGTTGGTTCATCTATCTAATTGGTTTTATACGATTTGCGAAAAAGGAGTTTGGTGGTATAACGGGGGATTTACTAGGTGCTTGTTTGGAAGGGGGAGAATTATGGAGCGTAATTCTGGTGTGGTGTTATCTCTCTATCGCCATGGTTTAACAACAGCTAATCAAGCAAAACAGTATATTGGCTGGACGGATGCACCTTTAGCACCTGAAGGTCTTGAGGTGCTTATGAAAACGGCTCAATTTAGACCTGAGGCAGACCGTGTAATTGTTAGCGATTTAACTAGGTGTGTTGAGTCAGCTGAGCAATTATTTCCAGAACAAAAAAAGATCTATCATAAGGGACTGAGAGAAGTTAACTTTGGCGAGTGGGAAGGGAAAACGGCTGATGAATTGATGTCACGTCTTGATTTTTCCACTTGGCTGAGCGATCCGGAGAAGATGGAGCCTGAAAACGGGGAGTCCTTTTTCGATTTCACCAAGCGATTAGGTGGGACTTGGGACATGATTCGAGAATGGTGCTTTCAAGATGGAGTGAACAAAATAGCCATTGTGTCTCATGGTGGACCGATACGCCAGCTTCTAGTCAACCTTGCCCCGGAGAGGAAAAACTTTTGGGATTGGAAACCACTGCATGGTCAAGGAGTTACCCTTTTTTGGTCTGATCATGATGCGTTTAGGAGGGGTGAGAGATGCACTTTGTTATCGGCGGTGCCTATAATGGAAAAAGAGAATGGGTGAAAAATAAATTGATTACTGATGCGATTTCAGCGGACAGTATTCAATTTAGAAAATCCGTCGTAGAAAGAGCCTCATGTAAAGACGTTCAAGTAATTATTTGGACTGGAATTGAAAAGTGGATCGAAGAAAAGTGTGTCCAAGGCTTATCAGAAGCTACCATCCTTGAGCAATGGAAAAGAGAACTGACTGATTTAGCTCATTGGGAAAAAGGCAGTAATCAAAGACAGGTCATAATTATTGGTACAGATCAATCCAAAGGCATTGTTCCGCTGGATCGTATGAAGCGATTCGTACGTGACGTTTCAGGGTGGTGTCATCAATTTACGGCCAAAAAAGCCTCTCGAGTAACGAGAGTTTGGTACGGTATAGCAGAAGAATTAAAAAACGAGGAGGACTAGCCATGAAAATTTATACGAAAACAGGCGATAAAGGTCAAACAAGTCTGATTGGTGGCCGCGTTGATAAAGATGATGTTCGCGTAGAAGCTTACGGAACGATTGATGAAGTAAATAGTTTTGTAGGAAAAGTTGTAACTGACTTAGACCAAGAAAAGTTTTCGGATATTTTAGAGGACCTCGAAGCGATTCAGCATGAGCTTTTTGATGCTGGTGGAGATCTTGCAAATGTATCGTCAAGAAGAGAATGGAAGTTGGATGGTAAAGCCATTGAGCAGCTTGAACGGAGAATTGATCAGTTGATAGAAGATGCGCCTGACTTAGAACGATTTGTTTTGCCTGGCGGTTCTCAAGCTTCTGCATCGCTACACATCGCCCGTACCATTACGAGAAGAGCAGAAAGACAAGTTGTTTCATTAGCAAAAGTAGATCCTGAACTTCCCGTAACACCTCAGAAATACCTTAATCGCTTATCTGACTACTTTTTTGCATGTGCCCGTGCTGTTAATGCTCGTCAAGGCATCTCAGATGTTGAATACATTCGCAGCGCAAAAGTTTTTCGAACGGGCAAACGCATATCCAAACAAGAAGAACAATGAAAACGTCAGAAGTTGGACGTAATGCATTAGAATGGTCCGTTGGTAACAGCATATGGGTAATGACAACGGATAACAGCGGGGCTATCGGCGAAAAACCTGGAGATCATGTGAAGGTTTCTTATCATATTGTTGCGTATTTCTCCTTTCGTTCAGCAGTACTAGATTGTTTGTCAGCTGGTGCACTACCCGCAACAGTTATCCTGCATAATTTTTGTGGAGATCATGTTTGGGATAAACTTGTAGAAGGGGTCAATCAAGGACTTGAAGAGCTTGGATTACAAGACGTTGTGGTAACTGGAAGTACTGAATCAAACATGTCTTTAAATCAATCGGCGGTTGCCATTACAATTATTGGTGAGCGGAAACGCCATTTTGCTATTCCGTCGCAAGGGACAATCGAATGGGACCTTATTGGTGAGCCTCTTGTTGGGATGGACGTGATCAAAAAAAGTGACCGTATTGCTCCGCTTTCAAAAGCGATTGAACTTTTTTCGGATGAGGAAACAATCGTTTTCTGGCCAATTGGTTCAAAAGGTATTCGTCAAGAGTGGTCGAACCTAAGTGACCGATTTAATTGGAGTGAAACGCCTCCTCCCTTCAATGAAGACATCGATGCTTCAGCAGGACCTTCAACTTGCTGGATTTTGGGGAGGAAACATGATCAATAAGTGTTACGTCTAGAGCAGGTGGGAGATCGAACGGGCAAGCCATTCTTTTGTCACATCGACCATCCCATTTGCTTTTATTTGCTCTTTTGTCAACAACACTGAATGCTCCAAATCTTTGTCAATACTCGCGAGCAATTGAGCAATAATTGCTGGATCGTCTGTTAGTACATTTATCTCATCATTGATAAGCAAACTTCTTCGATCAAAATTTGCTGTTCCAATGTCTCCAAGTGTCTGATCAATCAATAGGGCCTTTGCATGGTAAAATCCATTTTGAAAGTGAAATACTTGTGCGCCGCAATCAATCAATTCACGCAGATATCGATAAGAGGCTGGCTGGACGAGCACGTGATCAGGAGTACCGGGAACTAAAATGGTTAGTTTGATTCCCTCTTCTAAGCGTTTTATTAAAGAAGAAAACACTGCCTTAGTCGGTATAAAATAAGGCGTTCCTATGAAAATAGAGGACTGTGCTTGATTAAAAAGACTGATCATAAATGCTTCCAGATCGATAGGTTCTGATGGAACAATTTGGTGTTTCGAAGTCATCTTTTCTTTTTTTTCAACCGATTCCTCCGCCACATCAATCTTCTTCAACCGCGACGTTTCATCGAATTCTCTTTTCCAATCAATTTCAAATTCCATTAACGCGTCTTGAACACCTTCACCTGTGAAGCGCAAATGATAATCGCGCCAAGGAGAGAGTACGGGATCGAGGTGAACATATTCTCGGCCGATATTAAATCCGCCAATATGCGCAACAACTCCGTCAACAATAGCAATTTTTCGGTGGTTGCGTCGTTGCAACGCAAAAAGCGATCCTTTAAAAATAGGTGGACGACTCATCCCTACCTCAATTCCCTCGTCCTGCAAAGGTTTTAGCCATTTTTTCATTTTATGGCTACCTAAGGCATCAACTAGTAACCGAACATGAACCCCTTCCTGCGCACGTTCTTTTAGTAAAGTGAACAGTCGACGTCCTACTTCATCGGGCTGAATAATATAAAATGAAATACATATGGATTCCTTTGCTTGTATGCAATCGAGCTCTAATGTTTTCATCCATTCGATGCCGTCATCGTAAAACGTAAGATTTCCTGATCGCCAAGGATAAATGGAGGAAGCACGTTGACGTTTTAATGAGTGTAGACCAATCAGCCAATCTAAACGCAACCATAAACAAATTAAAAAAAGTATGCCAACGATTGTCATGTTAAAAAACCTCCTTTATCAGCTTTAGCATGCCCAATGGAGTAAAATCAATGGCGCTTAAGAGAGAAATTCATCGGAAAATAGTTGACTGAATGTTCCTTCATAATATAATGGAAAGAGAGATATAATTTTTTATGTTGCGACATCAAAGGGGAGGAGTGCATCGATCATGGGGAGTACATTGCTGATTATCAATTGGATTGCGTTCTTTCTTGTAAGCGCTTACGCATTATTTTTGTTCGGTTATTTACTTAAGACACGTTATGAATTCATTAAACTCGGCAAGAAGACTGAGTTTGATAATAACGTTAAAGTGCGCATGAAGAAGTTCATGGTCCACGTATTCGGCCAAAAGAAACTGTTAAAAGATAAAAAAAGCGGCATTATTCATCTTATGTTCTTTTATGGGTTTCTGTTAGTTCAAATGGGAGCGATTGATTTTATTTATAAAGGATTAATCCCTGGCGCGCACTTGCCACTTGGGATTTTTTATCCGGGCTTTACCTTTTTCCAGGAACTTGTGACGTTAATGATCTTAGTTGCTGTAGTTTGGGCTTTCTATCGTCGTTATATGGAAAAACTTGTTCGTTTGAAAAGAGGATTTAAATCAGGCATCGTCTTGATTTTTATTGGCGGACTTATGCTTTCTGTGTTGATTGGAAATGGCGCGGGAATAGTTTGGTTAAATCACGATTTGGCTTGGACTGAGCCAGTGGCATCTGCCATCGCATTTGCGACAGGTTGGATGGGTGAAAGTGTGGCTGTCGTACTATTTTATATCGCATGGTGGGTTCATTTATTATTCCTTCTAGGCTTCTTAGTATACGTACCACAATCCAAGCACGCTCACTTAATCGCGGGTCCTGCTAATGTATATGTTAACCGCATTGATAACCCAGGTAAGCTTAGCAAAATTGATTTTGAAGATGAGTCGCAAGAAACATTTGGAGCTGGCAAAGTTCAAGATTTTACACAGCTGCAACTAATGGACTTATACGCATGTGTGGAATGTGGGCGCTGTACTAATATGTGTCCTGCAACAGGTACAGGAAAAATGCTTTCACCAATGGATTTAATTACGAAAATCCGTGACCACTTAACATTCACTGGAGCTGCGGTTACCTCCCAGTCTCCGTGGGTCCCAGTACCTGCTTTTTCAAATACGAAAGGGAACCAAATTGCGGCAGCAGCTATGAGCGGTGGTCAAGAAGCAGCGATAGACATGTACCATCCAAGCTTGATTGGGGATGTGATTACAGAAGAAGAAATTTGGGCATGTACGACTTGCCGAAACTGTGAAGACCAATGCCCAGTCATGAATGAACATGTTGATAAAATCATCGACCTTCGCCGTTACTTGGTTTTAACTGAAGGGAAAATGGAGCCAGATGCACAGCGCGCGATGCAAAGCATTGAACGTCAAGGCAATCCTTGGGGGCTAAACCGTAAAGAACGCGAAAAATGGCGTGAAGCTCGTGAAGACGTTGTGGTGCCAACAGTAAAAGAAATGAAAAAAGCAGATGAAGAGTTTGAATATTTGTTCTGGGTAGGATCTATGGGTTCATTTGATAATCGCAGCCAAAAAATTGCTCTGTCGTTTGCCAAATTGATGAACGAGGCAGGAGTAAAATTTGCCATTCTCGGAAACAAAGAGAAAAACTCTGGCGATACACCTAGACGCCTTGGAAATGAGTTTTTATTCCAAGAGCTTGCAACAGCTAACATCAAGGAATTTGAGAAAAATGAGATTACTAAAATCATAACGATCGATCCGCATGCGTATAACATATTTAAAAATGAGTATCCTGATTTTGGCTTGAAAGCAGAGGTTTATCACCATACTGAAATCCTTGCGAAGCTTGTGGGAGAAGGACGCTTGAAACCAGTGCATGCAGTAAATGAGGAAATTACCTTCCATGATTCTTGCTATCTAGGAAGATATAACGAAGTATACGATCCACCACGTGAAATTTTAAAAGCGATTCCTGGTGTGACCTTAATTGAAATGGATCGAAACCGCGAAAACGGCATGTGCTGTGGAGCGGGTGGAGGTCTAATGTGGATGGAAGAAGATAAAGGACATCGGATCAATGTCGCGCGTACAGAACAAGCGCTTGCTGTTCAACCTTCTGTCATTAGCTCTGGCTGTCCATATTGCTTAACCATGCTATCCGACGGAACAAAAGCAAAAGAAGTGGAAGAAGAAATTGGTACGTATGATGTTGCTGAACTGCTAGAACGCAGTGTAGTCGGAACTTCGAACCTCAGCGAGAAAATATTACTCGCTAAAAAATAAAATAAACAAAAGTGGGACCGAACAAGTCCCTTTTCTTATCACTCGATTTCGAGCGAACGCTCAGTCAACAAGTGAACAATTATTTAACAAAGGGGAGAACAACAATGACAAAAACGGTAATTTTAGATGGTGCTCGTACACCTTTTGGTAAATTCAGTGGAAGCTTATCCTCATTTTCAGCTTCAGATTTAGGTGGCTTTGCAATTAAAGAAGCACTTAAACGCTCCAACGTAGAAGCAGACCAAATTGATGAAGTGATCATGGGCTCAGTACTTCAAGGAGGTCAAGGGCAAATTCCGTCAAGGCAGGCAGCGCAAAAAGCGGGGATTCCGTGGGAAGTGAAAACAGAAACGATCAACAAAGTATGTGCATCAGGTTTGCGTAGTGTAACGCTTGGTGATCAGCTGATTCGTTTAGGAGATGAGTCAGTGATTGTAGCGGGTGGCATGGAATCGATGACGAATGCACCTTATTTTATTGATAAAGCACGTGGTGGTTTGCGCATGGGTGATGCAACAATTAAAGATATGATGGTTCACGACGGGCTTACATGCTCGTTTAATAATGTCCATATGGGAACCTATGGAAACTCGACAGCTGCAGAATTTGATTTAACTAGAGAAGAGCAAGACGAATGGTCATTCAGAAGTCATCAGCTGGCGGGAAAAGCAGTTGATAATGGTATTTTTTCTGAAGAAATCGTTGCTCTTGAAGTACCCCAACGTAAAAGCGATCCAATTAAAGTCGTACACGATGAGTCGCCACGTAAAGATACATCAGTTGAAAAGCTCTCAAGACTTAGACCTGTATTTGACAAAGACGGCACGATCACAGCAGGAAATGCACCAGGAATCAACGATGGTGCGTGCGCAATGGTGTTAATGAGTGATGAACGTGCTCAACAAGAAGGAAAAACCCCACTTGCGACGATTTTAGGTCACGCAGAAGTTGCAGTTGAAGCAAAAGACTTTCCGCAAACACCCGGTTTAGTGATCAATAAATTACTAGAGAAAACCGGCCGCACAATTGAAGAAATTGATCTTTTTGAAATCAATGAAGCTTTTTCAGCTGTAGCTCTAGCAAGTATGAAAATTGCGCAATTAGATTTAGAGAAAGTGAATGTTAACGGAGGCGCGGTAGCACTTGGTCACCCAATTGGGGCAAGTGGCGCACGCATTATTTTAACACTCGCTTATGAATTAAAGCGTCGAGGTGGTGGCGTTGGAATCGCGTCAATTTGTAGTGGCGGCGGGCAAGGTGATGCCGTAATGATCGAAGTAAAATAATTGAGCTTTAGGGGGAAATCGGATGAATATTCAAAAAGTAATGGTAATTGGCGCTGGTCAAATGGGCGGCGGAATTGCACAGGTGTGCGCGCAAGCTGGCTATGACGTCTTACTAAATGACTTGAAAGATGAATACCTTGATCGCGGGATTGCTGTCATTTCCAAAAACCTTTCCCGCTCAGTTGAAAAAGGGCGCATGGCAGAAGAAGACAAAACAGCAGCACTAGCAAATATTACTCGCTCAACCGATCTTCAAGATGCAGTTGACGTTGACATTGTCATTGAAGCTGCAGTTGAAAACATGAAAATCAAAACAGAAATTTTTCAAAAATTAGATGTGATTGTACCAGCACATGCAATCCTAGCAACGAACACATCATCACTACCAATCACTGAAATTGCTGCGGCAACAAAACGTCCAAACCAAGTAATAGGCATGCATTTTATGAATCCAGTGCCTATCATGAAGCTGGTTGAAATTATTCGTGGACTAGCCACAACAGACGAAGTCTACAATACGGTTGAAAAAATGACGAAAGATCTGAAAAAATCACCTGTTGAAGTAAATGACTTTCCAGGATTCATATCAAATCGCATCTTGATGCCGATGATCAATGAAGCAATTTACTCACTTTACGAAGGTGTTGCAACGAAAGAAGCAATTGATGACGTAATGAAAATGGGCATGAACCATCCAATGGGACCACTTCAATTAGCGGATTTCATCGGGCTTGATACATGCCTGTACATTATGGAAATCTTACACGAAGGCTTTGGCGACAGTAAATACCGCCCTTGTCCGTTGCTTAGAAAATATGTCAAAGCTGGCTGGTTAGGTAAGAAAACAGGTCGAGGATTTTATGAGTATGCATAATACCTAGGGGGATAAATGATGGAATTTCGCTTTACAGAAGAACAAAAAATGATGAGAAAAATGGTGAGAGACTTCGCGCGTGATGAAGTAGCACCATTTATAGAACGAATGGAACAAGGGGAATTCCCACGTGAAATAATAAAAAAAATGGGTGAGCTTGGCTTAATGGGTATTTCGGTTCCTGAAAAATACGGTGGCTCAGAAATGGATTTTATTTCATACATTATTGCGGTTCATGAACTATCAAAGGTGAGTGCAGTTGTGGGCGTTATTTTATCAGTGCACACATCAGTTGGCACAAATCCAATTCTTTATTACGGAAATGAAGAACAGAAACAAAAATACGTCCCGAAGCTTGCAACGGGTGAGCACCTAGGTGCGTTTTGTTTAACAGAGCCTGGTGCAGGGTCCGATGCTGCCAGTTTAAAAACAAAAGCGGTGAAAAAAGACGATCATTACGTCATAAACGGATCGAAAATTTTCATTACAAATGGAGGAGAAGCCGATACGAATATCGTGTTTGCGATCACAGATCCAGCAGCGGGTACACGTGGCATTTCAGCCTTTATCGTAGGAAAAGACACGCCTGGTTTTATCGTAGGAAAAGATGAAGAAAAAATGGGTCTGCACGGTTCACGAACAGTGCAGTTAACATTTGAAGATATGAAAGTTCCTGCCCAAAATCTTCTTGGAGAAGAAGGAGAAGGATTTAAAATTGCGCTTGGAAATCTCGACACGGGTCGAATTGGTATCGCGGCAAAATCACTTGGAATCGCTGAAGCAGCGTTTGAAGCAGCGGTGGATTATGCCAAGCAGCGAGAGCAATTTGGTAAGCCTATTTCAGCACAGCAAGGAATTGGCTTTAAGTTGGCTGATATGGGGACTGCAACTGAAGCATCACGTTTACTTGTGTATCAAGCAGCGAGCCTGCGAGCACAGGGGAAGTCTTGTGGAAAAGAAGCTTCCATGGCAAAACTTTTTGCTTCAACAACAGCTATGAATAACGCAATTGAAGCGGTTCAAGTGTTTGGTGGAAATGGCTATACAGAAGATTATCCAGTTGAGCGCTTTTTCCGAGATGCAAAAATATGTGAGATTTATGAAGGTACGAGTGAAATTCAGCGTATCGTAATTAGCAAACAAGTAACCAACTAATTTAAAAGATTGACAGGGGGAAATACAATGAATTTTAAACTAACTGAAGAGCATGAAATGATTCGAAAAATGGTACGCGATTTCGCGGAGAAAGACGTAGCGCCAACTGCTGCTGAGCGTGATGAAGAAGAACGTTTTGATCGCTCCATTTTTAATAAGATGGCTGATCTTGGTTTAACGGGAATTCCATGGCCAGAAGAGTACGGAGGGATTGGCAGTGACTATCTTGCGTATGTCATTGCGGTTGAAGAATTATCACGCGTGTGTGCGTCAACGGGCGTAACACTTTCTGCTCACCTTTCACTTGCAAGCTGGCCGATCTTTAAATTCGGAACAGAAGAACAGAAAAAGCATTACCTTCGTGCATTAGCACAAGGAGAAATGCTTGGCGCTTTTGGTTTATCTGAGGCGGGTGCAGGTTCTGATGTTTCTTCGATGAAAACCAAAGCTGTAAGAAAAGAGGACCACTACGTGCTTAATGGTTCAAAAGTTTGGATTACGAACGGCGGTGTTGCCGATCTTTACATCATTTTTGCCATCACTGAACCGGGACAAGGCACACGCGGCATGAGTGCATTTATCGTGGAACCAGGATGGGAAGGTTTCTCGGTTGGAAAGAAAGAGAAGAAGCTCGGCATTCGTTCATCTCCAACAACTGAACTTATTTTCGAAGATGTAAAAGTACCTGCTTCAAATCTCCTCGGAAAAGAAGGGGAAGGATTTAAAATTGCGATGATGACACTTGATGGAGGTCGTAACGGAATTGCCGCACAAGCTGTTGGGATCGCACAAGGTGCAATGGATGCAGCAATTGACTACGCAAAAGGACGGGAGCAGTTTGGTAAAACAATTTTAGCGAATCAAGGTGTGTCATTCAAAATTGCTGACATGGCAACTGGAATTGAAGCATCACGTCTATTAACGTACCAAGCAGCATGGCTTGAATCAGAAGGACTTTCATACGGAAAAGAGTCGGCAATGTCGAAATTATTTGCTGGTGATACAGCAATGAAAGTAACGGTTGAAGCGGTGCAAGTATTCGGTGGATACGGCTATACGAAAGATTATCCAGTTGAGCGCTTTATGCGCGATGCCAAAATCACTCAAATTTACGAAGGAACACAAGAAATCCAACGCCTAGTCATCGGACGAATGGTTAGTAAGTAAAAGCGGAAGCGGGCGTTTAGGCTCGACAGACGTAAGGGAGGCGCCGAGGAGGGCGTTCTTTACCACCGCAGTCGCATTCCTTACGATCCGAGAGCCTGCCCGATGTAGCTAGATAAAGTAAAAGCGGAAGCGGGCGTTTAGGCTCGACAGACGTAAGGGAGGCGCCGAGGAGGGCGTTCTTTACCACCGCAGTCGCATTCCTTACGATCCGAGAGCCTGCCCGCTGAAGCTGGATAAAGTAAAAGCGGAAGCGGGCGTTTAGCCCTGCTAAGCACAATCCACGATAGCGATGCGACGGTACGAATATTTCGATCACATAAAACGAAAGGTGGCTGATGCGATTGGATAAACGACGTGAAGTGCAGTCTTCAGTGAAAGATGAACGATTAGTTGAGATGCGTCGTAATCAAATGATTCGAGGAGCCGTTTCGCTATTTAAGCAAAAGGGATTTCACCGGACGACAACTCGGGAAATTGCTCGTGCGTCTGGCTTTAGTATCGGGACACTTTATGAATACATCAGAACAAAGGAAGATGTGCTGTACCTCGTCTGTGATCGCATTTACGATGAGGTTCGAGCGCAGCTTAATAGCATGGATTTAAACGGTGGGACGATTAGCGATCTGTCTATCGGCATCGCTCATTATTTTAAAGTAGTGGACGCGATGCAAGACGAAGTTCTAGTCATGTATCAAGAAACGAAATCACTGTCCAAAGATGCACTGCCTTACGTTTTAAAAAAAGAACTAGAGATGGTTCAAATGTTTGAAACGCTAATTAGGCAATGTGTTGAAAAAGGAGAGCTACATATAGAGGAGAAACAAATTCATTTGTTGGCTCAAAACATCTTTGTCCAGGGGCAGATGTGGGGATTTAGAAGATGGGCGCTTCATCACACGTACACTATCGAGCAGTACATTGAACGTCAAACTGAATTGTTGTTAATTGGCATTAAAGGCTACAAAGCAGCAGAGAAGAAGGGGGAATCATAATGTCTGTAAATGAAGCAACGATCTACAAGCCAACGAATTCAGTCAGATTTGTAACGGCTTCTAGTCTTTTTGACGGGCACGATGCGTCGATCAATATTATGCGTCGTATTTTACAATCGAGCGGAGCGGAAGTGATTCATTTAGGGCACAACCGGTCTGTTGAAGAAGTCGTAAACGCGGCGATTCAAGAGGATGTGCAAGGTATCGCGATTTCATCGTACCAAGGTGGTCACGTTGAATATTTTAAATACATGTATGATTTGCTAGAGGAACGAGGGGCTCCTCACATTCGTCTTTATGGCGGAGGTGGAGGGGTTATCATTCCTCGTGAAATAAAAGAGCTCCATGAATACGGTATCGCTCGGATTTTTTCACCCGAAGACGGCCGTCAACACGGTCTTCAAGGCATGATTAACCAAATGCTTGAAGAATGCGATTTTTCAACGGTTAATTCAGAAATGACAGACCAAATGAACGAGTTAAAAACAGGTAAAACTCCTGTTATATCAAAATTCATTTCGCTTGCTGAGTACCGAATGCAGGCAGGTGGAGGAGATCAAGATCAGTGGCAAGTGATTATGGATCAGGTGAAAAAAATTGAAGAATCTGCGCCAGTCGTTGGAATTACAGGTACAGGTGGAGCAGGGAAAAGTTCACTAACAGACGAACTCATCCGTCGCTTCATCAACGAGGTTCCTGACAAAAAAGTGGCGATCCTTTCGATTGACCCAACAAAGCAAAAAACAGGCGGCGCACTACTTGGTGACCGTATTCGAATGAACGCTATTTTCTCTGATCGTGTTTACATGAGGAGTTTGGCGACTCGTGGATCGAAAAGTGAGCTGTCACTTGCAATTAGAGACGCCATTTCTGTTGCGAAAGCGGCAGAATTTGACTTGATCATTATTGAAACGAGTGGAATTGGGCAAGGGGATGCAGAAATTGCGGAAATCGCTGATGTGTCAATGTATGTTATGACAAGTGAATTTGGTGCACCTTCTCAGCTCGAAAAAATCGACATGATTGATTATGCAGATCTCATCGTGATTAATAAATATGAACGTAAAGGTTCTGAAGATGCAAAGCGTCAAGTTCAAAAACAATACCAACGAAGCCACATGCTATTTGAAGAAGATCTCGACAATATGCCGGTTTTTGGCACAATCGCGTCTCAATTTAATGATGCTGGAACGAATGCACTTTTTGCAACACTCATTGGTGTCATTAACAAAAAGACCGAACTTGACTGGGCTACGGCTTTTTCAACAAAAGCAGACGTTGAAAAACAAAATGTCATTATTCCAAATGACCGGCGTTATTATTTGCGTGAAATCTCAGAAAGCGTTCGTCGTTATTTTTCAACTAGCGAACAACAATCTAAGCTGGCACGTCGATTCTTCCAATTAGAAGGTTCAATTGAAGCGCTAAAAGAGCAAGATAAAGAGGGGGGATCGCTTGAATCGTTGAAAGAAGAGGTATGGGAGAAGCTTTCACTTGAGTCGAAAAAAGTACTTGAAGGCTGGCAGGACCAAAAAATTCTTTATGCTCAAGAACAATTCACAACGAAAATTCGTGATAAAGAAATCGTAACGGAGCTGACAACGAAAAGCTTATCTGGTTTGTCGATTCCAAAAGTTGCGCTTCCTAAATACGAGGACTACGGTGAAATTTTAAAATGGGTATTCAAAGAAAATGTGCCAGGTTCATTCCCTTACACAGCAGGTGTTTTCCCGTTTAAGCGAAAGGGTGAAGATCCGAAGCGTCAATTTGCTGGTGAAGGAACCCCTGAACGTACGAATCGTCGTTTTCATTACCTTTCAAAAGATGACGATGCAAAACGCTTAAGCACAGCGTTTGACTCTGTAACTCTTTACGGCGAAGACCCTGACCATCGTCCTGATATTTATGGCAAGGTCGGCGAAAGTGGTGTTAGTATTTGTACACTTGAAGACATGAAAAAGCTTTATGCCGGGTTTGATCTTTGTGCGCCATCAACCTCAGTTTCGATGACGATCAATGGTCCAGCACCGATCATTTTAGCCATGTTCATGAATGCTGCAGTGGATCAACAAGTTAAGCGTAAAGAAGAAGAACTAGGTCGCGCATTGTCGATGGAAGAGTTTATGGACGTTCGTGCAGGGACACTTCAAGTTGTACGAGGAACAGTTCAAGCTGATATTTTAAAAGAAGATCAAGGACAAAACACGTGTGTTTTCTCAACAGAATTTGCCTTGCGTATGATGGGTGATATTCAACAATATTTCATTGATCAAAAAGTGCGTAACTACTATTCCGTGTCAATTTCTGGTTATCACATTGCAGAAGCGGGAGCAAATCCAATTTCTCAGCTTGCCTTTACTCTTGCAAATGGCTTTACGTATGTGGAGTATTATTTAAGCCGTGGAATGGATATTAATGCATTCGCACCAAACCTATCATTCTTCTTCTCAAATGGTCTCGATCCTGAATACACAGTGATTGGTCGTGTAGCTCGACGCATCTGGGCAATAGTGATGAGGGATAAGTATGGTGCAAACGAGCGTAGTCAAAAGCTAAAATATCATATTCAAACGTCAGGTCGATCACTGCATGCGCAAGAAATCGATTTTAATGATATTCGTACAACGCTCCAAGCATTAATGGCGCTGCAGGATAACTGTAACTCTCTTCACACGAATGCGTACGACGAAGCAATTACAACACCAACGGAAGAATCCGTGCGACGTGCAATGGCGATACAAATGATCATTACGAAAGAACACGGGCTAAGCAAAAACGAGAACCCGCTTCAAGGATCTTTTATCGTAGAAGAGTTAACAGATTTAGTTGAAGAAATGGTACTCCAAGAATTTGAGCGCATTAATGATCGTGGTGGAGTCCTTGGTGCTATGGAAACACAATATCAACGTGGCAAAATTCAAGAAGAATCCATGTTTTATGAAATGAAAAAGCATACAGGTGAACTGCCGATTATTGGCGTGAACACTTATCTAAATCCTAACCCTCCATCTGAAGAGCAAATGGACAGCATGGAACTTGCTCGTGCAACAAAAGAGGAGAAAGAAACGCAAATCAATAATTTACGAACTTTCCAAGTGAAAAACGATGCGGAAGTTGAAGAAGCGTTACAACGCCTTAAAGACACAGCAGTTTCAGGGGGGAACCTTTTCTCAGAGTTGATGGAGACGGTTCAAGTGGCAAGTCTTGGCCAAATCACACACGCTCTCTATGAAGTTGGCGGGCAATATCGTAGAAACATGTAAAGAGTATGTAAATTGCCTGACGCTAGGAATAATATTGCGTCAGGTTTTTCAGTTTCGGTTATAATAAAGATATACATAATTTTTATGCAGACAGGACGTGAGCCAATGGCTAAAACACTAGTCTTATATGCGACCATAATCTTGATGATTGTAATCACTATTATGCTCTATAATCGAATGTTAGGTGCGATCCCATTGTTGCTTTTATCCATTGTTCTCTATTATTGTGCCTTCCTCGAGTCGAAGCAAGCAGACAAGGATCGAAAACAGTAGAGGGATTAATTCACGGAATTGCGATAGTAGGTATGGCATAATCATTATGACTTTGGTTATAATGGATAATATGCTTTCGGAGAACAAAAAAGAAATTTCTTTTTATAATAGGAAGTATCATTTGAAAAGAGAGTATGGGGTGCCTCACTTAAGGTGAACGCCCCCTTTCTAACTAAAAGGAGTGCACGTAATGGAACTTAAGAATCTATCAAAAGAAGAACTTCGTGAATATTCATTTATCGAAATCACACATTACCTTCTCGTTGAACGCCACGAGGCGATGTCTTTTCATGATATGTTAAATGAATGGAAGAAGCTTCTTGGGTATAACGATAAAGAAATGAAAGCTCGCATGGTTCAATTTTACACAGACTTAAATGTAGATGGCAGATTCATCTCTTTAGGAGAAAACAAGTGGGGCTTGCGTACGTGGTATCCACTTGATCAAGTAGAGGATGAGCAAGTGACAAGCGAAATTCAAACAAAGAAAAAGAAAAAGACAAAATCAAAAGCCAAAAAGAAAAAAGCAGCTGATGAGGATCTTGACTTTGATAACTTAGACGACAAAGAAGACGACCTTGTGTACGATGAGTCAGAGGATGCTGACGACGAGGATGACTTCGATGAAGAGCTAGTGGACGAAGATGAGTATGACCTCGATGAAGATGAAGATGAAGATGCTGATGAAGACGAGGATGATAAATAGTTGATTTGCAAGTGCTTAAGTTTTAGTGTTACTCAATAAGTGCACTGTACTTGAGTTTTGCCGGGTCTGAACGAGCCGTTCGCTTACTTGTGTTGTGCGGCTTATACTTGTTGGATCTGAATAATCTGCTTGCATTTTTGTACTTGACTTCTCGTTTTTTGATGGTAGTATTTTATTTGGGCTCCTTGAAAAAGGATCAATCGCAGATATTCGCGCTCCCTTGCGTTTTTACACGTGGGTGGGGCGCTTTTTGTTTTTTTTATTAGCTAGATCTTACAAAATATCGATACGCTATAGTTCAAATAATTTGTTGAACACCCTCATAAAAAGGCAAGCTAAGTAAAGCCTAATTTAGAAATCAGATCGATAGCATCGAAAGGAGAAAGAAGCATGACAAAGTATATTTTCGTAACAGGTGGCGTAGTATCGTCCCTCGGAAAAGGAATTACAGCCGCATCACTTGGACGTCTATTGAAGAATAGAGGGTTGAATGTCACGATTCAAAAATTTGATCCATACATTAACGTGGATCCAGGAACGATGAGCCCATATCAGCATGGTGAAGTTTTCGTAACAGATGACGGTGCTGAAACGGATCTAGACCTTGGCCACTATGAGCGTTTTATCGATATCAACTTAAATAAATACAGTAACGTCACGACAGGAAAGGTTTACTCTACTGTTCTGAAAAAAGAACGTCGTGGTGACTACCTTGGCGGAACTGTACAAGTTATCCCACATATTACGAACGAACTAAAAGAACGCGTTTACCGTGCAGGTCGTGAAACAAGTGCAGATGTCGTTATTACGGAAATCGGTGGAACAGTTGGAGATATCGAATCGCTACCATTCTTAGAAGCCATTCGCCAAATTAAAAGTGACGTTGGACGTGACAACGTGATGTACATTCACTGTACACTCATTCCTTACCTAAAAGCAGCAGGCGAAATGAAAACAAAACCAACACAACATAGTGTAAAAGAATTACGTAGTCTAGGGATTCAACCAAATATCATCGTTGTGCGTACGGAAATGCCCATTTCTCAAGATATGAAAGACAAACTTGCGCTATTCTGTGACATTGATGAATCGTCAGTTATTGAAGCAGCAGATGCAGATACATTATATGCAGTTCCACTTGCACTTCAAGCACAAAAAATGGACAGCATCGTGTGCGAACATTTGAAACTTGATGTGGGCGAACCAGATATGACGGAATGGAACGCACTTGTTGATCGTGTTCGTGACCTTTCAGGAAAAACGAAAATCGCCCTTGTCGGTAAATATGTTGAACTTCAAGATGCATATATTTCTGTTGTTGAATCGTTAAAACACGCTGGGTACCAGTTTGACGTGGATGTTGAAGTGAAATGGTTAAATTCCGAATTACTTACTCGTGAAAACATCGAGCAAGAGCTGGGTGATGTTGACGGAATTCTTGTACCAGGAGGATTTGGTAACCGTGGAATCGAAGGGAAAATCGAAGCTATTCGCTATGCGCGTGAAACAAAAACACCATTCTTCGGAATTTGTCTCGGCATGCAGCTTGCTTCAATCGAGTTTGCACGTAATGTATTGGGTCTAGAGGGTGCTCACTCGGCTGAAATTATGCCAACAACATCGCATCCAATCATCGACCTTTTACCAGAACAAAAAGATATTGAGGACCTAGGTGGAACGCTTCGTCTTGGCCTTTACCCATGTAGATTAGACGCTGGCACAAAAGCGGTTGAAGCATACAATGCAGAAGTTGTATATGAACGTCACCGCCACCGTTTTGAATTTAACAATCAATACCGTGAACAAATGGAGAACGAAGGATTCCTATTTTCAGGAACAAGCCCTGACGGCCGCCTAGTTGAAATCATCGAACTAGCTGACCACCCATGGTTTGTCGCTTCCCAGTTCCATCCAGAATTCACATCACGCCCAACGCGCCCACAACCACTGTTTAGAGACTTTATCAAAGCAACATTGGCGAAATAATCGTATTGCACAAAAAACGACAAGCTGCGGCTTGTCGTTTTTGCTCTTTATAGTTGAAAAATAGCGGTCATCATCAATATGCTGTTCAAGAAATCCAAACAGAACTGTCGTTGAAGTAGTTTGCTCTCCTAATATTCTTCAACCATTTCCTCAAGCGTAAACTTCACGCCATGGTATAGATACAAAGCCGCAATCAATGATGGAAAACCAAATCTACCACCATCTTCATGCGGTAACATACCTTTTACAACCTGCGTGTTCAAGCAAACATTAGCCATCGACAAAAGATCGTGTTCACTATTTTTCACTACGCCGCAAATCGTAACAAACGGAATATCTTTTTCAACAAGTTTTGCACCGAGCTTCAGCGCTTCTTCATCCGTTGAGCGTCTCGTTACAAGCAACACACGGTCAGTCCCGCTTAACTCGTCAATGTCAACGAACTCACGCATGCCTTGTAGAGGTTCTTCGCCAGTCAAGGCTTCACTCACCACGCCATTCATTTCACGATATCCCTTTATGAAAATCGTACCTTCTCCAACTGCTGCTTGTGCGAGTAGGCGAGCTGCGTCTTCTATTTCCATTTCTTCTTTTCCGTGAATTCTTAAAAATAATCCAGAAAGCTGGGTTGTAAACATTTTTAACATTTTTCTTCATCCCTTTCAGTGTTTTTCAAGGTGTAAAGTTCTATTTGTTGAATGGTGTGAAACAATTCTTATTCCCTAATTGAGAACATAAGCAGGAAATGTTCAATATCTGTAGAATGTACCATAGCATAAGAAGAATTTGAAAATATATCGACAGGTATAGGCATAAAGACTTATTATGTTAATGAGGTGAAAAAAGTGGGAGAGAAAATTTTAATCGTAGATGACCAATTCGGTATTAGGATATTATTGAACGAGGTACTGAATAAAGAGGGGTATGTAACATTCCAAGCAGCTAATGGCCATGAGGCACTCGCTTTTCTTAAAGAAGATCCTGACCTCGTATTATTAGACATGAAGATTCCAGGGATGGACGGCATTGAAATTCTGAAGCGGATGAAGAAGCAACGTCCTGCTATTCGTGTTGTAATAATGACCGCTTATGGCGAATTAGATATGATTCAAGAGGCAAAAGATTTGGGTGCGCTTACACAAGTGACGAAGCCTTTTGACATTGAGGATATCCGACAAGTTGTACGAAAATATTTGCAGTACGTTAGTTGAATAGTATAAATAGCTTGAATTATATTTCTTTTAATGGGTAAGGTGCAAACATAGTCAAATGGTGTTTCATTTGATATGATATTAGGGAAAAATATTTGTTGAGTCCATTGAATAGGGGGATCCTATTCAATGATCACAGCCGGTATAAAACCATTCAATTACAAGGAGGATTATAATTATGCCTTTAGTATCAATGACAGACATGTTAAATATAGCAAAAGAAAAAGGGTATGCAGTAGGACAGTTTAACTTGAACAACCTTGAGTTCACTCAAGCTATTCTTCAAGCGGCTGAGGAAGAAAAATCACCAGTTATTCTTGGAGTATCCGAGGGTGCTGCACGTTATATGAGTGGATTTAAAACGGTTGTTAAAATGGTTGAAGGTCTTTTAGAGGACTTGAATATCACAGTGCCAGTTGCCATTCATTTAGATCACGGTTCAAGTTTTGAAAAATGTAAAGAAGCGATTGATGCAGGTTTCACATCTGTTATGATCGATGCTTCTCACGGTCCTTTTGAAGAAAACGTTGCAGTTACAGCTAAAGTAGTTGATTACGCTCATTCTAAAGGTGTTTCAGTTGAGGCTGAGCTAGGTGTTGTAGGCGGACAAGAAGATGACGTGATCGCTGATGGCGTTATTTACGCTGACCCTAAAGAATGTCAAGAGCTTGTTGAACGTACAGGCATTGATACACTTGCACCAGCACTAGGTTCTGTTCACGGTCCTTACAAAGGCGAACCAAACCTTGGTTTTAAGGAAATGGAAGAAATCGGTTTGGCAGCTAGTGTTCCAATCGTACTTCACGGCGGAACAGGAATCCCAACTAAGGATATCCAAAAAGCCATTTCTTACGGTACGGCAAAAATCAACGTAAATACAGAAAACCAACTTGCTTCAGCTAAAGTTGTTCGCGAAGTTTTAGCTACTGATGCTGAAGTGTATGATCCACGTAAATACCTAGGGCCTGCACGTGAAGCAATCAAAACGACAGTCGCTGGTAAAATGCGTGAATTTGGTTCTTCAAATCAAGCGTAAGAACTAAGTCTCGGTTTCCTGTTTAAAGGAAAAGAGTCATATCATAAAAGAGGCTGACTCACGAACAAGAGCCGACGCCAAAGGATGATGTTCTTCAGATGAAGCATACATGCTCAATCTGAGAATCCATCCTAGGAGTTGGCTGGTTTAGAGTCAGCCTTTAGTTTATCTTTAAAAATCTGTATTTTTAATTTTTTTAACACGAATAAGGAGATGGCGAGATGAAATTTTTTATTGATACAGCTAACATGGATGAAATTAAAGAAGCGCATAGCTGGGGAATTGTTGCCGGGGTAACGACAAATCCGTCTTTAGTAGCAAAGGAAAACATTTCATTTCATGATCGTTTAAAAGAAATTACGTCACTTGTTGATGGATCGGTAAGTGCAGAAGTGATTTCAACTGAGGCAGAAGGTATGATCAAAGAAGGACTAGAACTGGCTAAGATTGCACCAAACATCACTATCAAAGTCCCAATGACCCCTGATGGACTGCGTGCAACTGCTGCTTTTGCGAAACAAGGGATCAAAACAAACGTAACACTGATCTTTAGTGCGAACCAAGCGTTGCTTGCAGCAAGAGCAGGAGCAGCATACGTATCACCTTTCCTAGGTAGACTCGATGACATCGGCCATGACGGCATGGATTTAATCAACACAATTTCAGATATTTTTACAATTCACGAAATTGACACGGAAATTATTGCGGCATCCATACGTCATCCTCAACACGTCACTTCAGCAGCATTAAACGGAGCACACATTGCTACCTGCCCAATTAAAGTGTTAAAACAATTGTTCCACCACCCATTAACAGATGCGGGGATTGAAGCATTCTTAAACGATTGGAATAAACAGAAATAATTTTTATCTATTCTCATAATTTCTTTCACATGAATGGAAAGAAGTGTGTACACACTAACATAAAAGTCATCGATGAACCAGTGTGATTAAGAGCGAAAAAGAGTCACAACAAAAAGGGTTCTACAACGCTTCTTAATGGAATGGCGGAAGGAGCTTCAACATGGATAAACTTAAAATAGAAGGTGGACACCCTTTACACGGCAATATTAAAGTAAGTGGAGCCAAAAATAGCGCCGTAGCACTCATTCCTGCAACAATATTAGCCGATTCTCCAACAGTCATTGAGGGCTTACCTGAAATTTCAGACGTCCTCACACTTAAAGAACTGCTAGAAGAGATTGGCGGTAAAGTAGCGATTCATGAAGGTGAAATGCACGTTAATCCTGAGGGGATGGTCGCTATGCCAATTCCCAATGGACGTGTGAAAAAGCTTCGCGCATCTTACTACATGATGGGCGCCATGCTTGGACGTTTTAAAAAAGCAGTGATCGGTTTACCAGGTGGCTGTCATCTTGGACCTCGACCGATCGATCAGCATATTAAAGGGTTTGAAGCGTTGGGTGCAAAAGTAACAAACGAACAGGGGGCAATCTATTTACGGGCAGATGAGTTAAAAGGAGCACGCATTTATTTAGATGTGGTTAGTGTTGGTGCAACCATCAACATTATGCTTGCCGCTGTACGTGCAAAAGGTCAAACAATAATTGAAAATGCCGCAAAAGAACCTGAAATCATTGATGTTGCTACCCTTTTAGTCAATATGGGGGCAAAAATCAAAGGAGCAGGAACGAATGTCATCCGAATTGATGGCGTGGAGGAGCTTCATGGAACAAGACATACGATTATTCCCGATCGAATAGAGGCAGGTACATACATGATTCTCGGTGCAGCCGCTGGTGGTGGTGTGACAGTTGAAAATGTAATCCCGCTTCACATGGAATCGTTAATTGCAAAGCTCCGCGAAATGGGCGTGCCAATTGAAGTAGACGACGAAGACATCCATATTGGCAAGACAGACAAACTTCGTGCAGTCGATATTAAAACGCTCGTATACCCGGGCTTCCCGACAGACTTGCAGCAACCAATGACGACGCTATTAACGAAAGCGGAAGGAACGGCTACGATAACAGATACAATTTATTCTGCCCGATTTAAGCACACAGACGAACTCAGAAGAATGAACGCGAATATCAAAACAGAAGGTCGTTCAGCCTTTGTTTATGGACCGACGAACCTTCAAGGGGATCGAGTAAAAGCCTCTGATTTACGTGCGGGTGCAGCGCTTGTTATCGCGGGCATTATGGCAGAGGGAATCACGGAAGTCACTGGACTCGAGCACATCGATCGTGGGTATAGTGATCTAATTGATAAATTAACGGGGTTAGGCGCAGTTGTTTGGCGTGAAAAAATGACAGAAGAAGAGCTCGAACAAGTTAAAAATTCTTGAAA
Source organism: Jeotgalibacillus marinus (assembly GCF_040801915.1). Taxonomy (NCBI): domain Bacteria; kingdom Bacillati; phylum Bacillota; class Bacilli; order Caryophanales; family Caryophanaceae; genus Jeotgalibacillus; species Jeotgalibacillus marinus. Next base: position 91,289 of record NZ_JBFMIA010000002.1, on the reverse strand, counting down.
ACAAAATAGTATGTCACATTTTGGTGCGAATGTGTTATACTGATCCCGAGATAACATAAAAAGGGGATGGGACACATGGAACGTAGTTTATCGATGGAACTCGTGCGTGTAACAGAAGCAGCAGCTCTTTCATCTGCAAGATGGATGGGGAGAGGACTTAAAATGGAGGCGGATGATGCAGCCACTACTGCGATGAGAGATGTGTTTGATACCATTCCAATGAAAGGTACAGTTGTCATCGGTGAAGGGGAAATGGACGAAGCCCCAATGCTTTATATTGGTGAAAAGCTTGGTACTGGATATGGACCACGCCTTGACGTTGCTGTTGATCCACTCGAAGGAACAAACATTGTCGCTTCAGGTGGTTGGAATGCGCTTGCTGTTTTAGCTGTCGCTGACCATGGTAACTTATTAAACGCACCAGATATGTATATGGAGAAAATTGCTGTTGGACCAGAGTCCGTCGGTAAAATTGATATTAACGCTTCCGTATTGGACAACCTCAAGGCTGTTGCGAAAGCGAAAAATAAAGACATCGAAGACGTTGTGGCGACAATTTTAAATCGCCCCCGCCACGCAAAGATTATAGAAGAGCTTAGAAATGCCGGAGCTAGAATCAAACTCATTGACGATGGGGATGTTGCTGGTGCCATCAATACAGCATTTGACACAACGGGAGTGGACATTTTATTTGGCTCAGGTGGCGCACCTGAAGGCGTTATCGCAGCAGTCGGATTGAAATGCCTTGGCGGTGAAATCCAAGGGAAACTACTTCCTCAAAATGATGAAGAAGTAATTCGTTGTGAAGCGATGAACATCGACACCAACAAAATTCTTCTAATGGAAGATTTAGTGCGTGGTGACGATGCGATCTTTGCTGCAACAGGCGTAACAGATGGTGAGCTTTTAAAAGGGGTTCAATTTAAAGCAACCTACGGCGAAACGCACTCACTAGTTATGCGAGCAAAATCAGGCACGATACGCTTCGTAGAAGGCAACCATAGCTTGAATAAAAAACCGAACTTAGTAATGAAATGAAAGCGGAAGCGGCTCGTACAGCCCTAGCAAATGGACGTATAAGTTCCTCCGAATTCATTTCAAGCGTAAACACACGTGAAGTTTCGAGAACATAATTAATTTGGACTCGAAGCTTCATTTTTTTTAGCATTGCGTGTCTCACTGAAAAAAGGTAAAATGATGGTGATAAAAAGATTTCTTCACGCTCCAATCAACGGTTAAAAGCAATCAACCTCTTTTCTTCTAGTAATATGCCCTTACCCATTTCAACAACCAACCAACAACGTATGGCTAGAGAACTGAAAATTTAAAAAGTGTGGTGTCCTTATGGAATTGACAATGTCGTCGCTGGATAATATGAAATTAAAAGAATTATACGAGCTGGCGAAAGAATATCGTATATCGTACTATAGCAAACTGACAAAAAAAGAACTTATTTTTGCTATTATAAAATCTCGTGCCGAGCAAGAAGGCTTTTTCTTTATGGAAGGTGTTCTTGAAATCATCCAATCTGAAGGTTTTGGATTCTTGCGTCCAATCAATTACTCGCCAAGCTCAGAGGATATCTATATATCAGCATCACAAATTCGCCGTTTTGATTTACGAAATGGGGATAAGGTGTCTGGAAAAGTACGTCCTCCTAAAGAAAATGAACGTTACTTCGGACTTCTTCATGTGCAAGCAGTCAATGGTGAGGATCCTGAAACGTCAAAAGAGCGTGTGCATTTTCCTGCTCTAACTCCGCTGTACCCAGATCGTCATATAAAGCTTGAAACAGAGTCGAAATTGCTATCAACGCGCATTATGGATCTTGTTTCTCCGGTTGGTTTTGGGCAACGTGGACTTATTGTTGCTCCACCAAAAGCTGGTAAAACGGTGCTGTTAAAAGAAATCGCGAACTCGGTTACAACAAATCATCCTGAAGCAGAACTGATCGTATTGCTAATCGATGAGCGCCCTGAGGAAGTAACTGATATCGAACGTTCGGTACAAGCTGACGTAGTTAGTTCAACATTTGATGAAGTACCTGAAAACCATATTAAAGTAGCTGAGCTAGTACTAGAGCGTGCAATGCGTTTAGTTGAACATAAGCGTGATGTTATTATTTTAATGGATAGCATTACGCGTCTTGCACGTGCTTACAACTTGGTTATTCCGCCAAGTGGACGTACACTTTCAGGGGGGATTGACCCTGCTGCGTTCCACCGTCCAAAACGATTTTTCGGTGCTGCTCGTAACATCGAAGAAGGTGGTAGCTTAACCATCTTAGCAACGGCTCTTGTGGAGACAGGGTCTCGCATGGATGAAGTTATTTATGAAGAATTTAAAGGAACAGGAAACATGGAACTTCACTTAGATCGTAACTTAGCTGAACGTCGTATTTTCCCTGCGATTGACATTCGCCGAAGCGGTACGCGGAAAGAAGAGCTAATTGTTCCATCAACCCACCTAGACAAGCTGTGGACGATCCGTCGAGCATTGTCAGATTCACAAGACTTTGGTGAGCGATTCCTTCGCAAACTTCGTCAATCCAAAACGAACGGTGAATTTTTCGAGAACCTAACAGATGAAATGAAAACCCATCAATCAAACAGTTCTTCACGTAACAAATAAATGAGTGGTTGATTATCGAAAAAGACGCTGTTATAATATTAGCAGTGTGCTTGATCGACACTTAGTTACATGGTATTCTTATAATTACTTACTCTGTTCCAGATGGTTCAGGGCGGAAGGAGATGAAAGAGATGAGAGCAGGAATTCATCCAAATTTCAAAATTGCTAAGGTTTCTTGTACTTGCGGTAATGAATTTGAAACTGGTTCTGTGAAAGAAGATATTCGTGTTGAGGTTTGTTCTGAATGTCACCCATTCTATACAGGTCGTCAGAAATTCGCAGCAGCGGATGGACGTGTAGATCGTTTCAACAAAAAATACGGTCTTAAAGAAACAGTTAAGTCAGAATAAATTTCAAACAGGCAAGAGCTTGTCTTGCCTGTTTTTTTACGGCTAAAATAGGGAAAAAAAGGGGGATATTGACGAATTGGGTCTAATTATCCCCTGTTCTATTTTTACTAACCACGTAAAATAAAACCATTAACAAAGGCAAACATAATACGTCGAATGACTCCTCTTACATAACAAATAAAAAGGAGATCATTCTTTTATTTTTCATATAGATCGTTGATGTGTAGTGCTTTTTCGCTAAAAAGTGTTTACCTCGCAATTGAAAAAGCAAAAGCGGAAGGAGCTGAGTGTCTGGTGTATGTGATGAAGCAATCAGGCTGGGTTGAGGTTATTTGCGGAAGTATGTTTTCTGGGAAGTCAGAGGAATTGATCAGACGTGTACGTAGAGCGCAATTTGCACGACAACGAATTTTGGTGTTTAAGCCGAAGGTAGATGATCGTTATAGTGAAGAGGCGATCGTTTCACATAATGGTGCATCTGTTATCGCAGCTCCGGCTGATGGGTCTTCTGAAATTTGGGAACAAGTAACGCCTGATACAGATTTAATTGCAATTGATGAAGTGCAATTTTTTGATCACGGCATAATTGATGTCGTAACAAAATTAGCTGATCATGGGTATCGAGTAGTTGTTGCAGGTCTTGACCAAGATTTTAAAGGTGAACCATTTGGACCGGTACCTCATTTAATGGCATTAGCTGAGCAAGTGACCAAGTTTCAAGCAGTTTGTGCAGTTTGTGGATCGCCTGCAAGCAGAACGCAACGTTTAATTGAAGGGCGCCCAGCAGGCTATGATGATCCAATCATTTTAGTTGGTGCTTCGGAGGCCTACGAACCACGTTGCAGACACCATCATGAAGTTCCAAAAGGCGTAACGGTTGCGAATGATTCTTCTATTCAACCGTCTTCATAATAAAATGAACACCTCATTTAAAGGCGAAAGCTGGTAATAGAGGTGTTTTTATTTTGTAAACATTGTCTACAAACAGCTATTCCTATATACTATCTAAAGAGGTGAGCAATCATGTTTGATCGATTACAGGCGGTAGAAGACCGTTATGATAAATTAAATGAAATGCTTAGTGATCCAGCAATTATTAGTGATACGCATAAACTGCGTGATTACTCAAAAGAACAGTCTGATATGACAGAAACGGTTGAAACGTATCGTCAGTATAAGGAAGTGTACCAACAGCATAAAGATGCAAAAGAGATGCTGGATGAAAAGCTTGATGCTGACATGCGCGAAATGGTGAAAGAAGAAGTGAATGAACTAGCGAAAGAAATTGAAATGCTAGAAGAAAAGCTTCACGTGTTGCTAATTCCAAAAGATCCAAACGATGATAAAAACGTAATTATGGAAATTAGGGGTGCTGCTGGCGGTGATGAAGCGGCTTTATTTGCCGGCGACCTTTATCGTATGTATAGCCGTTATGCAGAAGTACAAGGCTGGAAGATTGAAGTCATTGAAGCAAGCACAACAGATGTTGGTGGCTATAAAGAAATTATCTTTATGGTCAATGGAAACGGTGCCTACTCTCACATGAAATTTGAAAATGGGGCACATCGCGTTCAACGTGTACCTGAAACTGAATCTGGCGGACGAATTCATACATCAACAGCAACGGTTGCGTGTTTGCCTGAAACAGAAGAAGTTGAGATCGACATTCATGAAAAAGACATTCGCGTTGATACATTTGCGTCAAGTGGACCAGGTGGACAGTCGGTAAATACAACAATGTCTGCCGTTCGTTTAACGCACGTACCAACAGGCATTGTCGCATCGATTCAAGATGAAAAATCACAAATCAAAAACAAAGAAAAAGCGATGAAATTATTGCGCGCTCGTGTGTATGATAAATTCCAACAAGAAGCTCAAGCGGAATATGACGCAGTACGTAAGTCAGCTGTAGGCTCAGGTGACCGTTCTGAACGAATTCGTACGTACAATTTCCCGCAAAACCGTGTAACCGATCACCGAATTGGCTTAACGATTCAAAAACTGGATCAAATTTTACAAGGCAAGCTTGATGAAGTGGTTGAAGCGCTGATCATGGAAGAGCAATCTAGTAAAATGGAGTCAATGAACAATGGCGAAAATGTATAAAATTTATGAGGCCCTTAATTGGGCTTCTTCTTATTTAGAGGACCGTGAACGCGAGCCTTATGCAGCCGAAATTTTATTGCAGTACGTCTTAAATGTAGATCGAACAAAAATGTTTATGAACTTTCGAGAAGATATGACAAACGAAGATTTTGACCAATATGAGCAAGTCATACAAAAGCATGCTCAGGGTATTCCAGTTCAGCACATAATGGGTGTTGAATCATTTTTCGGACGAACATTTAGGGTAAATAAAGATGTACTAATTCCCCGTCCAGAAACAGAAGAACTTATTTTCTATGCACTTGAGCGCTGTGAAAAACTATTTGAGAAAGAAGCTCCGTTATCGTTTGTGGATATTGGGACGGGCAGTGGAGCGATAGCAGTGACTGTTAAACTTGAACGTCCGACCTGGAGCGTTAAAGCAGTCGACTTATCACAGGCTGCACTCGCTGTTGCAAGAACTAACGCAGAAACTCTGCAAGCTGAGGTTAAATTTTTGGAAGGTGACCTGTTCACACCTCTTGATCAAAATGAACAGATTGATGTGGTATTGTCGAACCCACCGTACATTCCACATTCTGATCAATCATCAATGTCTGATGTTGTGGTGAATCACGAGCCTCACGAAGCGCTGTTTGCGGATGAAGAGGGGCTCAAGCTATATCGTCAAATGAGTGAACAACTTCCAGGGCGAATGAATCGTCCGGGCTTAATTGGCTTCGAAGTCGGGGCTGGTCAAGGGAAACCCGTATCACAACTTTTACAAAACGTATTTCCACAGGACGAGGTTGAAGTTGTGTATGACATTAACGGGAAAGATCGAATGGTATTTTGTCGATTAACGCCTCATGTTTAAAAGTTAAATCATTCGTCCACACTGTCGTAGTAACTGAAGTGTGGAGGAACGATTATGCGAAAAAAAATGCTAGTAGCTGCAATTCTATCAAGCTCTTTACTTTTTCCAACTAACCAATTAGAAGCAAACGAGCAGCAAGATATCCGTTTTCGTGTGCTTGCGCATAGCGACAACGAACAGGACCAAGCTGTAAAAGAAAAAATCTACGAACAGCTACAAGAAGAGTTGTTCAAAACGTTTGCTGTGGATAACGTGTGGGAAAGAGAGTCAGTGATTGAAAAAATTGAAGAACAGATAAGTGAATGGGAACAACTTGTGCAGAACGCATTAATCAACGAGGGTTTCACTTATGGTGCCACGGTTCGATTTGAGAAGCATCTTTTTCCAACTAAAATAACGAAGGATGGTACGTTTCCATCTGGTGTGTTTGATACCATTGTCGTTAGACTTGGTGAGGCTGAAGGAAAGAACTGGTGGTGTTCCATTTTTCCAGATCTTTGTGGACAAGTGTTAATAAGCGACTCTAAAAAGAAAGAAAAGGATAGCGAAGAAACGTGCGAAACAGACTTATCCCCAGAAAAAGATCTTTCAGACGACACGGTGAAAGTAGATTCTGCTATCGTAAGTTGGATTCAAAAAGGGTGGAAATGGATTTTTTAACTAAATCTCCTCAATGGACCGAATAAAACGATAAATACTTATTTATGCACAAACTTATACACAAAACGATTAAAGTTATACACGGTTTGTGGACAATTAGAACAAAATTGTTGATTAAAATAAATATAATAAACTAATAATTTAAGATAGTTAGAGCTAAATGAAGAAAATACAGTGTTTCGATCAGATAAAACATAAAAATAAAAATGATTTGGGAGATGATTCACATGCACACTAACCGGTGGACTGTGGATAACAATGTGGATAAAAATAAAAGTTATTCACACATTCAACAAGCTGCACAATTATTAAACGACGGACAAACAGTTGCCTTCCCAACTGAGACGGTATATGGGCTTGGTGCAGATGCGACAAATGATCAAGCAGTGCAAAAAATTTTCAATGCAAAAGGCAGACCATCTGATAATCCGTTGATTGTACATATCGCTTTAAAAAGCCAACTAAAAGGCTTAGTGGAAGGTTTTAGTGATAAGGCGGAAAAACTTATGGACAGCTTTTGGCCAGGACCATTAACGATTATATTTAGAAAGAAACAAGGTGTATTTTCGGAGTTAGTAACTGCTGGGCTCGATACAGTTGGCATTCGACTTCCGAGCCATCCTGTTGCGCTTGCTATAATCGAACAATCCACACGTCCAATCGCTGCACCGAGTGCCAATCGTAGCGGCAAACCGAGTCCGACAACGGCAGAGCATGTTTATCACGATCTTAATGGACGAATTGCAGGAATAGTAGATGCTGGGGAAACGGGCGTAGGGGTAGAATCAACCGTTATTGACTGTACCGTTGATCCTCCAATGATCCTTCGACCAGGAGGCGTATCAAAGGAAGAGATTGAGGACTGTATAGGCTTTGTTGAGGTGGATCCGTCCATGCAGCAACAACATGAAACAGCTCGTTCACCAGGCATGAAATACACACACTATGCACCAACTGCCCCTCTTTATGTTACAGAAGGTTCAATGGAATGGTTTCAACAAACGATCAACACTTATCAACAAGTGGATAAAAGGGTCGGAGTCTTAGCTGTGAAAGAAACGATCGAACAATTACAAGCAGATGTACTCGTCGCTTGTGGGAGCAGTAAAGACTTATACACAACCGCCCACTCACTTTATGACAGCATCCGTGCATTTGACGAAGAAGCTGTGGATATCATTTTAGCAGAAAGCTACGAAACCTCAGGCATTGGTGCAGCCATCATGAATCGACTCGACAAAGCCGCAGGTCATAAATGGTTAAAAGAAATTGAATAATAAAACATGTCTCTAGGTTTTGGAGACATGTTTTTTTTGGAGTAAAAATGATCGCTGGGTTTTTCTCTGCCATAAAGGGGAAAATCATGCCTAGCGTGGAGGCATTGTCAGAGAGTATTACGTTTGGTGCAGGTATCAATATATATTGACTACATTTTCACTACCTTCTTACCACCTTCTCCTTCCTAGGTTAGGTTATCCTTCTGAGTTCCAACAATTCCCCATTTTTTAGTAACATCAGTAACTTATTCACGTTTGATCTAGGCTGAAATTGATTGATTCAAGTAAATTTACTGTTGTTAATAAGTTGTTAATTCATCTCCCAAGTGAATTAAACAACCAAAGGAAATTGCAAATACAGCTGCTACTGAAATAGCAAAGTAACTTCATCGATATAAAACATTCGACAGTTGTTGAATTGAGAGCGCCCTTTTATAAAAAAATAATAGAATAATAAAATATTTTGAAAAATTTATATTATTTTCATTGATTTTAACTAAAATAAATTTAAAATAGAATTGTAATCGTCTTCATTGTTGTTTCTTTAGGTAAACAGGAGGTTGGAGTATGAGGTTGGATTTTTTAGAAAATTCATTTAAAAGGGTTTTTCAACGAGAGCATGAGCATCGTTTCTTCGCTCCGGGACGAATTAATTTAATTGGTGAACACACAGATTATAATGGAGGAAATGTTTTTCCGTTAGCGATCACATATGGCACTTATGCTTTAGTTGCAAAAAGAAATGATCGTATGATTCGATTTATGTCACTTAATTTTGAGGAATTAGGTGTGCTTGAAAACTCACTAGATTCTCTGAGCTTTGATCCAGCAGCCGATTGGACCAATTATCCAAAAGGTGTAACAAAATTTTTCATAGAAAATGGACACGCGATTGATCATGGATTTGATGTTCTATACTACGGTGATATTCCAAATGGCGCAGGCCTATCATCATCTGCATCGATTGAGATGGCTACAGGCGTCCTACTTCAACGTTTGTTTAATTTAACGATTGAACGTATTGAAATGATTAAGGTATGTAAAATGGTGGAAAACGAATACATTGGCGTACATAGCGGAATCATGGATCAGTTTGCGATCGGAATGGGTAAAAAAGGGCATGCAATATGGTTAAACTGTGACACGCTTGAATACGAATATGCTCCCGTAGAGTTAGAAGAAGAACAAATCGTTATTATGAACACAAATAAACGCCGACAATTAGCATCGTCAAAATATAATGAAAGGCGCAATGAATGTGAGGAAGCTCTAAAGCGCATCCAACAAAACATTCCTGTTCGATCATTGGGTGAAGTAACTCCAGAGAAGTTTGAGGAAATAAAAAGTGTGATAAATGACGAGCTTTTGATTAAAAGAGCAGCTCATGTAATATATGAAAATGCCAGAACAGAAAAAGCCTTGAATTATTTGAAAGCAGGGGATTTACTAGCTGTGGGTGAATTGATGAATGATTCTCATCGATCACTGAAAAATGATTTCGAAGTTACCGGAAAAGAATTAGACACATTAGTTGAATTTGCATGGAAACAAACTGGTGTGATTGGTGCTCGCATGACAGGAGCGGGATTTGGAGGATGTGCGATTGCGATTGTAAAAACATCATCTATTCCAAGTTTTATTGAAAACGTTGGTGCTCACTACTTCAAAGAATGTGGATTGAAAGCAACATTTTATACTGCTCGTGTTGGAGATGGAGCACATGAAATGAAGAAAAATGCATGAATGACACCGCATTAATAGAGTTAACTAAGCCTACTTTAAAGGGCTGAACGTATTTTTCTGAAGGTAGTTCATAAAACAAGGAGGCGCTGATCAATGTCAATCATTGTAACAGGTGGTGCTGGGTACATAGGAAGCCATGCAGTGCTCGCGTTAAAACGCCAAAATAAAGATGTAATAATTATTGATAGTTTACAAACAGGACATCAGCAAGCGGTAGACGACGATACCACGTTTTATCAAGGGGATCTTCGAGATAGCGCATTTTTAGATACTGTATTTTCTTCTCATGATGTGGAAGCGGTCATTCATTTTGCAGCAGATTCTTTAGTTGGTGAAAGTGTTAAAGATCCTCTTAAATATTATGATAATAATGTTGGAGGAGCTATTTCACTGTTACAAGCAATGAATCGTCATGAAGTGAAAAAAATCGTATTTTCTTCAACTGCTGCTATCTACGGAGAGCCACAGTCTCAATATATCGATGAGAATGATCAGGCTGTGCCAACGAATCCATATGGAGAAACAAAACTCGCAATTGAAAAGATATTGAAGTGGGCTGAGAATGCTTATGGAATTCGCTGGATTGCACTGCGCTATTTCAACGTTGCAGGAGCAGATATTGAAGGGAAAAAAGGTGAAGACCATCGTCCAGAGACTCATCTTATTCCAATCGTGCTACAAGTAGCGCTTAACCAGCGAGATGAAATCACTGTTTTTGGTTCGGATTATAAAACACCGGATGGTACGTGTATACGTGATTACATACACGTAACTGATTTAGTCGATGCACATTTACTATCATTGGAAAAATTAAGTGATGAGGCAAAAAGTGACGTATACAACCTAGGAAATGGAAAAGGTTTTAGTGTGATGGAAGTAATTGAAACAGCACGTAAAGTGACAGGACAAAAAATCCCTGCTCGAATGGCACCAAGACGTGAAGGTGATCCTGCTTACCTCGTTGCTTCATCTGCAAAAGCAACACGCCAATTAAAGTGGTCACCTAACTACACTTCTTTAGAGACGATTATTGAAAGCGCTTGGAATTGGTATGTTAACCATCCAAATGGTTATACGACTCATAAATAACTGTGGATTTAAAGGAGGAATTCTGTGTTTATATCCATTCAGGTTGAACGATTAATCCAGTTTGGTATCCAAAAACAGATGGTAGGAAGTATGGACAAGGATTATGTAAGAAATCGTCTGATGAGAATCCTTCAGTTGGACGATATAAAAGAAGTGAAACCACCAGAAGAAATGTTAGATTATCCAGTAGAAATACTTGGGAATATCCTTGGTTGGGCGGCGGAAGAGGGGGTATTGCAAGTAAATAGCATCACAGAACGCGACCAGCTGGATGCTGAACTTATGGATTGCTTATTATCACGTCCTTCTGAAGTTAACCATTCATTTTTCACACGCTATTGTCAATCCCCATCGCTTGCAACTGATTATTTCTACACGTTATCAAAAAATGCAAATTATATAAGAACAGATCGGATCGCAAAAAATGATCACTGGTATAGCGAAACTGAATATGGAAGCCTTGAAATAACAATCAATTTATCCAAGCCTGAAAAAGATCCAGAAACCATTGCGACAGAGAAGCAGGCTAAATCCATTAGTTATCCACTCTGTTTATTATGTAAAGAAAACGTTGGATATGCTGGAAGAATCAATCACCCCGCAAGAAATAATCATCGAATTATCCCTGTGAATTTAACAAACGAGAGATGGTATTTTCAATTTTCTCCATATGTGTATTATAACGAACATGCAATTATCTTTTCTGAGGAACACAGACCAATGAAAATCTCAAAAAGTGGATTTGATCGTCTCTTACAATTTGTTGAGCAATTTCCTCATTATTTTGTTGGTTCCAATGCGGATCTTCCAATTGTCGGTGGATCAATTTTAAGTCACGACCATTTCCAAGCAGGAAGACACGACTTTCCGATGGCGAAAGCGCCTGTAGAAAAGAAGTATCTGATTGCAGGTTTTGAAAAAGTTGAGGTTGGTACGGTTAAGTGGGCGATGTCGGTAGTGAGACTAAGGGGGGAAAATCGCGACCAAATTTCTGAGCTGGGTAACCTAATTTTAACAGCGTGGAAAGGCTACAGCGATGAATCAGCCTCTATTCACGCTAATACAAAGGGTATCCCACACAATACAGTAACCCCTATCGCAAGAATGATAGACGGTTTCTTCCAACTCGATTTAGTTTTAAGAAATAATCGAACAAACGAAGAGCATCCATTAGGAATTTTTCATCCGCATAAAGAGGTTCATCATATTAAAAAAGAAAATATTGGCTTGATCGAAGTAATGGGACTTGCGGTTCTACCAGGGCGTTTAAAGGAAGAACTTAGCCTTCTTGCTGATCATCTAGTTAATGATTCCTTGGATAAAGCAATTAAAGATGAACGGACAGCAAAACATGTACAATGGGCAAAAAAAGTAGTCGTGGAAGAGGGAGTGATTACAGCAAGATCGGTTCAAGAGGTGCTTCGTAAACATGTAGGGTTTGTTTTTTCAAAAGTGCTTGAAGACGCGGGTGTATTTAAACGCGATTCGCAGGGACAAGCTGCTTTTGAAAGGTTTATGCAATATCTAAACGAAATTCGTGAAGGAAGTTGTCATATCAAACAAAACTCTTAAATATATATTTTTAAAAAAGAAAAAGCAGGAATGTCAGCCTTGGTTGATATTCCTGTTTTTTGGTTATTTATCTATTTTCCTGAAAGAATACTCCTACCTCAAATGCGAATGCGTGAAGGGTGTAGCCCCGCATTATGTAGGGGATGAATTTCGGGTTGGCGTCAGCCATCTTAACCGTAGGAACTACGGAGTTAGCCTAGTCAATTAGAGATCGTTAGATTTCTGTACCTAGGAATCCCCCACTTCAATCCAGACCGTAAGGTCGGATAAGTGGTGGGTAGTTCAAGATCGGTTATATGTCTCATAACTTGGCAATGCTTGATATAAGACTGCAAAATGAAAAGGATTCCAATAAGCGCAACAAACACGATTTGTGGTATGATTATCTTTAGATCACGTTCCGTCTGCTTAGATAATGTACGGGAGGAAAACGCTATGAATATATTATTTGTTTGTACAGGAAATACCTGTAGAAGCCCGATGGCAGAGGCCATTTTACGACATAAAAATATTGATTTCATTGAGGTCAGGTCAGCAGGCATTTTTGCGATGGAAGGCGGACAAAGTTCTCATCACACAAAACATGTGCTTGATGAAAATGGTATTCATCATGACCATCAATCGCACAGTGTGACGCAAGCGGATGTGCACTGGGCAAACTATGTTTTTTCGATGACAGGTGCTCACAAAGCGATGCTTGTTGAACAGTTTTCATTTGCTACGGACCGAATTTTTACGTTAAAAGAATTTACGACTGGAATGGGTCTCGACGTTTCAGATCCTTTTGGTGGATCCGTTGAGATGTATAGACAAACTTATCGGGAGCTCGCTCAATTGATGGATAGACTTATTATCAATATTGAGCATCAAACGCTAGGAAGATAAGGTTGCACTTAAAGGAGGAAATGAGCATGAAAGTTGCGCTAGCATCAGACCATGGTGGTATTAATTTACGAAAAGAGATTGCCGAGGTTTTAACGGAGCTCGGTATTCAATATGAAGACTTTGGTTGCGATTGTGAAGGATCAGTTGATTACCCAGACTACGCACTTCCTGTGGCGAAAAAGGTTGCAAGCGGCGACTTTGACCGTGGAATATTAATTTGTGGTACTGGAATCGGTATGAATATCGCAGCAAACAAGGTTAAAGGCATTCGCTGCGCTCTTGTACATGATACTTTTAGCGCAAAAGCAACCCGGGGACATAACGACACGAACATTCTGGCAATGGGCGAACGGGTCATCGGACCTGGTCTTGCACGTGATATCGCAAAAATCTGGCTATCAACTGATTTTGAAGGTGGACGTCACGAAAACCGCATTCGGAAAATTAGTGATTACGAGAAATTAGTATAGTCTTGAAAAGGGCGATCCTGATGAAGAATGAATTGGTAGGTATTTTATCAGAGTATCAGAAACAAGCACAGCTTAAACCTGGACAGCTTTTTGTCATCGGATGTTCAACATCTGAAGTTGTCGGTAAAAAGATCGGCACGGCAGGAACGAACGACATCGCATCTTCTTTATACGAAGCTTGTGTTGAATTTTGGAGCGACAAAGGTATCCAACTTGCATTTCAAGGTTGTGAACATATTAATCGTGCGCTTGTGATGGAACGGGAAGCTGCCCACATGCGAGGCTATGACGAAGTAACGGTCGTCCCTGTGCGAAAAGCAGGTGGCGCAATGGCATCGTTTGCGTTTCGTGCGATGAAAGATCCTGTCATAGTCGAACATATACAGGCGCAAGGCGGCATCGATATTGGAGATACGTTCATTGGTATGCACCTAAAACATGTGACCGTGCCAGTGAGGGTTTCAGCTCGAACACTTGGTGAAGCACACATCACACTTGCACGTACAAGACCAAAGATGGTCGGTGGCGCGAGAGCTGTTTATGAAATGGAATAATATTACTAGAGCCTAGTGAGAGGGGATCTCGCTGGGTTTTTTAGTGTTGCCGAATCTTAATGAATTTACTCTGTATTAGTGAAAACAATATTTTGAGTAATAGAATGATTTATTCTGATAATCGTAGAATCCTAAAAAGAATACCATAAGTGGTATAACTCTTGAAATATGGGTATCGGCATCGGCTCTGAAGCAAGTGGGTCCGCTCACAAATTAATTATTCAATCATAACTTTCACGTGCAGAAAAAAGTAAACAATGAACAATTCTCTTTAATTAAAATATGTTTAGAGTGAATGAAGAGCCTATAAGGACTATAAGGTAACCCCATAAAACTACCCTAAAGACCTCTCCCAACAACTGTCCGTCGTAGAAATGCAAAAGAATCGTCAACCAGGCGGCTTGTCCCATAAAATACTTTTCCCGCACATAGACAAAGAATGATAAAATAAAGAAGATTTTTTGGCCAATGACGGGAATTGTCCCGAAGACCTGAGGGGGATTACAATGAATAAGATTCAGCAGCAGGATCAAGCACTATTCGAAGCGATGCAAAATGAGTTGAAGCGTCAACGTACGAAAATCGAGTTGATTGCTTCAGAAAATTTTGTTAGTGAAGCAGTCATGGAAGCGCAAGGATCAGTTTTAACCAACAAATACGCAGAAGGTTATCCTAGTCGTCGGTATTACGGTGGCTGTGAATATGTAGATGTAGCAGAAAATCTTGCGCGCGATCGTTCGAAAGAAATTTTTGGCGCAGAGCATGCAAACGTACAGCCTCATTCTGGCGCGCAGGCAAATATGGCTGTTTACTTCACAATCCTTGAGCCAGGTGATACGGTTCTAGGTATGAACCTGTCCCACGGTGGTCATTTAACGCACGGAAGTCCAGTAAATTTTAGTGGACAGCTTTACAACTTTGTAGACTACGGTGTGTCAAAAGAAGACGAGCGCATCAATTATGAAGACGTTCGCCAAAAAGCGCTTGAGCACAAACCTAAGCTTATTGTAGCGGGTGCGAGTGCTTACTCTCGTTCAATCGATTTCGCGAAGTTCCGTGAAATTGCAGACGAAGTGGATGCGTATTTAATGGTTGATATGGCACATATTGCTGGTCTCGTTGCAACTGGCGCACATCCAAGTCCAGTGCCACACGCTGATTTTGTTACAACAACAACGCATAAAACTCTTCGTGGACCTCGTGGTGGATTGATTTTATGTAAAGAACAATTCGCTAAAAAAATTGACAAATCAATTTTCCCTGGGGTACAGGGTGGCCCGTTGATGCACGTCATCGCTGCAAAAGCAGTAGCATTTGGCGAAGCGTTGGAAGAGTCATTTAAAGGCTATATTGATCAAGTTGTGAAAAATGCAAAAGCAATGGCAGAAGCATTTAAAAAAGAAGGCATTGATATCGTTTCAGACGGAACGGACAATCATCTTGTTCTTGTTAATCTTCGTTCGCTTGAAATGACAGGGAAAATTGCGGAGAAAGTGTTGGATGACGTTGGAATTACGGTCAATAAAAACACAATCCCATTTGATCCAGAAAGCCCATTTGTCACAAGCGGGATCCGTATTGGAACACCAGCTGTAACGTCACGTGGGTTTAAAGAAGAAGAGATGGAAGAAATTGCAGCACTAATTGCTTTTACACTGAAAAACCACGAAGATGAAGCGAAACTAAAAGAATCAGCAGAACGCGTTGAAGCTATCACAAGACGCTTTCCACTGTACGAATAAAAACATATTGGTGAAACAAGCAGAGGAGTGGATTCCTCTGCCTTTTTCATTTTTTATTAGATGAAATAGGAGTGACGGGTAGAAGACCACCTATAGGGATGCTTTTTCATTTATATTAAACGTCTTGGGTAAGCGGTGATATCTAAATTTAATAAATGACTTATATAAACTGGGTGCGTCAGTTCTGTAAGGTATAACCCTATAAAAATTGGTTATAATAATTTGAGTTATCCTATCAAGTGAGGTGATTAAATGAATTTAAAAGAATTTGCGTCTTATACAAAAAAAGATATTTTCATTTTGGTAGTGGTCATTATAGTGATGTACAGTATATTTACTTTTGCTTATCTTTTTTTAAAAGATGTATTCAAGTTGTTGTTTTAATCAATTACACAAGGGCTTGCCGTTATTCGGCAGGATCTTTTTTATTTATTTTCAAAACTCCCACCACTTCTTCTTAGACTTCTCTATCTTCTGAAACATCGAAGGTTACGCGATAGATTAAGCTCTACTTATCCACCCTCGGTTTTGGCGATTTCTTGTCAAATTCCACGAAGTATGATAACTTTCGTGAGGATTTGCTTTATAATAGTAAGGAAAAACATGTTTACATAGAAGGAGTGGTAGCTATGGGAAAAGTTTATGTTTTCGACCATCCGTTAATTCAGCACAAACTGACATATATTCGTGACGAGCGAACGGGTACAAAAGACTTTCGTGAATTAGTTGACGAAGTTGCAACACTAATGGCATTTGAAATAACGCGAGATCTACCTTTAGAAGATGTTTATATTGACACACCAGTTAGCGAAGCTACAGGGAAGATCCTTTCAGGTAAAAAGTTAGCAATCGTTCCTATCCTGCGTGCAGGAATCGGTATGGTTGACGGTATTTTAAAATTGATTCCAGCTGCAAAAGTAGGACACGTGGGATTGTATCGTGATCCTGAAACACTGCAACCAATCGAGTACTACGTGAAACTTCCATCTGATGTGGAGGAACGTGATTTTATTTTGGTGGATCCAATGCTCGCAACGGGTGGATCGGCAGTTGAAGCCATTCACTCACTTAAAAAGCGTGGAGCGAAAAATATTAAATTCCTTTGTCTAGTAGCAGCTCCTGAAGGTGTCGAAGAAATCCAAAAAGAACACGACGACGTTGACATCTATATTGCATCTCTTGACGAAAAACTAAACGAAAAAGGCTACATCGTACCAGGTCTAGGCGATGCTGGCGACAGACTTTTCGGAACGAAATAATTCCTAACGAACAATAAAATGTTGAATTCGCATTGGCTTAAGGACACTTTTGTGCGTGAAGGGGTTTAACCCCGTTAGCGCTCAAAAGCGTTTTTTATATGCTTGCCTTAAAGAGGAGGAACCAGCATCATGTTCAAACGAATTAAGGTTATGACGATTTTTGGGACGAGACCTGAGGCGATTAAGATGTCTCCACTCGTACTTGAATTAAAGAAGCAAAGTGAATTTTTTGAACCGATTGTGACGGTTACAGCGCAACACCGTGAAATGCTAGATCAAGTGATGAATATTTTTAATATCACGCCTGACCATGATTTAAATATAATGAAGGATCGGCAAACGCTTATTGATGTGACAGCGCGTGGGTTGGAAGGCTTAGATCGCATTATGAAAGAGACGAAGCCTGATATCGTACTTGTTCATGGTGATACAACGACGACTTTCGTCGCGAGTCTTGCAGCATTTTACAATCAAATCGCAGTGGGACACGTGGAAGCAGGTCTTCGGACGTGGAACAAATACTCTCCATTCCCAGAAGAAATGAATCGTCAACTAACAGGCGTTGTAGCAGACCTTCACTTCTCACCAACCGATCAATCATTTGCCAATCTAATCCGTGAGAATAAACCAGAAGCAAGTATTTTCATTACGGGTAACACAGCGATTGATGCCTTAAAGACAACGGTAAAAGAGGATTACTCTAGTGAGATCTTAACGAAGCTTGGTGATGATCGCTTAATTCTTTTAACCGCTCATCGACGGGAAAACCTTGGTGAGCCAATGAAGAATATGTTTAGAGCAATTAAACGCATTGTGGACGAGCATGAGGATGTGCAGGTTGTATATCCGGTTCATATGAATCCAGCTGTTCGTGAAATTGCTCAAGAGATTCTTGGTGGAGACGATCGCATTCATTTAATCGAACCGCTTGATGTGATTGACTTCCATAACTTCGCATCAAAAGCCTATCTTATTTTAACGGATTCTGGTGGAGTGCAAGAAGAAGCACCGTCGCTTGGGGTACCAGTTCTTGTGTTACGTGATACGACAGAGCGTCCTGAAGGAATTGAAGCAGGTACGTTAAAGCTTGCAGGAATCAAAGAAGAACAAATTTATACGATGGCAAAAGAGCTTGTTGTTGATTCAAAAGCGCATGAAAAAATGTCGAAAGCATCCAATCCATATGGGGACGGAAATGCATCAAAACGAATTGCGGAAGCAATCCGTTTTCACTTCGATCAAATTTCTGAACGACCAGCCCCTTTTAATGTCGAAAAATAGCTCAAAAAGCATCATGGAGACGCGCCATCTCTATGGTGCTTTTTGCTTGTCTATGTCGAACTGAAGACCGGGCGTAAACTGTCACCCCGAAAACCATTTCGGGCTCTGAAATACCCTTGGTGAACAGCAATTCTTAGCTGTAAAGAGTGTTGAATCATGCTTTCGTTCGCTGGTGGGGACAGCGTATTTTAGCGAACGAAAGGTCGTTTTGTCCAAAATGTGAACGCGCTTAGAACCATTTTTGACGTTGTGAACTTTTTGTCGAGTACTCGTTGACATACAATAGTGCCTATTGTATGCTTTTAAAGGGTGTAATGATAAGGTTTTCATGGACTCGAGAAGCGGGCATTTTCCGGTTCTTTCGAGGCTTTTTTTTGCCCAGACCCCAATTCCATTCTCAGAATGTGAGGATGCGCTTATGTGTCAACATAGACGTCCGTACCGAGCGATGGCATTGTATTCTGCCATTCTGTCACAACTAGCTGGTTCCATGCTGGTCGGTCTTTTCGCCGGAAGGTGGTTAGATCAGAAATGGAACACAGAACCGCTGTTTTTGATCATGGGTTTAGTTCTTGGTCTTGGGACGGGAATTTACGCCATGCTTCGGCACAGTGAATCATTTCGACTCAGGAGACTAATAGAATGCCTGACCTAAAACAGCATTTCCAACGGTATACCAAGTACATATTATACTTGCTATCCATCTTCTTCCTCGGCTGGGGATTTACCCCCTATCCATCCGTTTTTCTAGGCCTAATACTAGGAAGTTCGCTCAGCCTTTTTAACCTCTGGTTGATTAGGAAGCGAATGGAGCGCTTTGATCGCGCGCTTGAAGAAGGGAAAAAAGTGCGCTCACTTGGAACGTTTTCTCGAATGGCCTCAGCAGGGGTTGCAGTGTTAATTGCATTGAAGTTTCCGGAATTCATTCACTTGATTTCCACTGTTATTGGATTAATGATGGTTTACATCGTCATTATGATAGATTATTTTTGGCAACAAACTATCCTACACAAGAAGCAGAAAGAGAGGTGAAAATAAATGGATCATGAAGCGCCGTTGCGTGAGTTTCTGGGGCTAACCTTTAATCTTTCCAATGTTCTGATGGTGACAGTTGCAAGTGTAATCGTGTTTCTTATCGCTGTTCTTTCGACAAGAGCACTAGCAATGAAGCCGACTGGAATGCAAAATTTCATGGAATGGATCATGGATTTTGTGCGAAATATCATTAAGAGTAACATGGACTGGAAAACGGGTGGTAGTTTCCATATTCTTGGTATTACCTTGATTATGTATGTGGCCATTTCCAACTTTTTGGGGTTGCCATTCGCGATCACATATGACCACGTATTATGGTGGAAATCACCAACAGCTGATCCAGTCATTACGATGACTCTTGCTATTATGGTTATTGGTTTAACCCATTATTATGGTATTAGAATGAAGGGCTTCAAGGAATACGGAAAAGACTTTTTCCGCCCAATGAGTTTCCTATTCCCGCTGAAGATCATTGAAGAATTCGCTAATACGTTAACACTCGGTTTACGTCTCTACGGTAACGTCTACGCAGGTGAGATCCTACTCGCACTATTAGTAGGAGGATTAGCTACTACTGGTGCTTTTGGTTGGGCTGCAGCAGCAATTCCAACGCTCGCTTGGATGTCATTCAAAGTCTTTATCCTTACAATCCAAGCATATATCTTTGTTATGTTAACGATGGTTTATATGTCTCACAAAGTGAGTCACGACCATTAATATATTACCTGTTCAGTAAATGAACAATCAGTATTCATAAAAAATTATTATCTAATACAAGGAGGATTTCCCCAAATGATTACAGGTTCAATTGGTCTATTAGCAGCAGCAATAGCGGTAGGTTTAGCAGCACTAGGTGCAGGTATCGGTAACGGTATGATCGTTTCTAAAACAGTAGAAGGTATCGCTCGTCAACCAGAAGCTCGTGGTATGCTTCAAACTACAATGTTCATCGGGGTTGCATTGGTTGAGGCCGTTCCGATTATCGCAGTAGTTATTGCGTTCATCGTACAAGGTCAATAATCACGTAACAACGTTCCAACCTGGCGAAGATCATTCCAAGCGAACCTTCGCCATTCCTTTATGTCTATAATCTTTCTCTCAAATAGTAGAAAGATGAACTATACATTGTATTTTTGATCAACTCTTGAAGGGAGTGAAACGAGCGTGTTCACACTTGACGCATTTATTCTTGGAGCAGGTAGTGGCTTTAACGGTGGAGATATTCTTTTCCAACTAGTTATGTTCATGATCTTATTGTTCCTAATGAAGAAATTCGCATGGGGTCCACTTATGGGCATCATGAAGCAACGTGAAGACCACATTGCTGGTGAAATTGAAGCAGCTGAAAAAAGTCGTATTGAAGCAAAGCAACAGCTTGAAGAGCAACGTCAACTTTTAAAAGAAGCTCGTCAAGACGCACAAGAACTGATTGAAAACGCGCGTAAACAAGGTGCCCTTCAACGTGAAGATGTTATTTCTGCCGCTCGTGCAGAATCTGATCGTATGAAAGAATCTGCATTACGTGAAATTGAGACTGAAAAAGATCAAGCAGTTGCCGCACTTCGCGAGCAAGTAGCTACTTTATCTGTCTTAATTGCATCGAAAGTGATCGAGAAAGAATTGACTCTTGAAGAGCAACAACAGCTAATCAACGAGACAATTGAGAAGGCAGGCGATCTGCGATGAGCAAATCAACAGTCGCAAACCGTTATGCACAGGCTCTTTTTGAGCTTGCACAACAACATGGAAAAGTAGAGGCAGTCGAAGCAGATTTGCGCGTGGTACGCCAAGTGTTCCAAGGCAATCCTGATTTTTCTTTACTTCTCCAATCTCCCAAGTTTACAAAAACACAGAAGAAGCAACTATTCAAACAATCGTTTGTTGGGTTGTCTCCGTATGTGTTAAATGTAGTATCTATGTTAATCGATCGTCGTCGAGACACTGAATTTGTGTCAATGGCGGATGCTTATATTGAGCTTGCACTGTCAGCTCGCGGTGTTGCTGTTGCAGAAGTGTATTCTGCAACCAAACTAAGCGACGCGGACCAAGCAGCTTTATCTACAGCTTTTGCTACACGCGTTGGAAAACAGAGCTTACAAATAAATAATAGTGTCGATTCATCGTTACTTGGCGGACTTAGGATTCGTATTGGAAACCGCATTTTTGACGGAACCATTCGCAGTAAGTTACAACGTCTTGAGCGTGAATTGAAGCGATAAGATCCATAAAATAAGGGGTGACATTCATGAGCATCAAAGCTGAAGAAATCAGTGCGCTGATCAAACAGCAGATTGAGAATTATCAATCGGACATTCAAGTAACAGAGGTTGGTACCGTCATCGAAATCGGGGATGGTATTGCTCGTGCTCATGGCCTTGATAACGTCATGGCGGGAGAGTTAGTTGAATTCTCTACTGGTGTTATGGGTATGGCACAAAACTTGGAAGAAAATAATGTTGGTATCATTATTCTTGGACCATACCGCGACATCAAAGAAGGCGATGAAGTTCGTCGTACAGGCCGTATTATGGAAGTTCCAGTTGGGAATGAGCTAATAGGACGAGTAGTTAATCCACTTGGTCAGCCAGTTGATGGCTTAGGACCAATCTCAACATCTAAGTCACGTCCAATCGAAAGCCCAGCACCAGGTGTAATGGCGCGTAAATCCGTTCACGAACCACTTCAAACGGGTATTAAAGCGATCGATGCACTTGTGCCAATCGGCCGTGGACAACGTGAGCTAATCATCGGTGACCGTCAAACAGGTAAAACATCTGTTGCGATCGATACGATTTTAAATCAAAAAGACCAAGACATGATCTGTATTTATGTTGCAATTGGTCAAAAAGAATCAACGGTACGTGGAACGGTTGAAACCCTTCGTAAACACGGAGCGCTAGACTACTCAATCGTTGTAACAGCTTCTGCATCACAGCCATCCCCATTATTATTCCTAGCTCCATACACAGGAATCACAATGGGTGAAGACTTCATGCTAGACGGCAAGCACGTTCTTGTTGTGTATGATGATCTTTCAAAACAAGCTGCTGCATACCGTGAGCTGTCATTACTACTTCGCCGTCCTCCAGGTCGTGAAGCGTATCCTGGTGACGTATTCTACTTGCACAGCCGTTTACTTGAGCGTGCAGCTAAATTAAACGAAACGCTTGGATCTGGTTCGATTACAGCTCTTCCATTCGTTGAAACACAAGCTGGAGATATCTCTGCTTATATCCCAACAAACGTTATCTCGATCACAGATGGACAGATCTTCTTACAATCAGATCTATTCTTCTCGGGTGTACGTCCAGCGATCAACGCGGGTCTTTCTGTATCACGTGTTGGTGGGTCGGCTCAAATCAAAGCAATGAAAAAAGTATCTGGTACACTACGTCTTGACCTTGCAGCATACCGTGAACTTGAAGCATTTGCTCAGTTTGGATCAGATCTTGATAAAGCAACACAAGGTAAACTTAACCGTGGAGCTCGTACTGTTGAAGTACTGAAGCAAGACTTGAATAAACCACTTAAGGTTGAAAAACAAGTTATGATTCTTTATTCATTAACACGAGGCCATTTAGATGATATTCCAGTTGTAGATATTCGTCGTTTCGAAAACGAATTCCTAAGCTGGTTGGATTCAAACCATTCCGAGTTGTTGGATCAAATCCGCACTACTCAAGGTCTTCCAGGAGACGATGAAATGGTTGCGGCAATCAATGCATTCAAAAAGACGTTTGCAAAAACAGAATAGTTTTTAAAGGGAGTTAACCTTTAAAGATCTGCAAGTATAGGATCTTTTTGAACGATGAAGGGGTATTAAATCTCTTTACCGGATCCATATTTTCAACCAAAAGGGTGGTGAGAACCAATGGCATCGTTACGCGATATAAAAAACCGAATTACGTCGACGAAAAAGACGAGTCAAATCACAAAAGCGATGGAAATGGTATCTGCCTCTAAATTAAGCCGTGCAGAGAATAATGCAAAAGCATTCGTCCCTTACATGGATAAAATTCAAGAAGTAGTAGCATCCATTGCAGTTGGCGCAAAAGATGCAACGCACCCAATGCTTGTATCACGCCCTGTGAAAAAAACAGCGTATCTTGTTATTACTTCAGACCGTGGGCTTGCAGGTGCATACAACTCAAACGTGTTGCGTGCAGCGAATAATGCAATCCAAAGTCGCCATACAAGTAAAGACGAATATGTTGTTTTGACTGTTGGCCGCGTAGGCCGCGACTTTTTCGCGAAAAAAGGGACTAACATTATCGATAGCATCCTTGGATTACCAGATCAGCCAACCTTTGCTGACATAAAAGAAATTACGAGCAAAGCAGTGGCCATGTATGCAGATAGCGTTTTTGATGAGCTCTATATGTACTACAACCACTTCGTAAGTGCAATCTCTCAAGAAGTAACGGAGAAAAAGGTCCTTCCTCTAACAGATGTAGCAACTGTATCAAACAAGCTATCATCGTATGAGTTTGAACCTTCCGCCGAAGCGATTCTTGAAGTGCTTTTACCTCAATATGCAGAGAGCCTGATTTATGGCGCATTGCTTGATGGTAAAGCAAGTGAGCACGCAGCACGTATGACGGCAATGAGAAGTGCAACTGATAATGCTAAAGATTTAATCGATTCGTTATCTCTATCCTATAACCGCGCTCGTCAAGCAGCGATTACGCAAGAAATTACCGAAATCGTCGGCGGAGTAGCTGCATTAGAATAGAAAAGTGGAAGCGGACGTTTAGCTCCGACAGGCGTAAGACGAGCAAGCTGAGCAGGTCTTTTTACCTACGGAGTAACCCGCTGATACGAAACAAGATGCATTCATAAAAGTAAGCTAGGAGGGAAAACATGAATAAAGGACGCGTTCAAAAGGTAATGGGTCCAGTTATCGACGTTAAATTTGATAACGGTCAACTACCTAATATTTATAACGCTTTAACGGTACCAGTCGGCGTCAATGGCGAAACGACACTAACGTTAGAAGTTGCGCTTCATCTTGGGGATGACGCAGTTCGTACGATTGCAATGTCCTCCACGGACGGAGTAACACGTGGCGCTGAAGTTACAGACCTTGGTTCCCCAATTTCTGTTCCAGTTGGAGATCATACACTAGGTCGTGTATTTAACGTACTTGGAGAAGCAATTGACTTAGCTGACGAAATGGAGCCGGGTACTCGTCGTGACCCAATTCACCGTTTAGCACCAACATTCGAAATGCTTTCAACTGATACAGAAATTCTTGAAACAGGAATCAAGGTTGTAGACCTTTTGGCTCCTTACATCAAGGGTGGAAAAATCGGTCTTTTCGGAGGAGCTGGTGTTGGTAAAACAGTACTTATCCAAGAATTGATCAACAACATCGCACAAGAACACGGTGGTATTTCTGTATTCGCTGGTGTTGGAGAGCGTACTCGTGAAGGAAATGACCTTTTCCATGAGATGACCGATTCAGGCGTTATTAAAAAGACTGCCATGGTATTTGGTCAAATGAATGAGCCACCGGGTGCGCGTATGCGTGTAGCTCTTTCTGGACTAACAATGGCTGAATATTTCCGTGATGAGCAAGGACAAGACGTTCTTCTTTTCATCGATAACATCTTCCGTTTCACACAAGCAGGTTCTGAGGTATCGGCACTTCTTGGTCGTATGCCATCAGCGGTTGGTTACCAGCCAACACTTGCTACAGAGATGGGTCAACTTCAAGAGCGTATTACATCTACAAATGTTGGTTCTGTTACATCGATTCAAGCGATCTATGTTCCAGCCGATGACTATACGGATCCAGCGCCAGCAACAACGTTTGCTCACTTGGATGCAACGACTAACCTTGAGCGTAAGCTTTCGGAAATGGGTATTTATCCAGCGGTGGATCCTCTTGCTTCAACTTCTCGTGCCCTGTCACCTGAAATTGTTGGAGAAGAACATTACAGCATTGCCCGTGAAGTGCAACAAACACTTCAACGTTATAAAGAGCTTCAAGATATCATTGCGATCCTTGGAATGGATGAGCTTCAAGATGAAGACAAGCAAGTCGTGTCTCGTGCACGACGTATTCAATTCTTCTTGTCTCAAAACTTCCACGTAGCAGAACAATTTACAGGTCAAAAAGGTTCGTATGTACCGGTAGCTGAAACGATTTCTGGTTTCAAGGATATCCTTGCAGGCAAATACGATCACCTTCCAGAAGATGCTTTCCGTCTAGTTGGACGCATTGAAGAAGTAATTGAAGCTGCGAAAAAATTGGGTGTAGAGGTATAATTAGGGACCAGGAGGGAAAAAAATGAAGACCGTTAAAGTCAGTATTGTGACTCCCGATGGCCCTGTGTACGAGTCTGATGTGGAAATGGTAAGCACTAAGGCTCAGAGCGGTGAGCTAGGCATTTTACCAGGGCACATCCCGATGGTTGCTCCGCTTGATATTGGTGCTGTTCGATTGAAAAAAGAAGGACACACTGATTATGTAGCTGTAACAGGTGGTTTCCTAGAAGTACGTCCTGAGCAAGTAACCATTCTTGCACAAGCTGCAGAGCCGGCAGACCAAATTGACATTGAACGTGCGAAGGAAGCAAAGCATCGTGCTGAGCAAAACCTTCAAGCGAAGCAGGACAACATTGATTTCAAACGTGCAGATTTAGCGCTACAACGTGCGATGAACCGAATCCAAGTTCATCAACACACTAAGTAAGTTTTCTGCATTTCAACATACCGGCTCTTATTTCGGATTTCAGTCACGAATTTCGTGCTATCCGAATAAGGGGCGGTATTTATTTTTGCTTTATAATACGGGTAGTGACTTTTAATCTATCTTTTCAAACACAACGATTTATACAATTCCTTCAAATTCTTACCTAGCTTTGATATACTTACAAAGTTGGTTAAAAGGAGAGTCATTCATGGTTAATTTTGGACAGCAAGCTTTACTTAGTATGATTGTTCATTTAGTATTTATCTCGTTGAGCTTTTGGGCGTTGCAAGCACTTCGGTTTGAAAAAGCGCTTCGACCAAACCGTGTTATGCAAGCGCGCGTACTTTATATCTTAATAAGTATTGCGATTGGATCAACTGTCGCAGACTTCTTTTTGTCTTATTCCATCTCGTCTCAACAGCTCCATTTACTCTGGTAACATTTTATACGGATGATGTAAGTGTTTTCATTGAAAAAATGTGCTTTTAAGTTAGAAATAAACGATTTTAACCTATGAATTCAATTGAAAATGGTTTATTTTTATTTAGAGGTGGAATAGATACTCAACCATTGATCCATTACATTTTGGTAACAGATTTTACTCGAAACTCTCTATATATAAGAGAACGGTCGTGACGCTTTATTAGAAAGCTTTTTAGTCGCTACACTGTGGTACAAATTCAAAAAATGCTTTCTGTACAGTGAAAATTCGACAGTCGATTTTCGACAAGTTGGGTCAATTCATGACCTTATTCTCTTGTATTAAAGAGTCTTTGAATGATATGATTTGTCATGTTTTAGTTTTAATGATTACAAGATAACCTGCACATGATTTGTAAATTTGATATTACTTTGTCCTTTGAATATGAGCTGATTGAGTGTGGGTGCAAATGCGTTTTCACTTCAGTCACTAAACTTGAATATGAATAGTAGTAATAGAATAAGACGCGGAGGGGAACTCAATTGGATAAAATTATCGTACGTGGCGGTAATACGCTACATGGAACAGTTAAAGTAGAAGGAGCGAAAAACGCTGTCCTTCCTATTCTTGCAGCATCCCTGTTAGCCAGTGAAGGAAAAAGTACATTATTAGACGTACCGGCATTATCGGATGTCGATACGATCAACGAAGTACTTCGTCACTTAAATGCAGAGGTATCATACTCGGTTAATGATAACAAAGTGGAAGTAGATGCACAGGGCAATCTAGAAGCAGAGGCACCATTTGAATACGTGCGCAAAATGCGTGCATCCGTTCAAGTAATGGGACCACTTCTTGCACGTAATGGTCATGCGCGTGTTGCATTACCAGGCGGTTGTGCGATTGGATCTCGTCCGATTGATTTACACCTAAAAGGCTTTGAAGCTATGGGTGCAGCTGTTACAGTGGGTAATGGCTTTATAGAAGCAAGAGTGAATGGACGTTTAATAGGGGCAAAAATTTATCTTGATTTCCCAAGTGTTGGTGCTACAGAAAACATCATGGCTGCAGCAACATTAGCTAAAGGCACAACTATTCTTGAGAACTGTGCGAGAGAACCAGAAATCGTTGATATGGCTAACTACATGAACAAAATGGGTGCTAAAATCAAAGGTGCGGGTACAGACACAATTCGCATTGAAGGCGTTGAAGCGCTACATGGCGCAGTCCACAACATTATTCCTGACCGCATCGAAGCTGGAACATTTATGATTGCAGCAGCGATTACAAACGGTAATGTATTAATCGAAAATGCAGTACCCGAACATTTAGCTTCTATTACTGCTAAATTAGAAGAAATGGGTGTTTCTGTTGTTGAAGAGAACGAAGGACTTCGTGTCATCGGTCAACCAATTTTAAAATCAGTTGATATCAAAACGATGCCACACCCAGGGTTCCCTACAGATATGCAATCACAAATGATGGCCTTAATGCTGAAAGCCCAAGGTACAGGTGTGATCACAGAAACAGTTTTTGAAAATCGTTTTATGCACGTGGAAGAATTCCGTCGCATGAATGCGAATATTAAAATTGAAGGTCGTTCTGTTATTATAAACGGACCAAATGACCTTCAAGGTGCAGAAGTCGCAGCGACTGATCTTCGTGCTGGTGCAGCATTGATCTTGGCAGGTCTTGTTTCAGAAGGCTATACACAAGTGACAGAACTAAAACACCTTGACCGTGGCTACGTTAACTTTCACCAAAAGCTGGTTTCTCTTGGGGCGAATGTTGAAAGAGTCAACGATGAGGTAAAAGTACGAGAAGAAGAAGCGGTTCGAGTTTAAATGAACTTATTTTAGTGCTACTAAACCACTTACTCATACTATTAAACTATAAGCAGTATACCCATGATTCGTCGTGGGTATACTGCTTTTTCATTGGTCGATTTCTAAAAATCTCTAGAATTATTAGGAGTCGCATCCCGCTATGTAGCGCAACATAAGTGATCATCAGCGAAGAGCAGTTACCCTAGGCGGACATACGTATTCTGTGTAGTCTGCACGCTCTTCACTTATGTGCTATTTATCTACCTATCTGCATACAGTTGAACAAAGGCCGAATGATAAGGAGGGAGTCTACTTGCATAAACAGAAATCGCTCTTAATCGTACTCATTACGTACATGTTGTTATTGCTACTCATCCCAGCCGTTATACTGCTCCCATTTTCAAAAGAACACCGTGCTGAACCAAAGTCGGAGGAAATTCAATCTACTGACTTTACTGTTGCTGTTTTTCGTGATCAGAAAAACCAGGTAGAAGAGATTGAACTAGAAACATACGTAGAGGGTGTTGTCGCAAGCGAAATGCCAGCTTCTTTTGAAGAAGAAGCGCTTAAGGCACAAGCACTCGCTGCAAGAACGTATGTGACACAACTCATTGCGAATGGAGGAGCCACAGGTCTCCCGGTTGAAGCAGAGATAACCGATACCATCGCACATCAAGTTTATAAAGATGATGAAGAGCTAAAACAAATATGGGGTGAAGCATACGAAGATAATAAAGAAAAAATCCAGCAAGCAGTAGCTGCGACAAAAGGTGAAGTATTGACATATCAAGGAAAACCAATCACCGCATCCTTTTTCTCTACAAGCAACGGCTGGACAGAAAATGCCAAAGATTATTGGGAAGAAGATGTTCCTTATTTGCAATCAACTGAAAGTGAGTGGGATTTGGAAGTTTCACCTGAATTCTTACACGAAATCACCATGCCTGTTGATGAATTTGAAACAAAACTAGGCATCACACTAAGCGAAGGAGAAATTGGTACCATCGTTGAACGCACAGCAGGGCAGCGCATCAAAACAGTTAGCATTGCTGGCCAAACATTTACAGGAAGAGAAATACGCGAAAAACTTGAGTTGCGTTCTAGCGATTTTCACTGGACGCTACAAGGAGACTCAATCGTCATCGAAACGAAAGGCTACGGGCATGGTGTTGGAATGAGTCAATACGGAGCAAACGGTATGGCAATTGAAGGAAATACTTATGGGGACATCGTAACGTATTATTTCAAAGGGGTAGAAATTACATCAGTTGAGACGATTTTGCCACCTTTACTAGTGCAGAGATAGATTTGTTTTTTTGAGAGATTGTCGGTAGGAAGGGATTATTGCACGCGGAGGGGTTATTTATGTAACTAAAAGAGGTGGTTTCGATCAAAACCAGCGACCTGCAATGACAAAAAACGATCAAGCTCTCAGCTTGATCGTTTTTTCTGTTCATTCCCCTATACATTTCTCAAACGCATGCGCCGGACACCCTACGTACCTTATCGCATGCCTGAAATAATAAACGCTGTGCAATCAGATAAACGATCAATGCACCGATCAAATCCTTCACGACGTCCACTGATGTAGAAAAGCGTGAGTGACCGAATACATGATAATCCATTTAGTAATCCACAGACCGATAGCAGCAATATGTGTTGGAACGGCCAACTTTCCATGGGCAATGATTCTTTGAAATATAGGAAAAATGATTTCGACGCAAAGCAAAACGGATCGTATGGCAAGCTAGAAAGTAATCAAATGATAATTATACATAGGAAAGGTAAGAATGTTAGAATCCTCTTTTCAGAAACCGTGTCCTCTCGAGGGTTTAATCATAGTGGGATTGTGTGTCATTTGATTGTGATTCAAAAAGAAATATTTTGAGGCAATGTATAGAATTTCCTTTATCCGTTCAAAATGGTTGCTGAGGTGATGAATATGAATAAGGGAGACAAAAAACAATCTACCCTAAAAGCAAACTGGAAAGTGTTTTTGAAAAAACGTTGGTCGTTGCCTGTTCTATACTTAGCGTGTGCAGCCGTCATCGTATCAGCTGTTGTTGTGTTACAAAATCCTGGTGATAAGGATGTTGCGTCGGACAATGATGATTTGACGTTTGAGCAAAATCAAACAGACTGGGCACAAGATCCATCTGAAGAAGTAACGGAAGTAAATCAGTCAGTGGAAAAAATGGTAATGCCTGTTGAAGATCCAAATGCAATCGTAATCAACCGCTCATTCTATGACCAAAATGCATCAGCTGAGGAGCAACAAGATGCCTTGATTGTTGTTAATCAAAACTATTATCCGAATCAAGGGATTGATATTGTGCAAGATGGAGAGTCTTCTTTTGAGGTCTTAGCTGCGATGAGTGGAACAGTCACAGTGGTGCAAGAAGATCCATTTATCGGTAATGCGATCGAAATTGAGCACGCAGATGGTTTAGTAACAAAATATAATTCTATAAAAGATATCACAGTACAAGTTGGGGAAGAAGTCAATCAAGGTCAACCAATTGCGATGTCAGGAACAAGCGAGCTTAATGTTGAAGCGGGTACACATCTACACTTTGAAGTTTACGAAGACAATGTAGCTGTTAATCCAGTATCGTATACAGAATAATGATGATGACGAAAAGTCATTCAGGTGCCTGCATCTGAGTGACTTTTTTAATGTTCGAAACCTATATGTTTAAAAAATGTGGATAACTAAACATGCGTTATTCTTCATTTAGCGCAGGCGATCAGCGGTTCGAGGTCAGGAGTCAATCACTACAGAAGAAAAAAATGCCTTAGGTTAGTGTTTGCCTTGTGCTTGTCGCAGCTGAACAAGCCGCATGCACTTTTGTATCGTCTAGCGCAAGCGGCTAGCCCCTCGAGGTCATAAGTCAATTCCCTGTGGTGGTAAAGAACGCCCTCCTCGGGAATTGCCTTATGCTTGTCGTGGCTGAACAAGCGCATGCGCTTTTGTATCGTCCAACGTCATTGGTTAGCCATTTTGATATTTTTGAAAGAAATCACGCATAGCCTTGGCAGTACTCTGCATATAATGGGACAAATGGAGGGGGTCACTCCCCTGGATTGATCCCCTGTAGGAGGCCGTGAAGCTGTGCACGACTACATCAGGGAGAGAACGCTCTTGGTTGGTAAGCACATAGTGGAGACGAGACAGACTGTACGCGTCACTGCCAAAACCTTTGGTGTATCCAAAAGCACCATACACAAGGATCTGACCGAGCGACTGCCTGAATTAAATCCGGCATTGGCCAACGATGTAAAACATATTCTAGACTACCATAAATCGATACGGCATCTAAGGGGCGGGCAAGCAACAAAACAAAAGTACAAGGGATAAGAGGTCATAAATCAAACGTTTGTTTGGTTCATGACCTCTTGTCTTTGTTGTGGTAATATATACTTATTGGACTATGCTTGCGTGCGAAATGCTGTGAGTCTTATCTGGTCATACATCGATTACATAAATGACTTGATCGGAATCCATTTAAATCAGGAAAAACGAATGATAAATTAAGCTAGAGAAGAGTGAAGGGAGCAACGACAAGAATGTTTGCAAAAGATATTGGAATTGACCTTGGTACAGCTAACTTATTGATTCATGTAAAAGGTAAAGGAATCGTTTTAAATGAACCTTCTGTTGTCGCAATTGATAAAAATACGAATCGCGTTTTAGCAGTTGGAGAAGAAGCACACAGTATGGTAGGAAGAACGCCTGGAAACATCGTTGCGATTCGTCCGTTAAAAGACGGTGTTATCGCAGATTTTGATGTAACAGAAGCAATGTTAAAGCATTTTATAAATAAATTAAATGTAAAAGGAGTTCTTTCAAAGCCACGTATCTTAATTTGCTGTCCAACTAATATCACGAGTGTTGAACAAAAAGCGATTCGTGAAGCAGCTGAAAAAAGTGGTGGTAAGAAAATTTTCTTAGAAGAAGAACCAAAAGTTGCTGCGATCGGAGCGGGCATGGATATTTTTCTACCAAGCGGAAATATGGTCGTTGATATCGGTGGAGGAACAACGGATGTAGCGGTTTTATCAATGGGCGACATCGTCACATCTTCTTCAATCAAAATGGCCGGCGATCAGTTTGATGCTGACATTTTGAATTATGTAAAAAAAGAATACAAATTATTGATTGGTGAACGTACAGCTGAGGCAATCAAAATAAAAATTGCAACAGTGTTCCCAGATTCTCGCCAAGAAGAGCTTGAAATTCGCGGGCGCGACATGGTAAGCGGTCTTCCACGTACAATCACAGTTACATCAAGTGAAGTAGAAGGTGCATTACGCGAATCCATTTCAGTTATCGTACAAGCAGCGAAAAATGTACTAGAAAAAACGCCACCTGAGCTTTCATCAGATATTATTGACCGAGGAGTTATTTTAACAGGCGGGGGAGCACTTCTTCATGGTATTGACCAACTTTTAGCAGAAGAATTAAAGGTTCCAGTTTTTGTAGCAGAAAACCCAATGGACTGCGTAGCAATTGGTACAGGTGTCGTACTTGAAAACATTGATAAAATACCACACCGAAAACTAGGTTAATAGGACACATGGAAGATGGTTTTCAACTATTTGAAATTGAAAAACCATCCAAATTATCCATCCACAATTTAGCGAAATTTGTTTATAATAAAAAGAACAAAAGCGGAAGCGGCTCGTTCAGCTCCGACAAGCATAAGACAGTTCCTGAGGAGGGCGTACTTTACCACCGCAGGGAAGTGACTTATGACTCGAGGAGCTAGCCGCTGGAGCTAGGTGATGAGTCATTTGGAAATTTCACAAAGTAAACTAACTATTTATACAACATCGAATAACGAGGTGATTAGATGTTTAGAGGATTTTATACCGCTGCAACAGGAATGATTGCACAACAGCGAAGAACTGACCTGTTAACCAACAATATGTCCAATGTTAATACACCTGGTTTCAAGGCGGATCAGTCTTCAATGAGAGCTTTTCCCGACATGCTACTTTCAAGTCTTGGCGAATCAAAAATTCCAACCGAAAAAGGCCTGACACTAGCGAATATGCCAACCGTCGGCGCTTTGAACACGGGTGTATATATGCAAGAAACCATTCCTCTGTTTACACAAGGTGACGTTAGAGAAACTCAGTTTACGACTGACATGGCACTTGTCCAAGGCGATATGCCACTAAATGGAGAAACAGGTTTACCGGGAATGATCTTCTTTACGTTAGAAAATCCAGATGGAACAAACCGCCTAACTCGTAACGGAAACTTTACGCTTGATGCACAGGGCTTCCTAACAACAGCAAACGGTTATTATGTGTTAGATGATGCGGGTAACCGAATCGAGCTTGAGAGTGATCAATTTCAAGTTAGTGAAGATGGTCGTATAGTAGTAGATGGCACTGATGTTGCTCGAGTAGGTGTAGCTTACTCAGATGACCCGCAAGCGCTTGTTAATGAAGGCGATGGCCTTTTAAGAGCACCAGATGGGGTTGTATTGCCCAACGCATATGCACAAGAGGACATTGCATTTAGAGTAAATCAAGGCTTTCTTGAGCAATCTAACGTCGACAGCGCACGTACGATGACGGATCTTACGAACGCTTACCGCGCGTATGAAGCGAATCAAACGGTTTTACAAGCCTATGATCGCAGCATAGAAAAGACGGTGAATGAAGTTGGGCGTGTGAACTAATCTTTGTTAAGGGGAACTTACAATGACTCGAAATATGGTAACGGCAA
Source organism: Jeotgalibacillus marinus (assembly GCF_040801915.1). Lineage (NCBI taxonomy): Bacteria > Bacillati > Bacillota > Bacilli > Caryophanales > Caryophanaceae > Jeotgalibacillus > Jeotgalibacillus marinus. Next base: position 57,095 of record NZ_JBFMIA010000002.1, on the reverse strand, counting down.
CAAACACGTTGGGACAATTGCAACAACAATTAGACATCATTTCAAATAACATCGCAAATGTAGACACAATTGGCTATAAACAAAGTACAGCAACGTTCACATCTTTATTAACACAGGAATTTCAAAACCAACGAGGCGACGATGCAGATCGTCAAACACCGCTCGGTATTCGAATGGGAAATGGTGCGAAAATAGCTCAATCCCAGTTGAATGGGAAGCAAGGTAGTTTGCAAGGAACGGACCGCTCGTTAGATTTTGGATTCACCGCAGAAAATCAATACTTTAAAGTACTTATACAAGGTGCAAATGGGGATCAAGAACAAAACTTCACTCGAGCTGGTGCGTTTTATTTTACACCAATCAATGATGATGAAGTTATGCTTGTTGATGGACAAGGGAATGCGCTTTTGAATCAAAATGATGAAATTATTGTATTTGATGGTCCGGTTGATAATATTCGATTGACTAACACCGGGACATTACAAGTTTCAGCTAATGGAGTACAGCAAGAGGTTGACTTAGGCGTTGTGAACATTCAACGTCCTCAACTCATGGAACGCGTAGCCAGTGGGTACCTCAGTATGCCCAATAATTTAGAAGAGCTTGGTGTGTTTCCTGGCGAAGTGATGGTTCAAATGGAAGGAGAGCTTCGTCAGCAAATCGGTCTCGAACAAGGTACACTTGAACAATCAAACGTGGACTTAACAACAGCGTATACTGATTTAATAGAAGTTCAACGCAATTACCAATTTCTCTCAAGAGCAATCTCCATGTCAGACCAAATGGCTGGTCTTGTAAACGGAATGCGTTAAAGGAGTTTTTATTTATGAAACAAACACGATCGTTTGAGGAAAAATCTTCGACGAATGAAGAACAAGAGCAAGATCAACAAAAAAACGCACACCAAAATGGGTACAAATCCGCCGATTTCCCATCCTAATAAGACTGGCACTAGTCATCGCGCTAATATCAGCAAGTTTGATTATTGGGCTAATGGTCGGGTACGGCGTCATTGGAGACGGTGATCCTCAAGATGTCTTGAAGAAAGAAACGTGGACGCACATTTTAGACCTTGTGATGAAAGATGCTAAATAAAGAAAACAGGGGGATTATTCATGTTAGATACACAACAAATTAAAGAAATTATTCCACATCGTTATCCTTTTTTACTTATTGATAAAATTATTGAGATCGATGAGGGCAAACGCGCAATCGGCATTAAAAATGTCACAGCAAATGAAGAATTTTTCAATGGTCATTTTCCAGATTACCCAGTAATGCCTGGTGTATTAATTGTGGAAGCACTTGCTCAAACAGGTGCGGTTGCCATACTTAAACAAGAAGAGTACAAAGGCAAATTAGCATTTTTCGCTGGAATCAATAATTGCCGATTCAAGCGTCAAGTGAAACCTGGTGATCAGCTTCGTTTGGAAGTAGAAATTGTGCGTGTCAAAGGTCCGATCGGTAAAGGCAAAGCAACAGCAACTATCGACGGTGAAATTGCTTGCGAAACGGAAATCACGTTTGCATTAAAATAAAAGTATGTCAAACGAAAGTAGGAATGAGGTGATTGTTCCTAGCTTTCGTTTTTATTATGTCCAAATATGGGGATAAAATAAATGAAGGTAGCTTCATCCCAAGCAGGTTCTCAGGTCGTAAGTGATCCAGCTGCGGTGGTAAAGAACACCTCCCTCGCTGTTTCCCTACATTTATTGAGCCCTCCGCTTTTAAATACATAAATCATCTTCCCATGGAGAAACTACGAAAGACCATTAAAGGTCATTTAATTTCGAAGGGGGAGAAGGCTTGAATGAATAAAGTGCTTAAGGTTACAGCAGGTACCATGGTGGCAGCCGCTTTAATGGTTGGATGTAACATGAATGACGAGGCAAACGAATCGTTAATGAATGAACCAAACCGTGATATTGAAAAAGCGGTTGATCGTGAAAATACCATTAACAATAATATGAACGACAGAAAAAATGAAGAAGAAGATCTAATGCGTGATAAAAAATTAAATAATGAAGAAGACCCTTTTAATGATGAAAACAAGCGTGAACGTAAAGACAGAAACAATATGGGTGAGTAATCAGTAACGACTTAGTTAAGTTTTGAAAGGGGGAGAGATCCCCTTTTTACATATATGACAGTAGTTTAATCACCTATAAGATCCAGAGGGTCTGCAGGTTATACATGGAAATCCGCAGAATTGCTTCGGTCAAATTCATATTTTAGGTTCTGCGTTTTCATACATCCCCTTACAATTTCTAAAAGATAAAATGTCTTAACTTTTATTTAGCCTCGGTCGCTTCTTCATTTGCTCGCGAAAAGTATCTATAAGAGCGTTACCAGTTAAATCGGTGTGGGATACGAGATGGTCAAGTAATTGACCAGCATATTCATTACGTTGATTTTTTAGTTGTCCTTTAAATAACACGCTCACCTTATCGCCAATCTGGCGGACTTCATGCACTTGAGCAAATAGGGATGCTGGATCATTTCGTTCATTTGTAATCACCGCAAGAACTTCGATGTCTTCACGTTTTTGTTGGATGCGCTGAAAATAATCCAGGTCATCATCACGTAAAAATGCTTCTAATATCCACGTATGTTTGTCATCTTCTTTATTGATAATCAGTCCATCAAGGAGCGAGAAATTACGTGTATTATCGCTTTCAACGATTTGTAGTTTAATCAGTTTAAATGTCTTCATCATCAAGCCCTCCTTCCTGTTTATTTTATGTTTACTTATTATACCATTACGTGCGAGTTTCTACACATTTCCATAAGCGCAGGGGATTCGCACATACCACCCTATATCTATGTCGAGAAAAAAATTGAATAAGATAGCTTAAATATTTTTTTCATGTAAATAAAATGATAAAAGAGATAAACCTCTTAGAGAAAAAATTCTTTTTCTTTAAAATTTTACACAAAAAGCATTTTTTCACTGTTTTACAACAAAAAATAGATGCGCTATGATGACCTTATCCTTACGAAAGGAGGGGGAAATAATTAACCAAGTAACACTTGTTGGTCGGTTGACAAAGGACCCAGAGCTTCGGGCAATTGGCAATGGAAAGCATGTATTATCTGTTATTGTTGCTGTCACTCGTCCATTTAAAAATCAAAACGGTGAAAAGGATGCTGATTTCGTTCGATGTACCATGTGGAATCGTAACGCTGAAAACACGTCTGAGTACTGTGCGAAAGGTTCACTCGTGGGCATCACAGGAAGGCTCCAAACACGCAACTTTGATCGTGAAGACGGCAATCGGCATTTTATGACTGAAGTTGTAGCTGAATCCGTCCGCTTTCTTGAACCCAAACGCCTCGCATTTACACCAGTCAAAAATTCTGTCGAATTACCCGCGAAAGAAGAACATCTCCATGTAGAAACCATTCGATAATAATGTTCTAAAATCATTCCTCTAACAAAACTTCGAAATATAGTGGTAACTTCGCTGTACCTTCTCCGCAATGAATAAGCCCCAGTTTGCTAGATCGACTGGGGCGCTTCGTATGTTAATCTGACAATAGCAATAAATCCTCAAGCTCTTTATTTGACAGCTCGGTGATCCATTGGTCACCTTTAATAATTTCGTCATTCAACGTCTGTTTTTTCTCGAGCATTAAATCAATTTTTTCTTCAACTGTACCAGAACTAATAAATTTATGAACATGTACAAAACGCTTTTGACCAATTCGATATGCACGGTCTGTTGCTTGATTCTCAACAGCTGGATTCCACCAACGATCATAATGAACGACATGATTTGCAGCCGTAAGTGTTAACCCTGTTCCTCCTGCTTTCAACGACAAAATGAAAATAGGGAACTTTCCACTCTGGAATTGCTCAACCATTTCATCCCGGCGATTTTTCGGTGTAGATCCATTTAAAAACGGAACCGTGACCCCGTATTCATTCTCGAGAGCCCTCTTGATCATGTTGCCCATCGAAATGTACTGGGTGAAAATAATCGTTCCTTCGTCTGCTTCCATGATTTGTTCCACTAAATCCATTAGCTTCAACATTTTTTCAGAGCGAGCGACGAGGTGGTCAGGATCTAACTCTTTTAAAAATAAAGCTGGGTGATCGCAAAGTTGTTTTAATTTGTTTAGCATTTGTAAAACCATTCCCTTGCGTTCAATTCCACTCAATGTTGGCACTTTCTCAAGGGTGTCTTTAACAAGCTGTTCATACAGCGAAGCTTGCTCTGACGTTAATGGACAGAATTCTTTTTGCTCGATTTTTGAAGGTAAATTCAAACCGACAGCTGGATCGTTTTTTGTTCGTCTCAGTAAAAATGGACGTATTCGACCTTGGAGCTTTCTCGTTAACGCTTCCGAGTTATCTCGTTCAATCGGCACAATATAATGTTGACGGAAGTTTGACAAGGAACCAAGATACCCGTGATTGATAAAATCAAAAATAGCCCAAAGTTCCGATAGTCGATTTTCCATAGGTGTACCAGTTAAAGCGATATGATGTTGCCCTTGAAGCTGTCTAATCGCTCTTGATTGCTTTGTATGTGGATTCTTAATGTTCTGCGCTTCATCTAACGCGACAGCTGACCATTGAATGGAAGTAAGCACTTCTTGGTCGGCATGACACAAACCATATGAAGTAAGCACGACATCTGCTTTTTGGATCGCTTGATTAAATGAATCTTTTTTTGCACGATTTGCCCCATAATGCAAATAAAGCGATAAACTTGGTGAAAAACGCTCAATTTCACGCTGCCAGTTGCCTAAAACAGACGTTGGACAGACGATTAAAAACGGTGTCTTCAAGGTTTCAGTTTCTTTTATATGAAGCATATAGCTGATCAATTGAATCGTTTTACCAAGACCCATATCATCTGCTAAGCATGCACCAAATCGATTTGAACGTAAAAAATTCATCCAGCTAAACCCTTGCTGCTGGTACGGACGTAACGTACCCTTCAAGAGAGATGGAGGAGCGATGAGCGGGATTTTTCCAACATCCGCAAGTGTATCCATCATGGATTTCATCGATCGATTTAATTCATATTGAATACGTAAGCCATCTTGTTCATCACTCATTGCATCTTCATCTTCATTTTCCGCTTGGTCGAGCTCTTGTTCTAGTAAATCTTGCATGCGAATCCCACGTTTTTTTGCAGTGGACATTGCTTGTTGAATACGTGCGATAAGTGCAGGGTCTAGCGCGATCCAATCGCCGTTAATTTGAACAAAGCGACGTTTTTCATTAACTAGATCATTGAACTCTTCATCGGTCATATCGCTTCCATTGATTGATACCTTCCAATCGTAATCTACAAGCGCATCAAGTCCAACAAAGGAAGGACGGTAGCTGCGATCACCTTTAACTGCAGCTTTTAGGGAAACATTTGATTGCTGAATCGATTTCCACCATGATGGAAGTAAAATCTCCACATCGAGCGCAAGAAGCTTTTGACTTCCCTCCGTTAAAAACAACCATGCGCGTTCTTCGGTCATTTCCGTTTGCCACTCGTCTTCACTCTTCAAATAAGGAATCAGACGAACCCAGCGAGCTAGCTCTTGTTCAATTTCCTGTTTTTCCTTTTTCCAGCGATCAGGAAGCGAACGCTCGAGTGGCAATGACATAGTTAAATCATACGTCCAATCTGCGCGGCGTTGATCACGCAAAAATGGCTGCATGGTCCAAAGTCCTTCTTCAGATTCAGGCTCTTCAAAACGAATGCCAAAACGGTAGGGATGTGTTAAATCCTTTTCTTGGATCCAAGAAGCCCATTTATCTTCATCAAAATAGGTTGCCAAATCTTCAGCTGTGAGTGCATGGTCTTGATTAAAAATTCTCTCTGCTAGCCCCTGACTGCGATGGTGATGCTCAAAAAAGAATGCAATAGATTGCTGATACCATTCGTTAACATGCTCTTTTGATTCGCTTGCGAGTGGCTCAGCGTCCTCATGCGCGATATCTGCCCACTCTGCCCAAAAGTCCTCGCTTAACGTCATCGAAAAACGCTTATCTTGTTGTGTGTCCTGGTGGTGCCATTCGTCAAGCCATTTACCTTCTGTGATCCACTCAAAAAGCAGTGGAGCCACATCATAATAAAACTGTGCATTAGGAGATAAATTCCACTCAATTCGTCCGTGGAAACTCGGTTGTGCAAATAATGTGAGGAGCGCCCAGCTATCGAGCACAATGCTGTGTGCATGGGCTTTGTCGTGTTGTTTAAGCAGCGTTCCGTGATAACTTTCCTTGTGCCATAAAAGCAGTTGGTTCTTCCATTTAAAAGGATCGAGTGTTTCACCATCCTTACTGCTAACCTGTAAGGAGAAATGACCGTCTGGTAGTGATGTTACATCGATCATTTTGAGATCACTCATCCACATTAATCAACTTCCCCCTTTTGCATTCTTCTTGAAAAGCACGTAGTCGTTTATGTTGCTGTAAAATCGAATGAAAATACCGATCCCATTTTGACGTTTGTTTACTTTGTGTGTAAATTTTCTTTAATTTTTTCAAATAACCAACGGCTTTACGGTAACTATCACGTTGTCTTTGTGCGATTAACTCTTCGATCCATTGATGAAGAATAGGGACCGACAAATCTGGTCGCTCTTCAAGAAGCTGTTTAAATCCAGTGATTTGAAGTTCTTCTGGCGAAAAGCCAATCCAATGAACAAGCTCAACCCACTCTTTATAACGCCCAGAATCAAGTAATAACGAGCCTAAATGACGTGAACTATACGGAAGTAGCGATTCATACACAGCTATCGTTGACTCAGGTGACTGCATGCGTATTTTGCTTGGCTCAAGCTTGCGGATCAACCAAAGTGAAAAAGAGCGTTTCTCCGAATCAAGTGTGAACGAGTCCAAATAAGCAGGAACTTTTTTTGGTAACGCTTTTAAAATGGTGACAGCTGCCAAGGCACGGTCATCCCACAACAGCCATTCCATCCATCGCACCGCATGGGGGACAATGGATGGAGAAGACAAGTGGAATTGTTCTTTCCAAACATCATTTTTCATTAGTAGTAGCGCAAGAGCCGTTCGTGCGAAATATAGTTCTTCTGTGTCATTATTTCGTTCTGTAAGTTGTTCAAGTTCATTTTCTCTCCACGCTTTCGTTGTGAAAAGTTGAAACCATAAAAGTGAGTAAACTGAAAACGAGACCTGTGACGACACATCCTCTAACAACTCACGCGAACCGATGCGTAAGTCTTTCAAAAAAGGATCGAATGCAAATGGGCGAGCATACACAGCCAAATCTGACATGGCATCTTCCATCTCTTCTAACATGCGAGTCAAAGTATCCATCACGTCTTCATGTTTTAGCGCATTCGGTTGGGCAGATGAGAACCCTTTTGAAAGAGTAATGAACAACCAAAACATTGTGTGTAAATCATATAAAGGTTTCCACTCTTTTTCCATAGGCGCTTGTTTTTGAATCGTCATAAGTGCGTTTTGTACGTAATGATCAAGTAAAAAAGGTTGATCAATTAGCTGTGAATAATTTAATTTGGAAACTGCTTGCTGCACAATCTGTTTCCAAGCTTCGGGGGATTTTTGAGCTTTAAGAAGCGTTGATTTTTGATTCCGCCAACGCGTGATCCACTGACTTACGCTTGCGGTTTGCTGGTAAAACTTAAAAAATACGGCCATGCGATGTCGGCACCACTGCTCTTCTGGACAGCTACAGCTACTGGCTTTCGCAGGATCAAGTGAAATACGGACATTCACTTGATAAACATCCCGCACCTTCGCACGAAGCATTTGAAGTGAGGATTCGTAGGCAACATCATACACGGTACCTTGTCTATATAAGAAAAGTCCTTTTTGAATAAGGCGTTCGTCCTGCTGATTTGAGGGTAAAAATTGTCTAAAAAGCTTTGATTCCAATTGCTCAATACCATTTGTAAATGATTGAGAATGAAAACTCATATAGTAACTACCACCTTTAAAAAATCAAAAAAACGTACCTTTTATTATACTCCATTTTGGAGGAAAAACGAACTGTGAGGATGTAAGTTTCTAAAAAGACCAATATGATGAGGGGTGAAAAAGATTGCACGTGAAGGGTAGATACGCACCTACTTCACCCGAATCCTAAATCTAATACATTCTCAATCAAAACAAGACCCCCGTACACACAAAAGTATACGGGGGTCCATTTGAGTCATTTAATGAGGTAATACACCTAGCAACAAATGCTTCCAATTATCACGGGTCGCCATGTGATCCAGATTATCAAACGTTAATCGCTTGATCGTCATCTGAGCAAGGTATGGCGAATTGAAACGTTCAACCTGCTTAGGGTCAGCGACGATCCATTCACCAGGGGCAACGTTGTCCAACGCTTCCTGACGATCTTCCACGCGTAATCCAAACTCAACCATGCGTGGCTCCACAAGTCCTGTCGCAGAAAGAACATTGACACGCTGCTGCTCATCTAAACTAATAATCGGAACAGTCGTCGCGTCCAATGACTCATCTAAAACAATTTCATTAACAACATGCTGGCCGATAAACCATTCGTTACCTTGCTCAAAGAGGTCGATAGCAACCGGGTACAAGCTGTTTGAACCGAGTACAGGTTGTTCTTCGGGAATTTGAGTATTTGTCAAAACTGCACCATCAACCGTCGCATTCGCAACTGGTGAAGTCACGCGTGAAGACATGCCAGTCAACACTTCTCTTGCTTCAGCCTCGGTTAACGTTGACTTAGAAACAAGGCTCTCTGTATGTATAGTAATAAGCGGGTTACCCATATCTTCTGCTAAATTAGCAATCTTTCCGTCAAATTCACTTTCAATCGTTACAACTGGGCTTTCTTCTAAACCGCTAATTAATCGTTCGAATTTCTCCTGTTCAGCTTCTAAACGACCAATGACCGCTTCCTGTTCACCGATTTTTTGATTTAAAATGGATCGCGTTTGATCAATCGTCGCATCAGTGATATCAATGCCAACTTCAAGTCCGATTGTGATCATCAATTCTTCATCTTCTAATGAATTTGTTGGTGTATTCGTTGTTGATGGAGAGGAGCCTGAAGGTAGTTGACTCTCGATTGATGATAACTCTCCAATGTAGCTTTCAAGTGAAGAAATTTCGCTTGAAAGTTGCTCTGCTTCTGATTCGAACAGCAACCTCTGCTCTTCCAAATCTAAAACCGTATATTCATAGAGTGGCGTACCTTGTGTAACCATTTGTCCTTCCTCTACTAGAAAACGAGTAAACATACCCAACTGCTCAGAAAAATACACATGTTGTTCAGCTGCAGTATCGATCACACCGTTTTTCACTAGCAAATGTTGAAGATTTTCTATTTGAGCTTGCTTTTGATCATGGACGATCGACGTACGATCAATCAAGTCAGCATCTGTTTTAATTAAATAAAGATTCGATCCGACAAACAACAGAGCCAGTAAGCCGACACCCATCCATTTATTCCGAGTATTCAAGTTGTTTGCCTCCTTTAGCTATACAAGTATTGGTGAAAATTCAACGTGGCAAACGTAGCAGTAATAGCCCAAAACAAGGTGTTCATTGCTAAAATAATAACGAAGACCACCCACCATTTTAACGTTGTGACGATTCGTAGGGATAAGAACTGCCAATACATGACCCATATTTTAAATAGAGAAATAGATCCTAAGAAATAAATGGTCCACTGATGTTCAATGACAAGTTGGCCAATCACTCCTAATGAGAATGGAGACGAATGCCAATCAATTCCTTGCCAAACCATTAAAAGAATGAACAGTAACTGCTCAAGCAATAAAATAGATATAGGAAAAATTTGTATCATAACAAATTTTCGATACGAATGCTCGTCGGCAAGCAACCAATAAAGAAGTGCAGGGAAAAGTAATAGGACCGCAATATATAAAATTCCTAGTAATATTCTCCCGAGAAAAAAATAAAATCGTTGAAGATCATATTCTAACCCATACGCTGTTACAAATTGCCCTGACCACGTTTGGCTTCCCATACCGATCCACCCAACAACTCCAAAAATCACACTACTTATAAAAAAAAGTGCAAACATCCTGCTTCGTATATTTGTAAATGACTCGACTGTCTTCCAGCTTTCTAGAAAAACTGAAGGTTCTTTTAACCCTTGAAAAAAACGAAAATTCATCATTGAACCTCCCATTTTCACACGCTTATTCTATTGTAAAGAAAAAAGAGAATGTTGTCACTGTTAGAAACATTTTCAAGAAAAAAGTCATAATTAATTGTGACTTACATATTCATGAAAAAAGAGATCAATAAAAAAAGCCTTTAGAGAACGATCGATCGAAGTCTCTAAAAGCTTTGGTTAGGTGAAATGTTTAACTGCTTTTATTAGGTTAATTAATCCTTCAACGTTCTTTTTCTGCCTTGCTGTTGGAAGCGTCGATAATGTTTGTAAATGTTCGTGAAGGGTTGGGTATAGCTCAAGGAACTGCATTAATTCGATGGTTTCCCGATCTTCATATTGGGCACGAAGTTCGGTGCTTTCTTCACGAATTCGATCTGCGACTTTATCACGATCTAAAAGCATATTGATAAATGTACCGTCATCAATTTCGTATTTTTGTTTCCAAAGTACAAGCATGTCTATTGGGATTTGCCGTCTGCCAAGCTCGTAGTTTGATAATGTAGATTGTTCAATATTCATCATTTGTGCCGCTTTGTCTTGTGGAATATTTAGCACTTCAAGTCGATATTGTCGTAAATGTTCATAAAACGCCATTTCGTTCACCCGATTCCTATCTAGATAATTATATTTACGATAGCAACAAAATCAAGGGGAAACGAAAAATATTCATTACGAAATAAATAAGCGTATGACGTATTGTTAAAATGGTTTAGGAGTACTATATAATAGAATATAGAATACTATATAATAGAATAATATTATATTTGTAATATTCAAACATCTAAGGAGGTAAGCATATGAGTGAATCACTAATGAAGTTAAAAAGATTACAAGATGAGTTTGAGGAGAAATTAGACAGAGAACTTGAACAAAATGAAATCGAATTTCTACAGTGGCTCGCGAATAAAAAGTTAGATGATGATATGATTGCAAGTGTAGAGTGTAGTTAGAAGATTTTTAAATACATGAGAAAGGAGTGCAAGTGCCTCTTTCAAAAGATAAAATAAATTTTATCTATGTATGACAAATCGTTATGAAGTTCAACAAATTTTTAATTGCATTTCGTTAAAAAGAGAATTTTTTCTATATTTTATATAATCTTCCTTATATTTTGTTGTATGATGTATTCGTATCATATATTGGATATATTGGAGGTTTTGATGATGATGTATAATGCACAATTCACTGGAGCTTTTCCGGCTTATTTAAGTAAGTTGAGAAAGGATTTTCGAGAGTATCAACGTGTGTCAAACGTTGACCACTTACCTGAGAGCTCCTTCTTTAAACAATTAAAAACAATTCTATATCGTGAACAAATTTGTTACTTTAAAGAATGTATTCGTTATCAAACAACTGAACTGCCTCAAGACTGCTCCTACAAAATTACCCTTCATAAAAATGTTGATTTCACCCTCACCATCGACATCAACTACCTAGAAAAGACTTTTTCACTATCAATACCTAACAATACACACGTAAAACCAGAAGTCATCGGCAAAATTACCTGTTTTTGTCTAACAAATGACTTCGACCAACATGCAAAAAAAGGTAATTGGTCGGGAATTGTGTGGAGATAATACAAAAAAACAGGACTTTCGACTCCATTTGAGGTATAATACTAGCATATCTACAAACGGAGCGAATCAGCGATGAAAACTCAAAGCACAACCTTCACAAACGAACATCTATCCCTTCTACTAGAACAAGCCCACAAAAGAGGCACCGAAGAAGAGATCACTATGTCAGAAATGATCAAATGGTTGGCGGAAAAACTAAAGAAGTAGTCTAGCCTTAAGAAATACGAGCGATACCCCCTAGGAAGGTTATCCCTTGGGGGTTATTGTGGTGGATTTATCATCTACACTTCTAGGAAAGGAATTAGTAAAATCTTTATCACCGCGACAAAGAATCCTTCGTTCCGACGGATTACTTTGGTGCTTATTGCACTAAAGTTGCACTCTAGGATGTTCTGAGACTAGATTTGTCGATAATTGTCTTTTTCCAAAGAAAGGCACCTATTATCATGTTGTGGTATGTGTTAATATACAAGAGTAGTTAGTTATTATACAAAACAAAATAGTATTGTATTATACAAGTTAATCGTTATTAACTTACTGGTAATGTCTCCAGTACCATTATAAATGGGGGCACTCGATCACGCCGTGGGTAGATACATAAATGTATTACCGTAGACAGTCTTTGTCATTGGTGTGGTGTGAGGATGGGTTAAATGCCCATTATTTCTAATAAAACAGTTAGATAATAAATATCTAATGAAAGGGCTTACATGAGTGTGCCTTTTCATTAGGTATTTATTTTTGTGCGAGATCTCGCAATAAAAACTCATGGAAAGGTGGCTGAAAAATGACCTATAAGAAAAGGATTGCAAGTCTTGTTTTTGTAGATTCGCTAATTGTTTTAGCGTCCATTTTTATTTGCTATTATTTATTACTACCATATGAAAACAGCTATTCCCCAGTCTTAGTTGCTAGCTCAGTTGTATTACTATTAATTCATCACTTTTTTGCCTATCGTTATGGCCTTTATAAAAAGGTTTGGGCATACTCAAGCGTGAGTGAATTGGTTGCTATTCTTAAAGCAGTCACATTTTCTGTATTGATTGTTGCTATCTTACAATTGGTCGTAGCAAATTCCTTATATACACGAACATTAGCGATCACCTGGATGATGCACATTCTATTAATCGGCGGTTCACGATTTGCATGGCGTATGTATCGTGATACATATATCAAACCCAATCCAGATCGCAAACGAGCATTGATTATTGGTGCTGGAGCAGCTGGAACAATGGTTGCGAGAGATCTTAATCAAAAAATAAACTCAGAGCTTGAGCCGATTGGTTACATTGATGATGATTTTACTAAACATAGTCTAGAGATTATGAATATCCCCGTTCTTGGTGGGGTTAAACAAATCGAATCGATTGTCAAAGAATTTAAGATAGAGCATATTATCATCGCTATTCCTTCATTAAGTAGAATGGATGTTCAACGTATTTACACGGAGTGTGCAAAAACGACAGCAAAAACGAAGATCCTTCCACTGCTTGAAGATCTCATGACAGGGAAAGTCGAAGTTAGCCAAATACGTGAAGTTCAAGTAGAAGATTTACTTGGAAGAGATCCAGTCGAGTTGGATATGGAGAGTATTTCGGAAAAACTTGAAGGAAAAACGATCCTTGTGACAGGAGCGGGAGGCTCGATCGGTTCAGAGATTTGTCGTCAAGTGTGCAAATTCAATCCCGAGAAATTAATTCTACTAGGGCATGGTGAAAACTCCATCTACACCATTCATATGGAGCTGCGAAATCAATATGGAGACGCTATTGATATCGTGCCAATCATTGCTGACGTACAAGATCGAAAGCGTATTTTTGAAGTTGTCGAAAAATATATGCCAAGCGTCATCTACCATGCAGCTGCACATAAGCACGTACCTCTAATGGAAATCAATCCAAAAGAAGCGGTCAAAAACAACATTTTCGGAACAAAAAATGTAGCCGAAGCCGCACATGAATATCATGTGGAAAATTTTGTTCTTGTATCGACAGACAAAGCGGTTAACCCACCAAATGTCATGGGTGCTACCAAGCGCTTTGCTGAAATGGTCATTCAAAATTTGGCACAAGGGAGTAATACAAAATTTGCCGCTGTGCGTTTTGGTAATGTATTAGGTTCAAGAGGTAGTGTCATTCCCCTTTTTAAAAAGCAAATTGCAGCAGGCGGACCTGTCACCGTAACCGACCCTGAAATGACCCGTTACTTTATGACGATTCCTGAAGCATCAAGATTAGTCATTCAGGCAGGTGCACTCGCATCAGGTGGAGAAGTGTTTGTGCTTGATATGGGTGAGCCAGTGAAGATAGTAGATTTAGCTAAGAACGTGATTCGTCTTTCTGGGTATACGGAAGATGAGATTAAGATTAATTACAGTGGTATTCGCCCTGGTGAGAAGTTGTTTGAAGAGCTTCTGAATGAAAATGAGATTCAGAGTGAGAAGGTGTTTCCGAAGATTTATGTTGGGAAGGCTGCGCCGATTAGTAAGCATGAGTTGGTTTATCTTTTGGAGGAGATTCCTAGCCTTACAAGTAGTGAGTTGAAGGAACTTTTGGTTGGTGTTGCTTGTAGGAAGAATGTTGAGGTTAGTGGAGAAGTAATAGGTTAATGAGAAATTTATCTATTAATTAATGAATGTGGGGATATGAAATGAATTTTGGAATAATTGGTTGTGGATTTATAGCAAAAAAGCATGCTTTAGCAATTGAAAAAATACCATCTGCTAAATTAGTAGCTGTATGTGACAGAGTTCCCGAAACAATGGAATATTATACTGAAACCTACGGAGCTAAAGCATATACGGATTCAATAGAAATGTTGAAAAATACAGATCTTGATGTTATTTGTATTTGTACACCGAGTGGATTACATGCGCCAATCGCTGAGCAAGTAGCAAAAGCAAAAAAACATATTGTACTTGAAAAGCCGATTGCAATGACACTTGAGGAAACGGATCGTATTATCGAAGCAGCTAACTCGAACAATGTTAAATTGACAATCGTTCATCCGAATCGCTTTAGGACAGCAGTTCAAGTAACTAAGAAATTACTGGATCAAAATTTATTAGGGAAAATTAGTCACGCGAATTGCTTGGTCAACTGGAATCGTGGCCAAGAATATTATAATCAAGCACCTTGGCGAGGAACAAAAACTCATGACGGTGGGGTATTGATGAATCAATCAATACACAATGTAGATCTTCTTTTATGGTTTATGGGAAAACCTAAAGAAATCTTTAGTATGGAAGCTACTAGACTACGAGATATCGAAGCAGAAGATGTATCTACAGGAGTTATTCGATTTGAGAGTGGCGCGTTGGCAAATGTTCAAGCATCAACAACGGTCTATCCGAAGAACTTTGAAGAATCAATTACAATATTTGGTGAAAAAGGAACGGTTAAAATCGGAGGTGCTAATGCGCTTTATTTTGAAAAGCTTGAAATAGAAGATTTGAATGAGTCAGAAATCAATGAACTTATAAATAGAGTAAAAGATGATCCATGGGGAACGCCAGGACATCAGCGAATCATTGAAGAGTTGATTTACTCAATCGAAAACAATCTTGAGCCTTCTGTAACTGGGGAAGACGGGAAAAATGCTTTAAATCTTGTGTTGGCATTTTATGAATCTGCAGAAACAAAAAGTCTTGTAAGCATTTCAGAAAAAACTATTAAAAGGAGCTTAATATGACAACAATCACATTAGAAAAATTAGATGCAAATTTAATAAGTAAATTACAATCCAAAACAGCCACAATTGGTGTAGTAGGACTCGGGTATGTAGGTTTACCTTTAGCGGTAGAAAAAGCGAAGGCTGGTTTTAATGTTATCGGGTTTGATGTTCAAGAAGAAAAAGTAAATAGCGTTAATGATGGTATTAACTATATAGGTGACGTATTGCCTGCAGATTTGGAAGCATTAGTGAAATGCGGGAAATTAAAAGCGACATCTGATTATTCCTTTATTAAAGAGGTTGACGCAGTAGCAATTTGTGTTCCAACACCCTTGGATATTTATAAGCAACCTAATATGTCTTATGTTGAAAGTTCTGCTAAAGCTATAGCTGATAACTTTACAAAAGGTACACTAATCGTCTTAGAGAGCACAACTTATCCAGGAACAACTGAAGAATTAATTAAACCGATTTTAGAAGCTGAGGGAATGATTTGTGGAGAAGACTTCTTCCTAGCATACTCACCAGAGCGAGTAGATCCAGGTAACAAGGACTTCAATACTAAAAACACACCAAAAGTTGTTGGTGGAATGACAGAGAACTGTACGAAAGTGGCAGCAGCTATGTACCGAGCTGTATTAGAGGGAGACGTTCACGAAGTTTCAAGTCCAGCCGTAGCAGAGATGGAAAAACTACTAGAAAATACATTCAGAAATATTAATGTTGCTTTAGCAAATGAAATGGCTATACTCTGTCATAAAATGGATATTGATGTTTGGGAAGTAATTGATGCAGCTGCTACAAAACCTTACGGGTTTATGCCTTTCTATCCAGGTCCAGGATTAGGTGGACATTGTATTCCGATAGATCCTTGGTACTTAACTTGGAAAGCGCGTGAATACAACTACCATACAAAGTTGATTGAAACTGCTGGTGAGATAAATGATAGCATGCCAGATTTTGTTGTACAAAGATGTGCAGAGATTTTAAATGAGCAGGGGAAAGCTCTTAGAGGATCTAAAATTTTAGTACTTGGAGTTGCATATAAAAAAGATATTGATGACTATAGGGAGTCTCCTGTGTTGCCAATATTGGATAGATTAACAAAGACAGGTGCAGAGTGGTGTGTTGTAGATCCATATATTCCGGAGTTTAAATTACACAGAGAATTAGTAAAGACAGTAGAGATGACAGAAGAGAGTTTACATGAATCGGATCTTGTTTTGATTGCTACTAACCATAGTGGATTTGATTATCACTTAATTGGTGAGAAGAGTAAGGCGATATTGGATACAAGAAATACGATCGTGGATAACGATAAATATTATAAACTATAAAATGATGTAGCAATGTAATTCAAGGAGCTGCATTGTTGGTAGGATGGTCAAGGTGTCAAAAACAAAAAATTCTTTTTCGAAAAATGTATTAACCGTTTTAACAGGAACTACATTCGCTCAAGCATTACCGATTATAGCATCACCTATAATAACTCGATTATACACCCCCGAAGAATTTGGTGAGTTTGGGTTATTCATTGCAGTGTTAGCTGTTCTGTCAGTAATTGTATGTTTAAGATATGATCTTGCAATAGCATTACCGAACGACGATCGCAAGGCAGTAAATGTACTTGCACTATCAGTAACTAGCGCAGCAATTTTCAGTTCCGTACTATTAGTTTTAGCTTTCATAATAAACATGACATCAATAATTCCAGAAATAAATCCAGATTTAACTACAGTAATTTGGATACTTCCTTTTGCAGTATTATTAACTGGTATATTCCAATCTCTTCTAAACTGGAGTATTAGAACTGAAAAATTCAAAGTGATCGCTACAACTCAAATTCATAGATCAACTACTATTGTTTCCGGCCAAATAAGTACAGGTTTTTTTATGAATAGTTCCCTTACTCTAATGCTTTCTCAGCTGGTAGGCCAGCTGATAGCCGTAATTAGTATATTAAAAAGTTCACTTGTAGATATATTAAAGCACAAAGAACATATAAAAAAGAAAGTTATGAAAGAGCAATTATTTAAATACAAGAAATTTCCTGTTTTTAATTCTTGGTCTTCTCTACTTAACGCAGGTTCAGTGCAACTTCCTCTATTTATGTTAGCTTTTTTCTTTAATCCAGTCATAGTAGGATTTTACACATTAGCACATAGAGTACTGGCAGCTCCTATTTCAATTATTGGTACGGCGATTGCTCAGCCTTATTTACAAAAAGCAACGGAAAAAAATAGAGAAAATAAATTAGGTGAATTTAGTTTACAAATATTCAAAGTTCTGCTAAGCATTGGTCTAGTCCCAATAATACTGATTTCCATAATTGCTCCTGAATTATTTGCAACAATTTTTGGGGCTACATGGTCTAAGGCTGGGGTCTATGTTCAATTAATTTCAATTTGGTTGTTATTCGTTTTTATAGTATCACCACTTTCTCATATTTTTACAATTTTAGAATTACAGAAAGAAAGCTTGAACTTTAATATTGTATTATTCTTAAGTAGAATTGCTGTTCTAACTATCGGTGGATTGACAGGTAATGACGTTATTACAATAGGTTTGTTTGGAATAACAGGTGCCATATTGTATTTTCTTCAGTTACTCTGGCTATTAAGGAAAACGGGAGTGAAAATCTCATTAACTGTAAAAAGTCTATGGAATGAATTTTTGTTTGGAATACCATTTATCATTATATTAATTGTATCTAAAATATTTATAAATACAGACTTGTTTATTTTCGTTATAACTTTAATAATTTTATTTTTGTTTGTACTCATTAGGTTTAAGAAGTTTTATTTAAACTTGTTAAAAACAAAGTGAGATTTTATCGGAGAGTTTTAATTAAGAAAAAATTTTTTGGGAAATGTGATGACATGAAGATAAAAAAAGGAATGTTAATAACGGTAGTATCAATATTTTTATTAAAGGTAATTTTTGACTATTTGTATTTCAATTATGTATCACAATACTTTGTAATAGATCTTTTTTATTTAGACTACTCACTTGACAAGCATGTATATTCATATTTACTGCTGTTTGTTGTCAGTATATTCGTTTTGTCATCGTTTAACCAAATCCGTAAGCCTAGCAACGTGGTTATTTTAATAATGTTTTTATGTATTATAATTCCACTACTAACGTTATATGGTTTTCAAAATGCATCTTCTAGCTTCGTGCTTGTAGTAATACTGAGCTTCGTACTGATTATTGTACAAATAAATATTCTGCCTACCATTGAATTTAAAATATTTCATAGAAGTTTGGTAATAGTATTGCTGGGAGGCATAGTTCTTATTTATCTATACGTATATTCCTATTTGATCTTCACTGGTGGTTTATTAAGGTTTAATTTTAACCTTGAGGAAGTATATGATATTAGGTCAGAATATGCCGTCTTAGCAGCTAAGGGACCTTTGTTAGGCTATTTTATTACATGGGTTGCAAATGTATTTAATATCGGAATACTTTCATGGGGTTTGTTCAAAAAGAATAAGAAATTTATTATTGTAGCAATCATTCTGCAGCTATTCCTTTTTGGAATGACTAATTTTAAATCATTTCTTTTTGCCCCTTGTTTAGTTATTTTTCTTTATATATTTACGAAAAATAGAAACTTATTACTTTATTCAGTTCTATCAGTGTCAATTTTATTGCTAATCAGCTATTTCAGCTTCGTTCTGTATAATGACCACCAATGGTCATCAATGTTTATTAGAAGGCAATTTTTCACGCCTTCAAATTTACATTTAATTTATTATGATTTTTTTAGTCATGAATATAATCCATTTATATATCTATCTAATTCAATATTTCAGGTTTTTTTGGAATATCCATATCAAACAGAAGTGACAAAGGTAATCTCTTGGGAGTATTGGGGGAAAGATGGTGGACCGAATGTGGGTTTTTTTGCTAATGCCTATAGTAATTTCGGGTATTTTGGAATCTTCATATTCTCAGCAATGTTAGGTTTTATTTTGAAAATACTTGATAGTTTAGTTTCTGTATTACCTCATAATTTAATTGCAGCATTTATAGCTATTCCGGCATTTTCTTTGGTTAATTCTGGATTATTTACTACTCTATTAACACATGGTTTTTTAGTTTCTATATTAACTTTATTAATTATGGGGAATTTAGTAAAAAGAGAGGGTATCAAATGAATATATGTCATTTAACATCGGTTCATTCTAAATCAGACACAAGGATTTTTCTGAAGGAATGTCGTTCATTAGTGCAAGCGGGATATGTAGTGAACTATGTGGTCCCAGGTGTTGAAAATTCAATTGAAGAAAACGTTAATATTCATGGTATAAAAAAAAGTAATGGGAATCGACTTGATCGTATGACGAAGACAGTGAAGGCCATTTATCTAAAAGCCCTAGAAATTGATGCGGATGTTTATCACTTCCATGATCCTGAGCTCATGCCAGTCGGTTTAAAGTTGAAGAAAAAAGGTAAAAAAGTTATTTACGATATACATGAAGATTTACCTAGAGCACTACTTTCAAAAAGGTGGATCAACCCAATAATAAGAAAGCCGATGTCACTCATCTTTGAGTTTTACGAGGATTATGCTTCCAAGAAATTTGACTGCCTTATGACTGCAACCCCCTTTATCACAGAGCGATTTAATAGAATAAATACTAATACTGTTAACATTAACAACTATCCATTGCTCGGAGAACTACAAATTTCTAATACGGATATTCCTCAGTCTAAACAAAAACAGGTATGTTATGTGGGAGGATTGAATCCGATAAGAGGTATTTACCAGCTATTGAGTGCTGCAGATTCAATAAAAGGAGCTGGAGCTATACTTATTGCAGGTCCGATTAACCCTAATGAAATGAAACAACAACTCCATGCACATGATAACATTGAATACTTGGGTTTCGTGGATAGAGTTGAATTGAAAAAACTACTAGCTTCTTCCATTGCAGGTATAGTCACATTTTTACCTGAACCGAATCATATTAACGCTCAGCCGAATAAAATGTTTGAATATATGTCTGCTGGTATCCCAGTAATTTGTTCTGATTTTCCTCTATGGCGTTCAATTATTGATAAGCACCGTTGTGGTGTTTGCGTTGATCCTGAAAAACCAGAAGCTATTGCGGAAGCTATCAATTACCTGTTGGATAATCCAGGTGAGGCAGAACGTATGGGTCAAAATGGAAGGGGAGCAGTAGAAGCAGAATATAATTGGGAGCAAGAGAGTGAAAAGCTAATTCAAGCATATAAAAATTTATAATTAATGATGATTAGGAGATAAAAAAATGAAAATTCCAATGCTCGATCTATCAGAACAATATTCGATACTTAAAGATGAAGTTCTTTCAAAACTTGACGAAGTTATGTCATCGTCGCAATTCATCCTAGGAAGTCATGTGAAACAAGTTGAGAATGATATTGCTGAAATGAGTAAGACGAAAAATGGGATTGGTGTTGGGAATGGGTCTGACGCAATCCATATAGCGCTTCAAGCGGCTGGTGTGTGTGAAGGAGACGAGGTAATTACAACATCGTTTACTTTCTTTGCCACGGCGGGTGCCATTGCACGTGCGAATGCGAAACCGGTGTTCGTTGACATTGATCCGGTTACATTTAATATTGACCCATCTAAAATTGAAGCTGCTATTACAGAAAAAACCAAGGCGATTATTCCCGTTCACCTATATGGACAAATGGCGGATATGGATCCAATCATGGAAATCGCTAAGAAACATAACTTGCATGTCATTGAAGACGCTGCACAAGCAATTGGTTCTGAGTACAAAGGAATGCAAGTTGGGGAAATGAGTAGTGCTGCTACTTACAGCTTTTTCCCTACTAAGAACTTGGGTGCATACGGTGATGGAGGGATGATCGTTTCAAATGACGATGATCTGTCTGAACAAGCACGCATCATACGTGTACATGGTAGTAAGCCGAAGTATCATCATCACATATTGGGTTATAATAGCCGACTCGATGAAATGCAGGCAGCCATAGTCAGTGTTAAAATTCCTCATTTGTCATCTTGGAGTGAGAATCGTAGGAAGCATGCTGCATACTACACTGAGAAGATTAACAATGCAGTTGCTGAGAACATCGTAACACCAGTTGAAGTAGAAAACCGTTACCATGTATTCCACCAATATACACTTCGTGTTGAAAAAAGGGACGAGCTTCAAGCATATTTGAAAGAGCAAGGAATTGCTACAATGATTTATTATCCAGTTCCACTACACACGCAGCCTGTATTCAAAGAACTTGGTTATAAAGAAGGCGATTTACCTGAAACGGAAAAAGCGGCGATTGAAGCATTGTCATTGCCGATGTTCCCAGAACTAAAGAAAGAACAACAAGACTATGTCATTGAGAAGATTGTGGATTTTTATTCATGAAAAAGATTTTAACGATTGCAGGGACAAGACCACAGTTAGTAAAAATAGCAGCTGTCTCAAGGGTATTACGTCAGTCATTTGAAGAAGTGCTTGTTAATACAGGTCAGCATTATGATTACAATATGGCTGGTGTGTTCTTTGACGAGTTAAATATACCGAAGCCCGATTATGACTTAGGTATAGGGTCTGATTCTCATGGCAGACAGACAGGAAAAATGTTGATTGCCGTGGAAGAAGTGGTGGAGAAAGAACAGCCAGATGTAATCCTCGTTTATGGAGACACGAATTCTACATTAGCTGGAGCAACAGTCGCCAGTAAATTGCACATACCGATTGTGCATATTGAAGCTGGATTACGCAGTTATAATAAGAAAATGCCTGAGGAAATTAATCGTATCCTAACAGATCATGTCTCCACTCTTTTGTTTGCACCAACTGATGTCGCAGTGTCTAATTTGGAAAACGAGGGCATCAATAATGGTGTTTATCAAGTTGGAGATGTTATGTATGATGCAGTTCAATTCAATATGGAATTGGCTGAGCAGAAATATAAACTTTCCTATTTCGGGTTGGAACATAAATCTTTTGTTTTAGGCACAATCCATAGAGCTGACAACACTGATAATAAAGATCGTTTGGAAGCAATATTACGTGCATTTGCTTCTATTGAAGAAGAGGTTTATTTGCCTCTGCATCCAAGGACGAAAAGCAAAATTGAACAATATGGTTTTGAACCCATCCTTGAGCAAGCACGGAATATTACGGTTGTCGCACCCATTTCATACTTAGAAATGTTGTTGTTAGAGAAGCATGCCAAAGCGATTGTAACGGATTCTGGCGGAGTTCAGAAAGAAGCTTATTTTGCTAAAGTTCCTTGCGTTACCCTACGCGATCAAACCGAATGGGTGGAAACGATTGATTCAGGATGGAATCAATTAGTCAATCCACTTAAAGTAGATTTGGGAACGATTCTCTCAAATTTGACTGATGGTAAGCCGATAGAGGGTCTTTATGGAGATGGAAAATCTGCCCGGGAAATTGTATCAATCATGCATGATTACTTTAAATAATAAAAAGAGGCCAGTCCGTTTAAGACTGGCTTTCTTTAAGGAGAATTTGAATGGAGATTAATAAAGGTGTAAACGTGGTAATCGGTGAAGGTGTACGGTTTGGAGAAAATGTTGTAATGGGAAATAATGTGGTGATCTATGCTGGAACAGTTATTGGAAACAATGTAATCATCCAAGATAATGCAGTAATAGGTAAACAGCCTACTCGTGCAAAAGCTTCTATTCTTCCAGAAGTAAAGCAATTACCACCTGCACAAATTGGAAACGGTGTAACAATTGGTACTTCAGCCATCATATATGCCAATTCTCAAATAGCTGATGAAGTATTCGTTGCAGACTTAGCCACAATTAGAGAAAGAGTAAGTGTTGGTGCAAGAACCATTGTTGGTCGTGGTGTAGCAATAGAGAATGATTGTGTAGTTGGAAAACGATGCAAACTTGAGACTAACTGTTATATTACAGCTTATTCGGAATTAGGGGATTATGTATTCGTCGCTCCTTGTGTTGTTACGACTAATGATAATTACATGGCACGGGGAAAAGAAAGGTTTGACAAATTTAAAGGTGTAACAGTTGAAGACGGAGGTCGCATTGGTGCTAACGCAACCATCCTGCCAGGAAAAACAATTTCCCTAGATGGTACTGTAGCTGCGGGAAGTATTGTATCGAGGAACGTAGAACAAGAGAGCTTGGTTGTGGGATCGCCTGCGAAAGAACTAAGAAAGGTTCCTGAAGAGCAACTGTTAAGGAATCAGTAAGGATGTTTTACACATGAATTTATGGATATTCAATCATTATGCAGCAGGACCAAATAGTTATGGTGTAACAAGACATTTTGATTTAGCGAAATACCTTGTGAAAAAAGGGCATAAGGTTACCATTTTTGCATCATCATTTAACCATTGGAGAAAAGAAGAGTCTAAAGACTATTCTAGAAATGAATTTTATAAAATAGAGACCTATGATGGAGTCAGATTTGTTTGGTTTAAAACGTCTCCATATAAAAGCAATAGTCTTTCAAGGATAAAGAACATATTCTCATTCTATTTTGTATTGAAAAAATTCAATTACAAAATTTTAAATGAGAAACCTGATTATATTTTAGGTTCTATTCTACACCACTTATCTGGTTGGTTTGCATTTAAAATTGCAAATAAATTTAAAGCAAAGTTTATTTTTGAAGAGAGAGATCTCTGGCCACAAACTTTAATTGATCTGGGAAAAGTCTCTAAATGGAACCCGATTGTTAAGATATTAGACATTTATGAATCATTTATGTACAAGAAAGCTTTTAAGATTATAGTATTGTTTGATAAAGCAGATCAATATGTCATGTCTAAAGGCATAGACCCAAATAAAATTATATATTTACCAAATGGTACTGATATTTCTCGCTTTACCAACATTGAGAAATTTGGTGAGGTGAATGATATTTCAACTCGTTTGGAAGGAAAATTGGTGATAGGTTATGTTGGTTCCCATAGTTTAGCAAACAACTTAGATCGAATAATTAAACTTGCTCAAATTCTTAAAACAGATAAAAGGTATGTATTTCTATTTGTGGGAGAAGGCACTTATAAGGATGAAGTAATAAGTAGTGTTAAAGATATGTCTTTGAATAATTGTATCTTTTTACCTGCAGTAAACAAAGAAAAAATACCATCAATTTTAAACCATTGTGATTTTGGTATTATATCTTTAAAGGATAGCCCGGTTTATAATTATGGTTTTAGTTTAAATAAACTCTACGATTATTTGGCTGCAAAACTACCTGTAATTATTGATACATCTGTAAAAAATAACGTTATTAACTCGAATGATTTAGGTATATCATCTAATAATTTAGTTGATTTGGCTAACATGTTATCAAATCTAACTAAAGAAGAAATTGATGTAATGAAGAAAAATGCATCAAAGTATGTTTTAGATAATCACAACTGGGAATTATTAGCTGATAAATTTGAATCTGAAATTTTCTTAAAAGGGAACGAGATCAATGTATGATTTAGTAAAAAGAATAATAGATTTTATAGCTTCTTTATTAACAATTATATTCATGTTTCCGGTTCTTTGTCTTGTTGCAGTCGTAATTAAATGTGATTCTAAAGGACCTGTCATTTTTAAGCAACAGAGACATGGAAGAAATCAAAAGCTCTTTACTATATATAAATTCAGAACTATGAGAACTGATACACCAAACGTATCAACAGAGAATCTTGGAGATCCATCTGTTTATATGACTAAAATAGGTGAATTTC
Source organism: Jeotgalibacillus marinus (assembly GCF_040801915.1). Taxonomy (NCBI): domain Bacteria; kingdom Bacillati; phylum Bacillota; class Bacilli; order Caryophanales; family Caryophanaceae; genus Jeotgalibacillus; species Jeotgalibacillus marinus. The sequence goes on along the minus strand of NZ_JBFMIA010000002.1, from coordinate 32,005 downwards.
TAAGGAAATCTAGCTTAGATGAACTTCCTCAACTCTTTAATATATTGAAGGGGGACATGTCGATAGTCGGACCAAGACCAGCTCTGTATAACCAATATGATTTAATTGAAATGCGTGAGAAAGTTAAGGTCAATTCCATTCGTCCTGGTCTTACAGGATATGCACAAGTTAGAGGTAGAGACTTTATTACCGATACTGAAAAAGTTGAATTTGATAGGTATTATTTTGAGAATATGAATCTCTTATTTGATATTCAAATTATTTGGTGGACTGTTAAAAGTGTATCTAAATTAGAAGGTGTAAAAATTAATTAATTTAAGAAGTTTATTAAATTAATTGAAATAAATTGAAATAAATTGAAATAAATATATTACTAAAGTCGTCAAGTTTTTCTTGAAAAACTAGTTTAAATGAACTTTCGCACCACTTTAATGCAATTTAAGAAGGGATTTCATTGCCGTCCTGTATTGTATAATCAACGTGAGTTAATCAAGTTTGGTATGAACTAAATGTCATGATAAGCAATTCCTCGCTGGTTTTGGGCGAGGTTTTGTATTTCGTTGCCCTCCAGTTGAAGAGACCAGCTCAAAAAAGTAACTTGGCTGGCCAGGATAAAATAAAATTAGAAGGGAAGAATTAATTTATTCCCAACCACTTATCTATAACCTATGTTAAGCCAACTCCCTCATTCTTATCCTCCCCAAAGCCCCCTTCCTCCACTTCTTAACCGCCGATAAACTAACACCTTCCTGCTCAGCAATTTCCACAACTGTTAACTGCTCTTGAAACGTCAGCCAAAACCATTTTTGTTGCGTGGAGGTTAGCAGCTCAGCGAATTCTTGGAGTGTATCTTGTTCTAAGTGTTTGTCTAGTTCACCATCCGTTCGCATGTCCCAGTACGCCTCTGATCGCACGATTTCTTTTTCTTTATAACGATTGTCTTTTCGCATGTAGGTCAACATGCCGCCGCGTATGCATTGGTAGGCATAGGGGGCGAATTCGCCTTGTGTTGAGTCAAACTTTTCCCATGCGCGCCATAGTGATAGCATGCCTTCTTGCACGTAGATATCGTGATCTTGTCGGATATTGAGTTTGCGGATCATGTGAAAAATCATTGGTTCAAATTGGGTGTATACTTCCTCAAACGTGTTCATGGTTATTCTCCGATTAGGAGACGCGTCGCCTGTTATTCTCGAGTGACTTTAGTGTAGCGAGAATGGTTATGGGAGACGAATGGACGTTTGCAGGAAACGGGATGGATGATTGCTTTGTTTGTGCTTAATTAGGTGGTTGAAACGAAAAACGAAGATTGTTAACTGATAAACGACAGTTTCCAAAATAAAATGGTGTGAGCGAATGGAATCAAATCCATTTGTTCACACCATTTTGTTTCATTAAATTGGAAATGGATCCCTCGGTCGATCAGGATCGATTCTTGGGAAAAATGAAAACTCATAAAACAACTGTGAGGTTCGCTTTTGTTGATTACGAAAAGATGACAAAGAGCAATTAGCCGTGATGAATTGGTTCGTACTTAAAATGATGATGGTTTTCTTTGGGTTGTCTGGGTGGGGGCGTTGATCGACCACATGAGGAGGGAAGAACCAAATGTTTTGATCATTCGTAGATGAGTGGGTAGGGAATGCATATAAATAGGTAAGTGGGTCTATGATGAGTGGTATTTTGTTGCGTATGGTCAACGTATGTCTGGCGGCTTCCAGTCGTCCCTTCATTTTACTGCCAGCTCGAAGACAACTTTCCTCCAAAAGAGCCATCACGGGCTTTTTTGAATAGTAGGTACCTTTACGATCGTAAATAACGGATTCATACTCTAAATGAAACGCTTGCTGTATGGCCATTGTAGATTGACTAATCCTGTACTCGTGATTTGCCATATAAGTCATTAACCACCCCTCCAGTCTTTGTCCCTATTATACTTTATCATTCTACAAATAAAAACAATAAAATTGAAAATTATGAATAATTTGCTTGATGGTTATAGTTATCCACAAGTACTTAAAACTTGTCCCTGTTTAATGTTGATTCTTGCAATACATAATCATGCTGAGTCTATGGGTGGGGGCCCTTTTTCTATGTTAGACACCACCACCAAGTTACGATATCATTTAATTGTTAGAACATTTAAATAGAATAAAGTTTTCCGATACCAAAACGATGAGTTTATATAAACTAACATTGGTATTTCAAGAACGAAAGGGTGAACTAGCATGTATATAGCAGGTATAGATCTTGGAGGAACTAGAGTACGTGTAGGTGTAATAGATGATGATGCGACAGTACTACACTGGGAAGAAAGAGATTCAGAGGTTGGACATGGGCCGGCTCATACTCTTTCGATCATATTCGCGATGTTAGAACGAGCAATGGAGAAGTACCCGTTCCAGCGAATTGGATTATGTGCTCCTGGACCGTTGGATCACCAGCAAGGTCTGTTGTTAGATCCGCCTAATCTTCCTAATTGGGGACATTTTCATATTACAAAGGCGCTACAAGAGCATGTTAATCTTCCAGTGTTCCTTGTGAACGATGCAAATGCATCGGCTCTTTCAGAGGCAATGAATGGGGCGGGAAAAGGGTACGAAAGTGTCTGGTTTACAACAGTTAGTACAGGAGTTGGAAGTGGTTATGTTCACCAAGGCGCTCTCATTCAAGGAGATAAAGGATGTGCTGGTGAGATTGGAAACATGATCATCGTGCCAGACGGTAGGATTCACGCGAATATGAATCCAGGTGCTTTGGAGGCCTATGCTAGTGGCACAGCCTTATCACGTGAGAGTCGAAGGCAATTCGGATGGGAAAACGGAGCACAAGAAGCGATTCAGCGGGCCATCGCAGGTGAAAAAGAAGCTGTTCAGCTAGTTGACGAAACCCTTACTTACATCGCGATCGCATTGGCGAATGTTGCGCACACGATCAATCCAGCGATTTTCGTTATGGGTGGAGGCGTGATGACTGAACACGAATACCTATTACCTATCTTGGTTGAAAAAACGAACGAGCGCGTCTACGATAGTTTAAAACATTCATTTCATTTCTCTCACGCTACACACGGTAATGAAGCGGGCGTTCTAGGTGCGGCGTTTTATGCAAAGAGTGAGGTCTACGTGGGCTAGAATTCTTTTAGCTTGGAGACGGTTTTAACCTTTAAGAACATACACGTTATTACCAAAACAAAAAATGTTGACAGTCTATTTTGTCAATGATATTATTCTGTTAATTCAATATTTTGAAACTCTTATTTAGAGAGGCAGAGGGACTGGCCCTATGAAGCCCGGCAACCTTCCAGCACTAAGTGTTGAAAAGGTGCCAATTCCAGCAAAGCAAAAAATGCTTTGAGAAATAAGAGGGGTGCGTAAATGAGCCTCTCTATCTACAAAATAGAGTGGTTTTTTTGTTTTCTATCGCACTCATTACCAATTAAATATCGTGAATGACTTCAGGTGTTGTCTTAGCTATCCAAAGCTAATTCAACTTAAAAGGGAAGTTCGGTGAGAATCCGACGCGGTCCCGCCACTGTATATGGGAGCAACCTGCACAAAGGTCACTGTCTCTTTCGTGAAAAGAGATGGGAAGGCGCAGGAAGTGAAGAACATAAGCCAGGAAACCTGCCTGTTGGAAAGACACTAGACTACGAGGATAGGGAGGTGTTATGAACGCGTTGGGACAAGACTGTCTTCACAACCTTTATTTGACCATGCGCCCATAACAATCTCTCTGAAAATGGAGAGATTTTTTTATTGGGTTCGTTTTGTATGTAATGAAAAAATGAATGGAGGAATAAAAATGACGAAAGTACTAAGTTCAACGATCGGTTATCCAAGAATCGGAGTAAAAAGAGAATGGAAAAAAGCCCTTGAGCAATTTTGGGCAGGAAAAATCACTAAATCGTCATTGTCGACAGAAATGGAGCATCTCCGCTTACACGATCTTCAGAAACAAAAAGAGATGGGAATTGACCTCATTCCAGTGGGAGATTTTAGTTTTTACGACCATGTTCTTGACACGGCAGTCATGTTTGGATTCGTACCAAAGCGTTTCCAGCATAAAGGTGGAGAAGTGCCAATCGAAACGTACTTTGACATCGCACGAGGTAACAAAGAATCGGTCGCTTCTGAAATGACGAAATGGTTTAACACAAATTATCATTACATTGTCCCAGAGCTTGAATCTAGCGAGCCAACGCTTACAGAAAATCGTCTGCTTCATTCCTTTCTTGAAGCAAAAGATAAAGTTGGAATCGTAGGGAAGCCAGTTATTCTCGGCCCAATTACTTTTTTAAAACTATCCAAAGGATACGATAAAAAGGATTTTCATAAACTACTTCAAAAACTTATTCCGCTGTACATAAACGTTTTTAAAGAGTTGGAGAACGCTGGAGCTGAATGGATACAAATTGATGAGCCAATCTTAACAACATCTATCTCAGAGGAAGAAATCAACTTATTTAAAGAAACGTATAAGAGTATACAAAAGGGAGTTCCGAGTATAAAAATTCTCCTTCAAACGTACTTTGAAGCGGTCGAACATTACACGGAGATCATTTCTCTTCCTGTTGCCGGGATCGGACTTGACTTTGTTCATGATCAAGGTGCCAATCTGGAATCTCTAAAAAAGTATGGCTTTCCTGAAGACAAATTCTTGGCTGCGGGGATCATCAATGGTCGTAACATTTGGAGGTCAGACCTGGATGGTAAACTCACACAGCTTGAGAGGATTTTATCCGTTGTTGAAAAAGACCGACTAATCGTACAACCATCCTGTAGCTTACTGCATGTCCCTGTAACCGTTACAACGGAGAAGGAGATTGATGCCGCAGTAAAAAACGCCCTCGCCTTTGCGGATGAAAAGCTTGAAGAGGCGATTGTTCTAGCAGAAGGTTTGAATAACGGAAAAAAAGCGATCGAAGCAAAAATCAAAGAGAGTGCCCGAGGAATAGAAATCCTTTGGCAGTCACCAGGTAGAAATCAAAAGAAAGTCCAAGAAGAGCTCAAAAGATGGGACGAAGTGGAGCCGAAACGAAAGACACACTACTCCATCCGCCAGCAAATACAACAAGATGTCTTTAAGCTTCCGCTGCTACCAACAACAACGATTGGCAGCCTCCCCCAAACCAAATTAATCCGGCAAGCACGGCTTAAATGGCGAAGAGGAGAATGGTCTAACGGGCAGTATGAAAAATTTATTGAAGAAAACATCTCCTACTGGATCGAGCATCAGGAGGGAATCGGCCTCGATGTACTCGTACATGGTGAATTTGAACGCAATGATATGGTCGAATATTTCGGAGAAAAGCTGGACGGGTTTGCCTTTACCAAGTACGGTTGGGTACAATCATACGGTTCTCGATGTGTGAAGCCACCTATTATTTATGGAGATATTTCATTAAAAGGATCAATGACGGTAAAGGAAATCTCATACGCTCAATCTCTCACAAAAAAACCGGTGAAAGGGATGTTGACAGGCCCTATTACAATTTTGAATTGGTCATTTGTCCGAGATGATATAAGCCGATTTGAAGTCACCAAACAAATTGCTCTGGCATTGAAAAAAGAAATTAAATTCCTTGAGGAAAATCGTATTCATATGATACAGGTTGATGAGCCAGCTTTACGAGAAGGCCTTCCACTGAAAGTCGAAAAGCAAAAGGAATATTTGAAGGAGGCAGTTCACGCCTTTAAGCTCGCCACATCCTCTGTACAGGATAACACTCAAATCCATACACATATGTGCTATTCTGATTTCGAGAAAATCATGGATACCATCGATCAATTGGATGCTGACGTCATCTCGATTGAAGCTGCCCGAAGCCATGGAGAGTTGATTTCTGCTTTCGAAGAAAAGGCATATGAAAAAGGAATCGGGTTAGGCGTATACGACATTCATAGTCCGCGAGTACCGGGAGTGGAAGAAATTAAAACCAACATCCAACGAGCATTACACGTACTTCAACCAAAAATTTTCTGGATTAATCCAGACTGCGGATTGAAAACAAGAGGAATCGAAGAAACAACCAACGCCCTTAAAAACATGGTCGAAGCAGCCCGACAAATTCGAAAGGAAACACCAAGCGAGGCACTAGTTAAGTAGTAGAAACGGATAGAAAGGGGGTTCCATATTGAACAGGCAAAGCGCTTCAGTCAATCAATCACACACGTTACAAACAAGGCTGGTCATACCGCCAGATACGAATCATATAGAGACGATTTTTGGCGGACAGGTATTATCATATATTGATGAAATAGCTGCTATTTCTGCCATGAGGCATTGCAACAAAGTTGTTGTAACAGCGTCTATCGATTCGGTTAATTTTGTCGGCGCAGCTAAAGTAGGAGATATCTTGATTTTAGAGGCTTTTGTTTCATCTACGGGAAAAACATCGATGGAAGTATATGTGAAAGTCTACTCTGAAAATTTATTAGAAAAAGTGAAAAAAGTAACCACCACCTCATTTTTAACAATGGTTGCTGTTGATGATAAAGGAACACCTACAGAAGTTCCTTTGGTGGTACCAGAAACGGAAGAGCAAAAGTGGCTTTTTCAAACTTCCCAGCAACGAAGAGAGCAACGAAAAAGGACAGTCAATCAGGATGCTCCGTTAGTCAAACATAAGTAAGTAGTACCGCTCGTAAGGATAACACCTGTAAGAGATGAGTGACATGGTACCAGCCTTCGTCAATCGACCGCAATTTGGTTGGAAAAATGGAGCAAAAGACGTGGTTCAGCTGTTATCTCCATATATAGACGGAATAAACAGGGGAAGGAAGAACCAATCCAGTTTAAGAGGATCACTCCGACAAGATCGGTGTGATCCTCTTTGATGTGCAAATATATTAACAAGTTCTTTTTTGTAGGTGTAGAAAAAAAGACAACATTTTGCAAACTGGTAATGCAGTAAAGAGATATTCCAAGAATACATAGACATACAGTAGAAGAAACATGTCAGAAAGGAAGTATTATAAGCTTAACTATAGAATTTAATAGATTGTGTTTAATTGTAAAATCAAATGCAACACCTCTCCAGACACCGATTTTTCACCCGCACCCTGCTTGTTTAAGTGTAGATACAATAGGTAAATCACCAATCGTCTTTTTATAATTCGAATTAATTTTAATTTCCAGATCTCTACATGCAGAATAACTCTGTCCGTTGCACAGCAATAACGAAAATACTCAGTTGTTATTTTCCTTCCGATTCTCATTTGCTCTCTAGCTACTTGTTGAATGACCAAATATACATTGACGACTTAGTGATGCTTTTTTTACCTCTACAAAAAGTACAGTAAATGTGAAGAGCTCTTTACATGCTTGTTTTTTTGAGAAGGAAAGGCTATAAGTATGCTCTTTTTTAGTACAATAATCGGAATCCTAATTGTGATGAGTAAGAGTAATGTGCAGATTAATAATCGCTTATACAATTTAATGGAGTGTTGAGTACTGTGTTTGGAATCTACTATATGTATAAGCTGGGGGTCATGCTCCTTATTTTATGATGCAATAATATGCTCGGTATGAGCTTTATTAGAAAAGTATTTGACATGTAGGTTAATCAACTTATCTAACTTTTCACTACAATGTAGCGTTTCTGTACTATTTATTCCAGTTTCAAAAGCGGTGTTAATCATTTCTTTTCTAATTCTATTAATCTTTTTTAATAGTAGTTGTTCAATGCTAACTCTATTCATTGTACTCTCCCTTAATTGTATTTTTTTCTCACAAAGACTATTATAGAAGATATTTCATATTTCGAAATAGCATCGACAAAGGTTCTAAAAAAAAGACAAAAAAAGAAAAAAGGTGCAAGTGGGAGAGGAGTAAAACGTGTCCATGTAGGAAATAAATAGACACGACAAAATTGCATATAAAAAGAAGAATTCGCTACAGTGATTTGAAAAGCAGGTGATTCGATCACCGGGTGCGCAGATTCTCACATCAAACCAAATAATTCGCACATATCCCCGAACCAACTACTTTTTTGATCACCATGAACCAATGCTAATGCAAAGGGTCAGTTCTTCGTCGCAATCACGTATCGAAGATCTGATCCTATGTTTGTTACTTGCTATGAATAAACGCTTTTTTAACCGCACACGTTAAAATCTCAACTCCATGTACAAGACAAGATCGGTCAAAAGTCATCTTTGGATGATGTAGGCCAGGGGTGAGATTTGCCCCTAAGGCTAGCATTGTTGCTTTTAGGTTCGGTCGTTTGATCGTGTAAAAGTGAAAATCATCACTTCCTGGTGTAGTGATTGGTTCAACTAGATTGGCGTCTCCTCTTGTTTCCCTGATTGCCGATTCAAGGATGTGTTTCGCTTCATCAGAAACTTCTGCTCCGGGCGTATAATCGATCCACGTTCCTTGAATTTTAACCGCATACAAATTCTCCAATGAATTCATAATGGCTTGCGTACGTTCTTGTAAAGTCGATAAACCTTGATTGGTTTGTGATCGAACATCCACACTGAAAGAAGCAGAGCCAGGAATGATATTGGGGCTTTTACTTCCAGCATGAAATTTTGTCATTTTAATTGAATGTGGAATCATTGGGGAAAGACGCAACTGATTAAGGTGTTGCTGAAGTGTCATGCCTATATCGATGGCGTTCACCCCTAGATAAGGTCGTGCCCCATGTGTATCCGAACCAACAATTTCTCCTTCATAAAAGATTGCCGCACCATGTCGTAAAGAGGGGGCGGACTTACCTAATGCTAGTTCTTCTTTTGGACGTAGGTGGACGCCAAATAAAAAATCCATATCATCGACAAAGCCAGTTTGAACCACAGACAATGAACCATTCCCTTGTTCTTCAGCGGGTTGAAAAAGGCAACGTATCGTTCCTTTTAACGAAGCTTCTTCTTGTTTGAGCGCGAGCAATACACCAATCGCAATGGTCATATGCGCATCGTGACCACACGAGTGATTGGCTCGCATTTTGCCATCTACCTCTTGCCAAAGAGCATCGATATCTGCTCTTATACCTATCACTGGTTTACCTGATCCTACTTCAGCAATTAGGCCGGTATGATGGGGAAATCGCTCAACATTAATGTTATTTTCTTTAAGGAATTTCTCTATAAATTTCGTCGTGTTTTTCTCTTCCCAACTTACCTCAGGGATCGAGTGCAATGTATCAAAAATCTCAAGGAGTTTCATCTCATCGTCCTCCTGTTATGTTCGTTCTTTTTTACAATAAGCCCATAAAAACAGGCATGATTAACGCAGGTGTCAGCGATAATAAACCAACCTAAGAATCTACTATTATACAAATATCAATAGTTAGAACGTCACTTTGTCCTGTTTCACGCTTAAGTCTTCAAGAATTGCGTGATTCACTGTGATACCTAAACCTGGTTCCCCACTCAATGACACGGTCGGAATATCATAAAGAAGGTCCCCGATATCTTTAGAAAAGAGGAGTGGACCCGTAAGTTCTGTACCTGTGATATTTCTTTTTGATAGGGCTACATGGTAGCCAGCCGCAGATCCTATGGATGACTCAACCATAGATCCTATTTGGCACGTTAAGCCTGCTGCTTCAGCGGTTTTTGCAAGATGAATGGCTGGATAAATGCCGCCGCATTTCATTAGTTTAATATTGATTTTATCTGCAGATCTTGTTGTAATTGCTCGTTGTAAGTCTTGGGCATTATGTATACTTTCATCCAGCATGAGGGGAGTGGACGTTTGCTTGCGAAGTTCACTCATCTCATTAAAATAGGAAGGGTCTAGTGGTTGTTCCACCCAATCTAATTCCAGCTGTTCTAACTTCGCCAGTGCTCGTTTGGCTTGATCGTAGGTTCGCCAACCTTGATTTACATCGATACGAATCGGTACGTTACTTGTTACGGCTTCACGGATCGCTTGTAATCGGATGATATCCACTTTGACATCACCGCTTACTTTTATTTTTAATTCCTCGTATCCAGCATGAAGTGCTTTTTTGCATGCATCCACCATTTCATCAGGCGTCCCAATTGAAATCACTTTCGGATAGGTTTGCCGATCATGAGCCTTTCCCCCGATCAGGTTATAAATCGGCTGACCTATCGCTTTTCCCATTAAGTCATAGCAGGCAATATCAATCGCAGCTTTAATAGAGGGATTTTGGCGGATACTATCGTCTAAACGCGCGTGAATAGCTTCAATATTAAATGGAGACTGATTCATAATCGCAGGAAGTAATTGATGTTTTAGCAACTCATACGATGCTAGAAACGATTCTCCAGTGACGTGTTCATCTGGTACAGCTTCACCATACCCAACTAATCCATCATCGGTCTTTAACTGAACAATAATCGATGGCATATGGTGAAAAGTTGCATACGAAATCACAAATGGTTCTTTTAGTGGTAAATGAATTCCCCATAATCGAGCTTCAACAATGTTCATGGTATACCAACTTTCTGTCGTTTAATTGTCGTTAAATACGCACGTTAATAATAATCAGAAAATTTTTTATAGTCAACTGTGGCTTGAAATAAAGTTATAAAAATAATGAGATGGGTAATTGAAATCATAGTACGTTATTTGATATTATAATTTTGCTTTTTCTCGTTATGTTCCGGAGATTAAAGGATTTTTGCATATTTTTGTCGAACTAATGATGCAGTTAGTTTTTAGAGGTGTCACTGGTTCATTGCTGCCCGAATAAATGAACCAGGTTAATATAAAGAACGCAGGGTAGGATATTTAATAGGTAAAAGCAAATGAGGGTGTGTAGAGAATATGATTTTTTGGGTTGCTGAAATAAGGTGAGAACAGATACCGTACTTAATCCCGACGATCAATTTGAGCCTAACCTCGCATGGCGTATGCTCGGATGGCTGCTGCTCGCGCAAATTATTGTTGCATTAGTGGGAAGAAGCATTGCGCCTATTTCTCCATTCATTGCCGAAGATTTAGGCTTAACCAACGCTCAAGTTGGTTTGTTGCCATCTGCTCTTTTTGCAGGACAAATGCTAGTGAGTATTCCGTCTGGATTGCTGGTTGATCGGATGGGAACCAAGAAGTTATTGTTTATCGTTTGTTTGATGTTAGGAGCTTCATACACGGTAGCAACTTTACTTGAATCTTATGTACTTATCCTTTTATGCATCGTTCTTGGTGGAATGGCGTATGGTACCATGCATCCGGTAACCAACCGAGGCATCTTATATTGGTTCCCCAAAAGACGGCGTGGGATGGCAATGGGTATTAAGCAGATGGGCATTACCTTTGGATCTGCCTTAGCTGCCATTGTGCTTTTACCAATAGCGATCGGGAGCGGGTGGCGGATAGCGATGGTGGGTGCATGCTTGCTATTGATTTTAGCTGGTGCTCTCTCTTACGTTAACTATAAAGAGAGGCCAATTCAGCAAAAAGAAGGATCTGAGAGTACAAAGTCGTTGTTTGTTCAAGTAATGAGTGTAGCTAAGTATCGACCGCTTGTTATCATTAGTCTGGTTGCTCTTATTATCAACGGATCCCAGATGAGCTTAAATATCTATTTGTTGTTTTATGTAGGTAATGAGCTGTTATTTGGATTAGCGATTGCTGGGACGATGTTTGTATTATCGGAAGTTGGAGGGTCTGTCGGTCGTGTTGTGTGGGGAACGATTAGTGATACGTTTTTTGGAGGAAGTCGTTTTGCGGTTATGCTTATTCTAACGATTATTGGATTTGGTGGGTCACTTTCCATGACATTCCTCGAACCTACGACACCTGTGTGGCTTTTAGGATTGTTGATTTTCATTTTAGGTTTTGCCGTTTCTGGATTCAATGGACTATGGATGAACATCGCGACTGAACTTACACCTCCTGAAAAAGCGGGATTGGCAAGTGGTTTTAGTCTAACGATTGGTTCCGTAGGGGTCATTATTTTTCCACCCGTTTTTGGAATGATTTCGGATATTAACAATAGTTTTATTGCTTCGTGGATATTTATGGCTGGATTAATGTTACTAGCGGCCCTTCTTTTACTAGTATTAAGGAAAACGAGAAAATTTTAGAAAAACACCTATTTGCCGCGCTAATTCACGTACAAATAGGTGTTTTTTAGTGTGATGAATTTCATAAAATCTCTTAGTCCATTTCATCAGCTGTGATTACATTTTGATCTTAGGCGATTAAAAACAATCAAAATATAAGTCTTTTGACCTTGTTAATTAGATTATAATAATATAAATGATTATAAAGTAATTGATTTTTTTATGGATATTTAGTATTATATGAATGAAAAAACTTATATAATATCTTCTGTTTTCACTAGAGCTTTTAATATAAGATTTTCATAGGGAAGTCCTCTTTTCTGTGAATTGGTTGTGGTGACTTCTTCTTTAAGAAGGTCGTCTTTTTTTATCTCTAGGGAAGATACTAAAGTATAAATTTCTTAGATAAACCTAAAGTTATACATTTGTATAATTAAACCAATAACTCCTATTTTTAACTAAAACTATAATTGCATTGATTTCATTGTATTCTAAATGTATATTTAATAGGAAAAGGCTGGACCACAAAGTTACAGTCTAATGTTTAATTGATATGACGGCTGAAACGCCGAAAATACTTTATTGTTAGTGTTTTATGGAGGTTAGATGATGAGCGTTTTAGGAGAGTATCAAGATAGAAGGTGTCAGGACCTATGAAACTTAGACACTGGTTTGATTGTAGAATTAGAAAAAAACATAGATATGACTATTACACCGATCGATGCATCATATGTGATAGAAAGAAATCAGACTCAACAATTAAAAAAAGATAGAATATTAATCGTCAATTAAAAACGTTGCCCCTTATGATTTTTGATCGGAGGCAATGTTTTTTAATTGACGATTGTTGCAGTAATACTACTGGTTGTTATTTAACCCAAGATTACAAAAAACCAGTTCTGGCACTAGTCGCAGAACTGGTTTTTGTGTGGTTAATTTACAAATTAAGATGATCTTTTAGTGATGATTGAATTTTTGAGATTTCTTCATCGGGAACTACATAGTAATAAATACCGTCAATCATTTGACCTGATCCATTTTCAATCGTTGATTGCTCAAGACTTGATGCAGCAGCTCGGTATTCACGTTGAATATCGACCATCTGATCAAGGGATAGATTTGTCTTAATGTTATTTCCTAATGCATCAAAAATATTTCCAAAATTCCAAAGCGAGTTCACACTTGCTCCCTCTTGTATAAAAGCTTCCATAACTTGACGTTGACGTTCTTGACGACCAAAGTCACCATTTGGATCCTCATAGCGCATACGTGTGAATGCTAATGCCTCATCACCACTTAAAGATAATTCTCCCTCAGGAAACGAATGACCACCAGATTCAAACGAAAAATTATTATTAATAGTCACGCCATCAACAGCGTCAACGAGTTCTTCAAAGCCTTCCATGCTCACTTCAACAAAGTAATCAATAGGTATATCTAATAAATTTTCAACGGTATCCATTGCCATTGGAACGCCACCGAATGCATAAGCGTGATTGATTTTATCGTCGTATCCGTATCCTGCTCCGATCATTTCTGTATACGTATCACGTGGGATACTTAAAATCTTTGTCGTTTCTTCTTGAGGGTTTACCGTCATGACCATCATCGTGTCGGAACGCCCTGTCCCATTTTCGTCCCGATCTATTCCTAGCAGCAATACAGAAAATGGATCTTTTTCTTCGAACTGAACTTCTTCCGCTCGCTTGTCAGAACCATCTCGATCAATGGATTGATGCATTTGATCCGTCGCTGAAGTTAGAGATCGATAGATTGAAAATCCATATACTCCAATTCCAACTACGAATAGTAGTGAAATAATCAACGTCCACTTCAGCCACTTTTTCTTTTTCTTGTTGCTATTTTTCGTTCGCGTACTCATCCTGTCCCTCATTTCAAAATTAGTGTCTAATTGTAATGATATCATGCAATAAGGGAAAAAGGAATATTCGAAAAATAAGTACAATAATAGGAAGGAACTAGTTTTACTCAAAATATATGTCATCGTCAATCATCTTTACCTTACTGCCTACAATCCTGTCACACCACAAAAAAACAGTCCAAAGATACATCAACATGCCTCAGACTGTTTTCAATATTAGTTACTATTCAATTGTTTTCGCATAACATCTTCTATATACTCCATTCCTTCTGTCGTCAGTTGATAGCGCATTTGACCATCGTATTTTATTTTCTTAACTTTTGGACGAGAACGACTTAGAGCGATTTGCACAGCTTTTAATGAATATTTATACGAAAAGTAATCACGTAAAATCGTGTGGACATCTTGTGCAGAGAGATGTGAAAAATCCAGTTCCGTTTTATAAATGTAAAGTACGCTTAGCGCTTGGTCTTCCATTCGTTCGAGCAATGATGGATTCGGGTTTTGGTCTAAATGAAGCTCTTCCAACGTGAAATCGAGTAACTGACGCTGACGATCGTTTTGTGTGGTATTTGTTAAATCAGCAGCATTTTCCTGCTCAGAGTTGATCTTTTTTAAGTTCCGAATATAATGAATGCCTGTCTCGGTAATCTCGTACGTTTTCTGAAGTTCTGCTAGGCCAAATTCTTTTAAATAGTCTTTTTTTACACACGTATGAAAACTTAAATGGATATTATTCGGAACAGTGTGGCGTGCTTCAGAAAATTGTTTACGTACAGATTTAGCTGTAAATGATGGCTGTAATTTATATTGAGATAAATAAAAAGCCATCGCCAGGGTGAACTGCCATTCTGAGTGAAGAGGCAATTCTTCAAGAAAAAGCTGAATATCACGTTTTTCTTCTATCGGTATCTGGGCGATTGGTTTGCGTGTAGTTGAAGGTTTTTCAAGATCAAGGGTGCCCGAAATTTTAACGTCACGTGTTGCTGGATTAGGGATTGGATCATTTCTATCAAAATTGATCTCTTTATTCATCAATTGTGATAGCAAATCAAGGGCAATCGGTTCGTGACGATCAATAAAGGATGCGTCTCCAGAAACTGTGTATTCAAAATCTTTATAACGAACACTTAGTGTGCCCTCTTTTTCACTCATTCTTGGCCCTCCTCACAAAAGTTAACTTCACTAGTTCACTCAACGGAAAATATATTATATTTTAATTTTAGCCCTTTCAACGAGAAGTTACAACACTTTCGTTCTGTATTAAGAACTATCTTTTGATTTGTGAAATCTTGTACTACTACCACTAGCTTGTACCATAAGTACATAATTAAACAATTTATTATGTAAGTTAAAATATTCAAACACCTGTAAATCGTCTGCTTTGTGCTCATTCGTGAAAATTGCCTTCAGATCTGTATAAGCTTTCTTATCCCACTTATTCAATTCGACGTTTGGCTAGGTACTCCTTTTTTTAGTTTCATATCTCTTAATTCCATTAGTGTTGGCTATGATTCGATTATTCTTATCATTGTCTATTTTAAGAATTTTATCCAACTTGACTTTAAAAGTTAAAACGTTTAAAAATTTTCTTCACAGAATGTTAAATCTTGTGTCACAGAAAGGCTTTTTTAAAAAAATGTTGTTGTGAAGATACATAATCAAATTGATAAGTTGTCGCAAGGGCAGGTGAGGGCAGTTCACACTTAAATATGTCTATATTGTTAACCAGTCAATCATTCTTTGCATTTCTTGTTGTTCAGATGATACTTCAATCAACTTTAACTTTAGGAGTCTAGTAATAAGAAAATTATAGTCATAAATACATTATTCATTCTTTGCATTTCTTGTTGTTCAGATGTATACTTCAATCAACTTTAACTTTAGGAGTCTTGTAAATGGAACTATTTATACAGGCTGTGATGGAGTCCTTGCAGGAAGGGACGATCCCTCTTGCTTACTTATTATTGTTGATATGGAGCTTTAATGGCCCACTTAGGATCAGTGGACTTAAGCAAAGCTGGTCACGAAAAAACATAATTGTTCCTTTAAATAATAATAGATCAACAACTAACTCACGTGCAATCGAAGCGTATTGTAGTCGCATGCTTTTCGGAAAGGCGATTAAACGAAAAGTTTGCCCGGATGATTCTGAAGATGCGTACGTTCCTTTTTCTATTTAAAATAATCGGATTTTAATAGAAAAAGGAATGGTGGAAAAACGTGAAGAAATTATCAGTATTATTAATGGGGACGCTAGTAACACTCTTTTTAACAGGATGTGTAAGTGTTGAAAACGTAAAAGGGATATTCGTACGTCCTTTTGAAATAGGGATTTTTGAAATAGGAACATTTTTTAATGATGATTTTGGTTTGTCGATTATCATCATCACATTGATCATCCGACTGATCCTCATGCCGTTCATGCTCAAAACGTACAAAACCCAGCAAGTGATGAGAGAAAAAATGGAGATCTTAAAACCTGAAATGGATGATGTTCAAAAACGGTTGAAAATGGCTGAATCAAAAGAAGATCAAATGAAAATCCAACAAGAAATGATGGGGCTTTATCGTAAACATGGCGTAAACCCACTCAATATAGGGTGTTTGCCACTCCTCATTCAAATGCCAATTTTGATGGGGTTATATTTTGCGATTAGAAGCTCAGAGGAGATTGCAACACACTCGTTTTTGTGGTTTAGCTTGGGAAGTCCAGATATGGCGATGACGCTGATCGCGGGTGCCATTTATTTTGTTCAGGGGTTTGTAACATTAAAAAATATGCCTGAAGCACAGCGCAAACAAATGAAAATTATGACGTTTATATCACCAGTGATGATCATGTTTATTTCATTTTCGGCCCCAGCAGCTTTACCGCTTTACTGGACTGTTGGAGGAGTGTTTCTCATAATTCAAACGTTGATCGGTCAAAAGCTTTATCGTAAACGTCCTGAAAAAACCGAGGAATCCGTCCAGGCTTGAACGGCAATTAATATGATTTGAAATTAATAATAAAAAGGTAAGCTGCGATCTTCGTAGCTTACCTTTTTATTGTAGAACCTCACCTCAAGAAAAGTGTATACTAAACAAAAGAAATTAAGGAGGACTTTACATGATTTGTGCTATTGTAACAGGTGCTTCTAAAGGATTAGGGGCTGCAATCGGGGATCAACTTCTAGAAAATAATATTCACCTTATAGATGTGTCGCGATCAGGAAACGATGATTTGAGAAAAAAAGCTGAGGAACACAACCTCAATTATCATCATGAAAAATTGGATGTTAGCTCAACAAAGGAGTCAGTGAATTTCTTGCAGAGTTGGTTTGATGAGCAAACAAACAGACCACCAGAAAAGCTTTATCTTATACATAATGCCGGGACAGTTGAACCCATCGAAACGGTTGGTCAGTTAGATGCTGATTCAGTTGAACGTAGCGTCCATATCAATTACATTACGCCTGTTTTATTAACGAATATAGCTTTCGAACGTACAACAGAACTTGGGATCTCATTGACAGTCGTTAACGTTACTTCGGGTGCAGCTGACAAACCAAATCATGGTTGGAGTGTATACGGAAGTACCAAAGCTGCGCTAAATTTATTTACAGAGACAGCAGCACTAGAACAGAGTAAAGCAGATTCAGAGCATATGATCATCTCATTTAGCCCAAGTATTATGGACACTGATATGCAAAGTGTGATTCGCTCATCCTCCTCATCCGCTTTTACGCAAGTTGAACGATTTAAAGAATTTAAAGAAAAAGGGCAACTACGACAACCGCATGAGGTAGGAAAAGCTCTTGTACAATTATTGATGAGCGAAAAACTTGAAAACGGAAAGCTATATCACATCAACGATCTTCTATAGAAATAGCGAAAAACCTTCAACCATTAGTGAAAAGAAGTAATGGTTGAAGGTTTTTTGGTCGTACGAAGGAATTAAGCTAGTTTACGCATATGCATCCACAAGCCCAAGAAGATCGTAGGAATCACAGCAACTCCCATGCCAATAAATGCATAACCAGAAGACACTTCATATAAATAGCCTCCTACTTGCGTTAATACTGCAGCACTAAATCCCATTCCAAGAGACGCGTAGACGCCTTGTGCGGTTGGAATTAATGGTCGATCAACGGCACGATACAAGTAGCGGATGAATGCATAATGGGCGAGGCCGAATGTTACTGAGTGTAAGGTCTGCGTTAAAATAAAGATCCAAAGTGAAGGGAAAAGACCCACTAAGACCCATCTAATAACTGAACCTATGCCAACAATGATAAACATGGATGACACCGGTGTGTGTTTTAATAGTCGATCTGCAAAGGCAAAAAATAGTATTTCAGAAAGCACCGCGATATTTAAAATAAAGCCAATGTAAAGACTAGAAACCTGTAAGTCTTGTAAATAAATGAATCCATAGTTGTAATAGGCCGCATGTGAACCTTGAATTAAGATACAAATACTCATGACAACAATAAAACCTGGTGTAACAAACAGAGCACGGAAGCTGCCTCTTTGTGGACTTACTCGTTCATGTAAAGCTTCTGGAGCAGATCTAAAAGAGGCTGTAATCATCATGACGCACCCTAGTACCATGACTACCATAATCGAAGATTCGGACCATATGGCCGTTGTGATCCCGATCACAATTAGTCCCACTGTATACCCGAGAGAACCCCAAGAACGACTTCGACCGTAATTGATGTTGTTCGTTCTCATAAGCAGGGATGCATTGCTTTCCATCATTGGTAGCATGTTTGGATAAAACAAACTAAATAATATCATCACAACCATCAGACCGAAAAATGATTGAACGGGGATAAATAAAAGTAACAAAGCTGTTGAAATAAGAGGTAAGATTTTCATAAGTTGAGCAAGACTAAATCGTTTACTTAACTCAGGAAAAAAGAACAAGGTTGAAAAAGAGCGTGCGAACAGTCCGGCTGCAATAATCGAGCTTGCAGATGCAACACTAAGATCCTTTTCAAAGACGAGCCACCCTGTCCAGTAAGGTAAAAATACGCCCCACGTAAAGAAGAACGTAAAGAAATTAGTAGATAACCACGCTTGTTGCTTCAATTTAAATCACTCCATCTATCCATTCAAATAATTGTCGAACCCTAGTATAGCAGAAAGAAGGACGACAACAAAATGTATCCTGCCTTTTGATATTTCACCACAAATACCAAAAATTGCATTAAAAAATAATCTTCAGATAGAAAGAAAGGAAAAAGGCGTTTTTTTACAGATATAGTGGGGTTTAGAACAAAGCTCATAAACTGATTGAGTGACCTACTATTGTAGGGTTTTCTGTATTATTTGTGTTTTCGCTGTGTTACTGTAATATCTTTTGGTAGAATGGTGTAGTGATTGAAGGATTTAAATTGTTGCCAGAGAGGATAAAGTTCATCATGAGAAAAGAGAGATTATTTATAAATAAAAAAAAGAGAACGAAATGGTGGATTTCTTTAGCTGTGATCTTCACGATTTTAGTAGGGGCATCACTTGGTACATTGAGTATGTATAATTGGTCCGTTAACCAAGCAATACAAGGATTATTTTACAATACAAAACAACCTGTAAATGTTGCCGATGACACAGGGGAAGAAAATCCTTCAGATAATAATGAAGAAGATCCAACATCTGAAACGCCAGATCCTTCTGAAGATGAACTAGATGATGTAACACCACCGACATATGGGGAAAACGAAAAAACACCAGAAACGATAGAGGAGCCAACCTTTGTGGAGGACGTACTTATTTCGAATAAGCAAAACCCTATTCCAGCTACTTATGATCCTGGTGAGAGCGAAGAAGCAAGAGAAGCATTTTTAGCAATGAAAGCAGCAGGAGCTGCGGAAGGTTTTGATTTAGTCGCATTTAGTACGTATCGATCGTATGATACTCAAGTTCGCTTATATAGTGAGTATGTGGAAGACTATGGTCAAGATGAAGCTGATCGTTTTAGTGCGCGACCGGGCTATTCAGAGCACCAAACTGGCTTAAGTTTTGATATAGGTGAGGTTGGACAAGAGATACATTGGGCGGAAGATAGCTTTCAAGATACAGCTGCAGCGCACTGGCTTAATGAAAACGCTCATAATTTTGGTTTTATCTTGCGCTATCCAGAAGACAAGGAACACATCACTGGGTATAAATATGAAGCATGGCACTTTCGTTATTTAGGGGAAGATCTTGCTACAGAAGTTTATAATAGTGAATTAACGTTAGAAGAATATTTGAATATATAAGATTAGAAAACCTGCCTGGGATGATGTTCTTGGTGGGTTTTTTCAGATAGTCTTCTCTAATATGATCTTAATTCTTTTAATTCTGAATATTGAAAGTTATAATGGGTTTAATATCTTCACAATAAAGGAGGCGTTAGATGAGGTTGTTAATTCTGGGTGGAACACAATTTTGTGGTCGGCATATGGTAGAGAGTGCACGAAAATCAGGTCATGAGGTAACATTGTTTAATCGAGGGAAATCGAATCAAGACTTATTTCCTGATGTTGAAAAACGTGTTGGTGATCGAAATGGAGATTTAACGTCCCTAGAGGAAGGGGCGTGGGATGCGGTTATCGATGTGTCAGGTTATGTGCCGAGTCAAGTGAAGGCAACGACTAATCTCTTAAAGGATCGAGTGAAGCATTATACGTTTATTTCAACTATATCTGTCTATGAAGATTTTACAAAAGGTCCTGTGATTGAAGGCGAGACAAAACTCGGTGAACTAACAGAGGATACAGAAGAAGTGACAGGGGGAACATACGGGCCACTAAAACAACTTAGTGAAGAAATCGTAAAAGAGACATTTGGTGAGCGTTCGTTATGTATTCGCCCAGGTCTGATCGTAGGGCCAGATGACACAACTGATAGATTTACGTACTGGGTCAATCGAGTAGGAGAAGGCGGTTCCGTACTTGTACCAGGTGAACCGTCAAGAGAAATTCAATGGATCGACGTACGGGATTTAACAGAATGGATCATTCGGATGGTAGAAAAAGAAGCGACTGGAACGTACAACGCAGCTGGATTAACGTACTACCCATCAATGGAAGAATACGTAACGACTGTTAAAAAAGTAACGAATTCGGATGCGGTGTTTCAATGGGTATCTGACGATGTGTTGACTAGACAGGGAGCTTTCGCATTTGTGGAAGTGCCGTTTTGGATTCCACGTAGCGAGACGTATCCAGATGGATTTATTTTAGCGGATGCCACGAAAGCTATTGAACAAGGGTTAACGTTTAGATCTGCAGAAGAAACGATTAGAGATACGTTTATATGGCAAGCTGCAAGAAAAGGTCACCAATGGAAAGCAGGTCTAACGAGTGAAAAAGAAAAATCCATATTAAGTTCAATATAACGGAATAAATTGTTTTTTGTGAAAATATAATAAATAGGCCTACTAATATGTGGGAGGTGGAAGATGTGGATCGTATTACAAGGAATGGTTATATTGTCGCTGCCATCCATACGGCATTTTTCCTGAATCTAGCGTTTGATTTTATCATATTTTCTTGAATAACAGTATAACAAAAGGAGCTTCCCTAGCTGTTGTAGGGTAGCTCCTTTGTTTTTGTTTGACTTACTTCATCGTCTAGCTCCATGATAGGAGCTGGTTGAGCTTTGGATCTTATAAAATCGGTGATAGTAATCTTGATATCGATTCTTTAAAACGAATGTAATGAGAACGTTGCTGATAAAGCTCTGGAGTTAATTCGGTAGATAACTCCATATCTTCAATGAAAATTTGGCAAAGGGTTGTCACCGTTTCTTGATGATACACAAAGGCATTTACTTCAAAATTCAATCGGAAACTACGTAAATCAATATTTGCTGTCCCAACAGAAGCGGCTGAATCATCGGTTACTAAAGTTTTTGCATGGATAAATCCATTTTCGTAAATGTAAATTTTTGCACCGGCTTTAATGAGTTCGCCAACATAAGAATAGGTGGCCCAGTACACAAACATGTGATCCGGTTTATTTGGAATCATAATGCGTACATCAACACCTGACAATGCTGCGATTCTTAAAGCGTCAAGCAAGCTTGCATCAGGTATAAAGTAGGGTGTTTGTATGTAAATATATTTTTTGGCATTCGTCACCAGTTTGATGTAGCCATTTTTAATTTGCTCCCACTCAGAATCTGGTCCACTCGAAACAATTTGCATCGCAACGTCTCCTTTAAGAGGAATCGAAGGAAAGTAATCATCTGCATATTCAATATCATATCGATACGAGGCTTGATTCCAATCAAGAATGAAACGAGTTTGGATTGGGTGAACGGCACTTCCTTCAACACGTAAATGCGTATCACGCCAGTACCCGAAACGTTTATTTAGACCTAAGTATTCATCACCAACATTAAATCCACCGATATATCCGACTCTGCCATCTATAATGATGACTTTACGGTGATTTCTAAAATTTAGACGTGGGTTAATGAGAGGTACGTGTGAAGGAAAAAAAGCTTCCACTTCGCCACCAGCTGCACGGAGTTCTCTAAAGTAACGTTTTGTCATCCCACGCGAACCCATGTCGTCATAAAGCACACGCACTTGAACACCTTGCTGCGCTTTTTTTATCAACAAAGCAAGTAGTCGTTTTCCTAAGTCATCACGTCGCAAAATATACGTCTGAAGATGAATATGGTCTCTTGCAGCTTCAATGTCTTTGAACATAGCCATAAATTTCTTTTGACCATCAATAAAAATATCCACAGCATTGTCTTGAGTTAAAACGGAGTCATCATTTTTAAGTTGCATATAAATAAGATCTTGCATGGCTTCTGTTTCTTTTGATTTGAATTCGAACGTTTTGTCCTGGATGGCATTACTTTGATAACGGATCAGCTGCTCAATCCCTACTTTGCTTCGTTCATCCCAATCAAATAAACGCTTTTTATTCAAGCGTCTTCCAAGAAGTAGATACAAAGCAAATCCTAACACAGGAATAAAAAAGAGGACCATCAACCATGCCCATGTAGCGCTTGCATCTTTTCGCTCGAGGAAAATAAGAATGCCAGCAAAGATGAAGTTTAAAAAAAAGATCAATCCAACAAGAATTGAGATCCAATCCATAATAATCCCTGCCAATCTGTAAGTGGTTTAGAGTAGGTTTAATAAGTTCTTTCTATTATATATGAAAACTAGGGAAAATACGCTTAATTAGTAAATGCTTCAAATTTTTGGTCGTGAATGATAATGAAAAAACCTTCATTCCATAATAATGATGTGGAATGAAGATTTAAATAAAATATTCTTTTTGAATAGGGGAGTGGTTAACGATGTGCGTGAATTCTTGGTTCTCCCTTTTAGTATTGTGTCAATTCCTCAACTGAAACAAATGTAGGAATCATTCCACCTTTATATTCGTCTTCAATAAACTGTGCAACATCGTCCTCTTGATATAGTTCTGCAATCCTTTGAAGGTCTTCACGTTCTACATCTTCTGTACGACTTGCAATAATATTGAGGTAAGGAGTTGCCGTTTCGCTTTCACGGAATATAGAATCATTTGTAGGACTGAACCCAGCGTCCACCGCGACGCCATTATTGATAATGGATGCATCTACGTCTGGTAGAGAGCGGGGGGTTTGACCTGCAACGACAGGTAGAATCTCGATGTTTTTAGGATTTTCAATAATGTGTTGATCCGTACCTGTTAATCCTGCGTCATCACTTAATGTGATAAGCCCTGCTTCTTCAAGCAAAAGTAGGGCGCGTCCTAAGTTCGTTGCTTCGTTTGGAGCGGCAATTGTTGCGCCATCTGGTAGTTCGTCAATAGATTCGACCTTTTCTGAGTACAGGGCCATAGGTGCGATAACTGTTGCCGCGATTGGAGATAATTCTAATCCTCTTTCTTCAATAAATGAATCAAAATAAGAGATGGTTTGAAAAGCATTTAAATCTAATTCACCCTCATCAAGAGCAATATTTGGTTGTACATAGTCTGAAAATGTTACGATTTCAATTTCAATATCTTCTTCTGCTGCTTTTTCCGCAACAAACTCCCAAATGCGTGTATCCGAACCACTGACGCCTATTTTAATTGGTCCGCTTTCATCGTCTCCGCACGCTGATAACTCGATTGATAAGAGTGAAATAAGAGTCAGTATTGTTTTTTTCATGTCAAATTCCTCCTGTAATTAGCTTCTTCGAATTTTTTTAGATAGTAAATTACCTGTTGATTGTAATCCTTGAACCATGATGATTAAGATCCCAACTGTGATATACATGGTTGTTGTATCAAAACGTTGATATCCATATGTGATAGCTAAATCACCGAGCCCTCCGCCCCCAACAGCACCAGCCATTGCAGAGGCACCAATCAATCCAACCGTTGCGATGGTCAACGCTAAAACAAGAGAGCTTAATGCTTCAGGAACTAAAAATCGAAAAATAATTTGACCTGGTGTAGCGCCCATCGCTTCAGCTGCCTCGACCACTCCTTTATCAACTTCTAACAGAGAGTTCTCGATAAGTCTTGCAATGTAAGGACCAGCATAGAAGACGAGAGGGACAATCGCTGCTGCAGTTCCAATAGATGTTCCAACAATAAAGCGAGTCACTGGAATGATGGCGACCATTAAGATAATGAATGGAACGGAACGAAAAACATTTATAATGCCATTTAGAACATTGAAAAAAGGTGCGTTTTCGAGTAAATGTCCTTTTCGTGTAACAACAAGCAAGATACCTAGCGGAAAACCGATGAGGGTAGAAAATAATAGTGAGAATCCGACCATCGAAATCGTTTCCCACAATGCTTCAGTGATCTGGTCAGTACTAACTAGCATGGTTGATCACATCCTTTACCGCTATGTTTTGCTGTTGAATCGACAACAACGCTTGTTGAATTTGCGCACGATCACCAATAAATTCAACGATCAAGTTACCATACGGAATTCCTTGTAGTTCTGTAATATTGCCGTACAACACATTTAAATCAAGATCAAATTCACGAGAAATTCTTGATAAAAGCGGTTGACCAGTAGAGGATCCTGTATATTGAATACGATAAATTTGGTGATGCTCTTTCTCTTTAATTTCGTTAAGTATACTTTCAGGAAGTTGGTCGTTCATGATTGATTTGACAAATTTCTTTGATGTCGCATGCTGTGGGTTCGTAAATACATCAAACACGCTTCCTTGTTCTTGCACCACACCATTTTCAAGCACGGCAACCTTATCGCAAATCTCTCTTATCACGGTCATTTCATGCGTGATAATTAAAATCGTAATGTTGTATTCCTGGTTAATCCGCCGCAGCAGTTCCAATATCGATTGCGTCGTTTCAGGATCAAGCGCTGACGTTGCTTCATCACAGAGCAGAACGGAGGGGTTGGTTGCCAATGCACGAGCAATGCCAACGCGCTGCTTCTGCCCCCCAGAAAGCTGGTCGGGGTATTGTTCAGCCTTATCCTCCAACCCTACAAATGCAAGAAGGTCTGTAACTCTTTTAGTCACAACACTTCTTTTTAAATTTGAAAGAAGAAGAGGCATAGCGACATTATGGAACACCGTTTTTGAATTTAAGAGATTGAAATGTTGAAAAATCATTCCGATATCTTTTCTCGTTTCTCTAATTTGTTTTTTGGATAGCGTCGTAAGATCTTTTTGATGAATAAGAATTCTTCCTTCGGTGGGACGCTCTAATAGGTTAACGCAACGAATGAGTGAACTTTTCCCCGCTCCGCTGAATCCAATGACACCGAAAATTTCACCTGTCTCAACTGTTAAATCAATGCCGCTCAACGCATGAACAGCGTCTTCACCACTGCCATACGTTTTTGTAACTGATTCAAATTGAATCACTTTTATACCCCCTCAGAAAATATAACTAAACAAATAGTATTAGTTGGTTTAATTATGAGAAGAGGACTCTTTAGTGAAAATATGATACAAAAAAGCCTCTTCTCGCAAAAACAAGAAGAGGCTACTCGCGTAAACACCTCTTCTCATCTCTCAGACGAATGTCTGCTGGAGTTGGCACGGTGCTTGCAATCGCAAGTCCGCTGCCGAGGTATCGTAGGGCCAGTCCCTCCACCTCTCTGGATAAGAAGATATTGTTCTATTCAAATGTTGTTCCTAACTTTACTACGCGTTTTTTAACTTGTCAAACAATTTTTAAAATATTATTCATCTTGGGGAAGAGTGCTTTATCATGACAAAGCGAAACAAAGGGCTTTACATACCTAGAGGGGGTATGTTATTCTTATTGCAGGAAAGAAGTTACTAGGAGTGATAGGCATGGCGGATCTTGAGGGAAAGGAAAACATGCTGAAGGTGGATGGTGGTCATTGTGCAACAAATCATGAGCGCAAGAGTCATCATTCAGATGCAATGAAGAAAAACTTAACAACGCGATTAAATCGTATAGAAGGGCAAATTCGTGGGATCAAAAAGTTGATTGACAAAGATACCTACTGCGATGATGTCATTACTCAAATTGCTGCATCTCAATCAGCGCTCAACAGCGTTTCAAATCTTTTGCTAGAGGGTCATATGAAGAGTTGTATCGTAGACCGCATCCAAGAGGGTGACCTTGAGGTGGTTGACGAATTACTTTCAACGATGAAACGATTGACGAAAAAATAGGGGGAATGAATCATGGTAGAATCGGTAACGCTAAATGTAGAAGGTATGTCATGCCAACATTGTGTAAACGCAGTTGATACCAATGTACGCGATCTTGCTGGAGTAAACGAAGTACGCGTTCATCTTGAACAAGGTACAGTTGACGTTGATTTCCAACCAGCGTCCGTTACAGTAAGTGAAATTCGCGAAATAATTGAAGAGCAAGGTTACACAATCAAGTAATAAATAGTAAAAGTGTGCAGCGAAGGCAGCGCACTTTTTTTACCAAAGAAATATACCCTTATGGGGTATGGGGGTGGCTAATATGACACAATTGAAAAGAGAAATACAAATCTCTGGCATGACATGTACGGCTTGTTCCACACGTATAGAAAAAAGTCTTCAAAAGCTTGAAGGCGTTGATCATGCTTCGATTAACCCTGCACTTGAACAAGCAAGTATATCTTATGATTCTACAGCATTGACGCTAAAAGAAATTGAACAAAAAGTTGAAGACCTAGGGTACGGTGTTGTGACATCTAAGGCTGAATTCGATATTATAGGTATGACCTGTGCCACGTGTGCCACGCGTGTTGAAAAAGGACTTAACCGTTTGGAAGGCGTGAAAACGGCGAATGTAAATTTAGCTTTAGAGCAAGCAACCGTAGAATTTAACGAAAGTAGTTTGGCGGTTGAAGATATAATCGCACAAGTTCAAAAACTTGGTTATGATGCAAAGCGAAAAGATGATCAACAAGAGCAAGTAGACCATCGTCAAGTTGAAATCCAAAAGCAGCAACGCAAGTTTATCTTTTCATTGATTTTCGCACTGCCGTTGCTTTGGACGATGTTTGGTCATTTCAGTTTTACTTCGTGGCTATATGTTCCGGATATCTTGATGAATCCATGGTTTCAAATGGCACTCGCCACACCCGTTCAATTTGTCGTTGGGAAGTCGTTTTATGTCGGTGGTTATAAAGCCCTTCGACATGGTAGTGCGAACATGGACGTACTTGTTGCACTAGGTACATCTGCTGCATATTTTTACAGTGTGTATTTAGCTTTCCAATCAATCGGAATGCAAGGTCACCAAATGGGTTACTATTTTGAAACGAGTGCGGTACTTATAACGCTTATCGTTTTAGGAAAACTGTTTGAAGTAAAAGCAAAAGGCAGATCATCTGAAGCAATCAAAAAACTAATGGGTCTTCAAGCCAAAACGGCCTTCATCATCCGTGATGATAAAGAGCAAGAGGTTCCTTTAGAGGACGTGCGTGTTGGAGACATCATGATCGTGAAACCAGGTGAAAAAATCCCTGCAGATGGAACGATTTTAGAAGGAAGTTCAGCCATTGATGAATCGATGATTACTGGTGAAAGTGTCCCTGTGGATAAAAAACAAGGAGACGCTGTCATTGGATCGACAATGAACAAGCAAGGATTTTTGAAAATAACCGCTACAAAAGTTGGTAAGGAGACGGCGCTCTCACAAATTATCAAAGTTGTAGAACAAGCTCAAGGTTCTAAAGCGCCAATTCAGCGTCAAGCAGATAAAATCTCTGGTGTTTTCGTCCCGATTGTTGTGGGCATTGCGTTGCTTACGTTTATTGTTTGGCTTACGGTTGTCTCACCAGGTGAAATCGCACCTGCACTAGAAGCAACGATTGCCGTTCTTGTTATTGCTTGTCCTTGTGCGCTCGGTCTTGCAACACCAACATCAATCATGGCCGGATCTGGTCGTGCAGCTGAATTCGGCATTTTATTTAAAGGTGGAGAACACCTAGAAATGACACACACAATTGATACGATCGTCCTTGATAAAACAGGGACCGTAACGAAAGGTGAACCAGTATTAACAGATGTGTTAGCGGTGGGAGAATGGTCTGAAGAAGACCTACTCTATCTTGTTGGTTCAGCCGAGAAAGGCTCAGAACATCCTTTAGCTGAAGCGATTGTTAAAGGAATTCAGGCTAAAGATCTTAAAGTTGGATCTCCATCTTTCTTTGAATCAGTCACAGGGTTTGGCATACGCGCTACTGTGAATGAAAAAGATGTGTTAATTGGCACGCGTAACTTGTTGAAGCAATCAGGTATTGACAGCAATGATGTGGAAGATGCGATGATGACTTTTGAGCAGGCTGGGAAAACAGCGATGCTCGTAGCAATTGATGGTGAGTTAGCCGGAATGGTAGCTGTTGCAGATACCATTAAAGAAACGTCAAAAGAAGCGATCACTCAACTGCGTTCAATGGGGTTAGATGTGATTATGATAACTGGTGATAACAAACGAACTGCGATGGAAATTGCAAAAGAAGCAGGAATTACAAAAACCATTGCTGAAGTTTTGCCAGAAGGAAAAGCAGATGAAATTAGCAAGCTTCAAGCAACAGGTAAAATAGTTGCGATGGTTGGCGATGGAATTAATGATGCGCCAGCACTAGCAGTGGCAGACATTGGAATGGCCATTGGGACAGGCACTGACGTTGCAATGGAAGCTGCAGATATTACACTCATTCGTGGTGACTTAAAAAGTATTGCGGATGCAATTACGATGAGTCGCAAAACGATGAAAAATATTAAACAAAACTTGTTCTGGGCATTTGGGTACAATACGCTAGGAATTCCCATTGCAGCTGTAGGTCTGCTCGCACCGTGGTTAGCTGGAGCGGCCATGGCATTTAGCTCCGTCTCCGTTGTATTAAACGCACTGCGTTTGCAGCGAGTAAAGTTGTAAACGAACAATGTAGAACTCCCCTGATTGGTATGCCAGTTCTCGCAATGTGGAGAAAACAAAAAACAGTTCAGCACACAAAAACGCTTGGGAAGTAACTTAACCAAGCGTTTTTGTTCATCATAGTTAATTGTTTTTGATAACTAACTCCTGCAACTACTTAAATCACATTTACCATTGGGGAATTATGAATAGTTCTTAACATAACGAATCCCCTAAGTCAGTCCATCCACTTTATCAGCATCCACATACTGCAACAGTAATTCTTCTGGTTTTTTGCTATATAAAAAGAGTCGGTGCATGGCGCGTGTCATGGCGACATAAAGTAATTTAATATCAAGCTCATTCTCTTCATATTTCACTTCCAGAGAAGGAATGAAAACGGCGTCAAACTCCAGACCTTTGGCTAAGTGGGAAGGGAGGAGGGTGATGTGATCTTTTTTCAAATCTTCATGTTCAGTGATTAGTTGAACTTTTACTAAGCTAGACTCCATTCGTTTAAAAATAGCTGTGCATTCAGCCGGTGTTTTTCCAATGATGGCGATCGTGTGATAACCGTCTTTTTTTACCGAAAGGATATCTTTTTCGATTTGGACGGCCATTTCATCATGATTTATCAGGTGATATGTAGGCATTTCGCCACGCCTGACAACAGGTTCAACAAGAGGAAGCGGTTCGGTCATACGTTGCATCACATCATTAGCAACATTCATAATTTCAATCGTTGTTCTGTAACTTTTTTGCAGTGTGAAATAATGTGCTTCACTAAAAATGTCTTTCTCAATCACTTTCCAGTCGCGCATTCCCCTGTAGGAATGAATTCCTTGAGCCAAGTCACCAACGACAGTGAACAAGCTTGTATCTAAAATTCTCCGAAGAGCCGCTAACTGAAAATAGCTATAGTCTTGCGCTTCATCAATAAATACGCTTTTGACTTTTGCTTCATCAGCTAGTCCATGTAAACGACCGTGTAAATAATAAAGAGGTGCTAAGTCTTCTAATTCGTATGTTCTTTTCGAAAAAATTTGCTGGCTATGCGAACAGATCAATTGGACCTGTTTTGTCGTCAGTTCCTCTGCAACAGATTTGAGTAAATCAGGCGATGACAATAATTCTTTGTACAAATCGATTGGTGACTTTTTATCAAATGATTTCATGTATAGGCGTACTGTAGAGCGTGCTTCTTTTTGAATGGAATCTAGGCGCGCCGCTTTCGTATCCATGATAAAAGTGACTTTTTTCCGTCGCTTGTTATCGTTTCGAATACCATACAATGCTTTTTCTAATGCGTCTTCATAGACGTCTTCAATTTTCTTGAGGACTTGTTTTTTCTTTGTTCGCATATGATTCTGGATGACGCCTTTGATTTTATCGAATCGTTTATATACAGGCATGTAGGTGTAGTCGTGCAAAAAAAGTGTTCGTAACCGATTTCCTCTGAGAATTCTAAATTTCTCGAGCATGACATCTTCACTTGGTGCCATTGCTTCTTCGATTTGATCAATGTAACGATCGACAATTTTCATAAAGGTTAGCGAACCTTTAAACTCAGACAGCCACTTGATTTGTTCATTATTTTTCCCGCGTTCAATTAAAGCTAGTAACTTTATGGTAGGGTCTATCAAGCGAATATTTTGACCAATCGCCATTTTCATATAGTCAATCAATGTTGTTTGTTTAATTTTATCTACACCAAGCTCCGGAAGAACTTCTGAAATGTATTCGATAAATAGTTGATTTGGTGCTAGGATCATAAGGTTTGATGGGTGGAAGGTTTCACTATTTACATATAAGAAATATGAAATTCGGTGAAGTGCGATTGTTGTTTTTCCGCTACCTGCAGCTCCTTGAACAATGATTGGACGATTTAGAGGTGCGCGAATAATATCGTTTTGTTCTTTTTGAATGGTTGATACGATTTCATTTAAACGATTGTCTGCTTTTTGTGCGAGTGATTGTTGTAGTAGTTCATCGGTGGTTGTGAGATCGACGTCTTGGATATTTAGTAATTGACCATCTTCAATTTGGTATTGGCGTTTAAGGGATAAATAGCCTTCCGTGGTGTAACCATTCACTTCATATTCCACATCACCGAGTCGACCGTCATAGTAGACATTGGCAACAGGCGAGCGCCAGTCAACGATGATTTGGGATTGTGTCTCTGGATTATGAAGTGAAGCCTTGCCTATGTAAAGCGACTCTTTTTCTTCTGTTTCCTTTTGGTAATCAATGCGAGCAAAGTATGGTTTGTCATAGACACTTTCAAGTCGTTTGATTTGATCAGCACTCATTTGAAGCAAGCTCGCACCAGTTAATAAATTCATGTAGCTTAAACTACTGTCGAGCGAATCGAGTGTCTCGTATGCTTGGCGTAAACTTTCGCGTGCGTTACCTTCACTCTGTTTTGAAGTTGTTAAGGCTTGATCAATATACAATCTCGTAAAAGTTAATCGATCTTTTTCATCTTTGTAGTCGGGGTGGTTAAGGGAAGGGGGAACAATTTTTTTGGTCATCTTACTGTCACCTCATTCGCATAGTTTCAATCGCAGCCGCGAAAAAAGAGCGTTTACAATCGTATCATAAAGCGAACGTAAAAGGAAGACCCTTCCATGAAGTCTGTCGAGAGGTTCTTGATAGATAGTTTTGGATTTCATTAATGACCTGAGTACTTATTTAAAGAGATAAAGTCAGCTACGAAAAAGAATATGATCGCATTAGTATTTATAAAAAAGATAAACAATCAAATTATCAGAAGCAATCCGGTTCTGGTGCAAAAACATCAAGATCCATGCAAGTAATCTCTAAACCTTGGACAT